>CAMAYC010000097.1 GCA_945862125.1 Reyranella massiliensis 521
ATGCCGTTCACGGGCGCGTACCCGCTCTCCTCCGCCTTGGGAAGCGTGGGTGTCGGGGGCAGGGTGAGCCACTGCGGTTCGGCGCGCGCAGCCTCGGCCACGAGGAAGGAGGCGAAAAGGCACAGGGCAAGTTTCAGGAGACGCATGGCCACATCTTCGAACAGGCGGCACGCGACGTCTACGATTCTTGCCGTGGTCTCGCCGCCTTTCCGCCGCGGTTGCATCGGATCGTTGGCCATATGGGGAAGGCCAAGCGCGCAGCTCTGGAACCAGCGACCGGCGACGATGAGGCCTTGGTCGCGCTGCTGGCTGCCGGCCTCCGCCTAAAAGCATCGGACAATCTGTGGCGCGTGAGCGGCAACACGCTCCCCCATCGTGCGCTGTTGCGCGAAGCGGGCGGCGCCTGGAACAGGCTCGACCAGTGTTGGGATTTTTCCGGCGAGGACCCGACGGCGAGGCTCGCCGCGGCGCTGGCGGCCGCGCCTGCCCCGGCGGCCGGCCACAACAGCGGCGAGGCCGCGGCCGAGACGCCGCACTATTGGGGCCATCGTGCCCGGGTGCGCGAGCGCGTGATGAAGTCGGGCGTCGACGCGCTGGCCGACTACGAATTGCTGGAGCTGCTGCTGTTCTATGCGATCGAGCGGATCGACACCAAGCCGCTGGCCAAGCGGCTGCTGGAACGCTTCGGGACGCTGGGCGACGTGTTCGCGGCCGAGCCGGCGCAATTGCGCGAGTTCGAGATCGACCAGAAGACGCTGATCCTGTTCCGGGCAGCACGCGAGGCCGGACGCAGGCTGGCCGAGCGCAAGGTCAAGGACATGCCGGTGCTGACCAACTGGCAGCAGCTCATCGACTATTGCCACGCAGCGCTGGCGCACGAGAAGACCGAGCAGTTCCGCATCCTCTTTCTCGACCGCAAGAACGTGCTGATCGCCGACGAGGTGCAGCAGCGCGGCACCATCGACCACACGCCGGTCTATCCGCGCGAGGTGGTGAAGCGGGCGCTGGCGCTCAATGCCGCCGCCCTTATCCTGGTGCACAACCACCCCTCGGGCGATCCCAAGCCATCGCGCGACGACATCGAGATGACGAAGGAAATCCGCAAGGCCGCCGAGGCGCTCGGCATCACCATCCACGATCACCTGGTGATCGGCCGCAAGGGGCACGCGAGCTTCAGGAGCCTGGGGCTGCTGTCTTAAAGGGCGCGTGGCTATTCCCCGGGCGAATCGGAGACGTCCCCGAGCTTGCGGACGGTGACCTTGACCGACATGCCGAGATAATCGCCCGTATTGCCGAACCACGAGCCTTCCAGCGGCGCCGCCTGACCCGGGTGGCGGGCAATCGCCACCGGGATCAGGTCATAGCCGGCGCTGAGACGGTTGGTCGGGTCATAGTGCGTCCAGCCGGCGCCGGGCAGGTACACCGACACCCAGGCATGGGTTGACCCGGAGCCGATGGTGCCGACGGCGCCGCCATCGAGCGCAGCATCGTAGAGGTAGCCGCTCACGAAGCGGGCGGCGACGCCGAGGCGGCGCAGGGTCTCGATCATCAGCCAGGCGTAGTCGCGGCAAGTGCCCGATCTCGTCCGCAGCGTTTCCGGGGGAGACTGCGTGCCTTCGGCCTCCCTGGCGTTGTAGGTGAAGGTATCGCGGAACCCATCGAGCATGCGTTCCAGGATGTCGGTCGTGCGGTCCCTGTTGTCGGTCACGAAGCTCTTGGCCCAGGCGGCCACCGTGCCGTCGGGGTCCTCGGCGTGGGGACGGATATAGACGAGAAGATCGTTCCATTCGTCCGGCGTGTACTGGACCGGCACCGTTTCCGCCCGCGGTTCGAGGGAAAATGCCTCGACATCCGGCACGCCGAAGTGGAGGCCGCGGGCCTTGAACAGGAAGGTCAGCTCCTTGGCCGCTTCGCTGAACGCCATCTCCGTGACGTTGTTGCCGAGCGCATCGGTGGTCCAGCGGATCGTGGAAGGAATACTGGTCGTGGCCGACCAATCGATGAGCCGTCCCCGCGCCGCCGGCCGCGGAAGGAACATCGCCCGGTGCCTGCCGAACGTCACCGGATTTGCATAGCGATAGGTGGTGGTGTGTTCGATCTCGAATAGAACCGCCATCGTCCCCCCAGCAGAGGCCCCGGGTTGTTGTAGGACACGCCGCTCCAGAGCGATACTGGCAGGGTTGCGACCGCGGCTTGACGCTCCCAGAGGAGGAAGATCGATGTCATTTTACCGAGATATGACGTGCGAGAACGTGACCCTCAAAGGCGACAAGGGAACGCCGATCACCGCCTACGTCGCCAAACCGGCCGGTCCCGGTCCCTTCCCCGGCGTCGTTCTGATCCACCATCTGCCGGGCTGGAGCGAACTCTACATCGAGACGACGCGCCGCTTCGCGCATCACGGTTACATGGCGATCTGCGCCAACCTCTACCAGCGCGAGCAGGGCGGCGGCAGCGATGGCAATCCCGACGACGTCGCGGCCAAGGTGCGCGCCGACGGTGGCATCGCTGATTCTCAGATGGTCGGCGACACCGCCGCCGCCGTGGCCTGGATGCGCAGCCAGCCCAACCACAACGGCAAGGTCGGGCTGTTTGGCTCCTGCTCCGGCGGCCGGCACGCCTTCATTTATGCCTGCCAGAAGAAGGACGTCGATGCCGTGGTCGACCTGTGGGGCGGCCGTGTGGTCATGCCCAAGGAGACGCTCAACGCCAAGACGCCGGTACAGCCGCTCGACATGACCAAGGACCTCTCCGCCCCGCTGCTCGGCCTGTTCGGCAACGACGACCGCGCGCCCAGCCCCGAGGAGGTCAACCAACACGAGGCCGAGCTCAAGAAGCACAGCAAGAACCACGAGTTCCATCGCTACGACGGCGCCGGCCACGGCTTCTTCTACTGGCACCGGCCGCTCTACCGGCCGGAACAGGCGATGGATGGCTGGAGCAAGGTGTTCGCCTTCTTTGGCAAGCATCTGGCGAAGTAGGAGGCGCAGCATGTGTACCTCCATCGTCGAGATCGCCCGCGCCGAGGGCATGGCCAAGCGCGGCGACGAGTGGTTTCCGCTGACGCAGTCGGTCGTCGCCTATGACCACGCCCGCCATGCGCCGCTGGGCGACGTCATCACGCTCGACTTCTTCAACACCAGCCTCGACGCCGGCGCACGTGCCGCCGTCGAGCTCACGCTCGAGAGTGCGAAGGAGCTGCGCGCCGCGCTCGACCGTGCGATTGCGGCGGCGGAGTATGAAGAGGCCGAGGTCCGCGGCAAGGGTGCAGTCCGTCTCGCCGCTTGATGAAAGACCTGCTGACCGCGGACTTCAGGAACGCGCCCTACTGGTGGGACGCGGCACCACTCGTCGAGAGTGCGAGTAGCACGCCCGCGCCCTCCTATGACGCGGTCATCGTCGGGTCGGGCTACACCGGGTTGCGCGCGGCGCTCACGCTGGCGCGGGCCGGACGAAGCGTCGCGGTGTTCGACAAGGAGCAGCCGGGCCATGGCGCGTCGCGCCGCAATGCCGGCTTCCTTGGACGCACACTCAAGAAATCGTACGTCGACCTGAAAGCCGCCAAAGGCGCCGACTACGCTTCCGCCATCTATCGCGACCTGTCGATGGCCTATGAGAGCACGCTCGCCTTCATCGAAGAGGAGGGCATCGATTGCCATGCCGTCCGCTGCGGCCGTCTCGTCGCGGCGACATCGGCCGCCCACTATGCCGGGCTGGAACGCGAGCTGGCCGGCATGAAGGCCGATCTCGGACTGCCCTACACCATGCTGCCCCGCGCCCGGATGCGGGAGGAAATGGCGACCGACCTCTACGACGGCGGCGCGGTCATTCCCGATCTCGGCTCGCTGCATCCGGGCCTCTATCACCGCGGCCTGATGGAGCGGGCCTTGTCGGCCGGCGTCGAGATCCTGGGCAATTGCGAGGTCACCGCGATCGCACGGGGGCGCGTCACCACGACCGTCGGCGAGACACGCGCGCGTGACGTGGTCGTGGCGACCAACGGCTACACGCCGAAAAGCCTGCCCTGGCATGCGCGGCGCGTAATCCCCTTTGTCGGTTATATGGCGGCGACCGAGCCGCTGCCGCCCGAGCTTCTGCAGAAGCAGCTTCCGCACCGGCGCACGGTGATCGATTCCAACCTCGACATCGACTTTTTCCGGCCGGCGCCTGATTCCTCGCGCCTGCTGTTCGGCGGCGCCACGGCCAACGGCCTGGAAGATCCCGCAGCCATCGCCTCCCTCCTGCACGGGCGCCTCAGGCAGGCGCTGCCAGACCTCGCCGACGTCAAGCTCAGCCATGTCTGGACGGGGCAATGCGCGGGCACGTTCGACATGATGCCGCATATCGGCTGCCACGACGGCATCTGGTACGGCATGGGCTACAATTTCGCCGGCGTTCCGATGGGCTCGTTCTTCGGGCTAAAAATTGCGCAGAGGATTCTCGGGCTTCCGGCCCCGGCCTGCGCCTTCGAGCAGGCGGCGTTTCCGACCCTCCCGTTTTATCGCGGCAATCCGTGGTTTCTGCCGATCGCCATGCGCTACTTCGCCTGGAAGGACGCACGGCTGGCGCGCAGCGCCTGAGCCTTATTTGTGTGCCGCCCTCATCGCGGGCAGGACGTTGCGCGCGATGCGCTCGAACACCGGCTTCTGCTCCTCCGCGATAGGGTAGTAGAGGGCGATCTCCGTGATCCCGAGCGCGATCACCTGCTCGACCATCCGCGCAAAAGCTTCCTCCGAGTCGTAGTAGTTGACCCTGCCGCCGCTCTGGCGGGCCGCCGCGTCGAACATGAGATAGGAGCGCCGGAGCGTAGCAGGGTCGCGCCCGATCTCGGCGCAACGGGCGTCGAGGGCGGCGACGCGGCCGCGCGTCTCCTCGAGCTGTTCCTCGAAGGTCTTGGCGAAGCTGATGCTGTTCCAGATATCGGCATGGCGCGCAGTGTGCCGCAGCATGACCGGCCCCATGGCGGCGATCATGATGGGCGGGCGCGGCGACTGGACGGGGCGTGGCCGGAGCGCCGCCCCATCGACCTCGTAGAAGCGACCCTTGAACGTCGTCTCCTCCTGCGACAGCAGCCGGTCGACGATTTCGACATACTCGCCGAAACGGGCGACCCGTTCCCTGGTGCTCCAGTTTTCGATGCCCATCATCCGATACGAAGGATCGATCACCAGGCCGGTGCCCAGGCCCACATCGAGCCGGCCGCCGGAAATGTGATCGACGGTCAGCGCCTGCTGCGCAAAGTGGGCGGGATTGCGGAGCGGTATCTGGGCGACCAGGGTCGTCAGGCGGATGCGGCTGGTTGCCTGGGCGACGGCGGCAACATGCGTCCACAGCTCGAACCAGGGTCCTTTTCCGCCAGCCCAATCGACGAGATGGTCGGCGAGGCCGATCGAATCGAATCCAAGCTCCTCGACCTCGTGGCAGCGGCGCAAGAGCTCAGACCACGGCACGTTCGGCAGGACGAGCACGGAGAACCGGAGTTTGCTGGACACGGTTTCTTTCTCCTTCTGGCCGCTGTTGTCATGCCGCCCTGGGCTCGGGATGATACCGCATTCTGTTCGGGAGACATCCATGGCAAGCAAGATCTACGTCGGCATCGGCGGCTGGACGTTCGAGCCATGGCGCGGGACGTTCTATCCCGACGATCTCACGCAGAAGCGCGAGCTGGAGTATGCCAGCCGCCAGCTCACCTCGATCGAGATCAACGGCACCTATTACTCCAGCTTCAAACCGGCGAGCTGGGCCAAGTGGCGCGACGACACGCCCGAGGGCTTCGTCTTCGCGGTCAAGGCCTCGCGCTTCTGCACCAACCGCCGCGTGCTGGCCGAGGCCGGCGAATCGGTGCAGCGTTTCGTGACGCAGGGGCTGGTCGAACTGAAGGACCGGCTGGGGCCCATCAATTGGCAGTTCATGGGCACCAAGACGTTCGATCCGGAGGATTTCGAGGCGTTCCTGAAGCTGTTGCCGCGCGAAGTCGGCAAGCTGCCGCTGCGCCATGCGCTGGAAGTGCGGCACGACAGTTTCAAGGACAAGCGCTTCTACGATCTCGCGCGCAAATACAACGCCGCGATCGTCTACGCCCACGACAAGGACTTCCCTGAGATCGACGAGCCCACCGCCGACTTTACCTACGCCCGGCTGATGCAGGCCGAGGAGAAGGTGAAGACCGGCTACAAGCCCGCCGAGCTCGACAAATGGGCCAAGCGCGCCAAGGCCTGGGCCAAGAAGGGCGAGGCCTTCGTCTACTTCATTTCCGGCGCCAAGGTGCGCAACCCGGCGGCGGCGCAGGAGCTGATCAAGAAGGTGAAGTAGCCGGCCGTCGTGCTTGACGAAGCGGGACGCCTGCTCCAAGGTTAACCCTATGGTTAACCTTCAAAGCCCTGTCCTCGACCGTACCTTTGCCGCCCTCGCCGATCCGACCCGGCGTGCGCTTCTCGCCCGGCTCGACGAGCACGGCGGCGTCTCGGTCAGCGATCTCGCCCGCCCCTTCCCGGTGTCGCTGCCGGCCATCATGAAGCACCTCGACGTGCTCTCCGATGCCGGGCTGATCGCGCGCAAGAAAGTCGGCCGTACCGTCACCTGTCAGCTCAAGGCCGAACCCATGGAGCAGGCGATGAACTGGCTGGCCAAGTACGAGCGCTATTGGACGGAGCAGCTCGACCGCCTCGCCGCTTTCGTGGAGGACGATTCGTCATGGCAAGCCAGCCCAGCCTCGCCCTCAGGCGCCGGCTCAAAGCGCCGCCCGAAAAAGTCTACGAAGCCTGGACCGTCCCGGAAAAAATGATCGGCTGGTGGGGCGCGTCCGATGCGGCGTCCCGCACTGCCAAGGCCGATGTCCGGGTGGGCGGCCACTTCCATGTCGGCTTTCGCGGCAATGACGGCGGCCAGCACGATGTGAGCGGCATCTACAAGGAAGTCGTGCCGGGCCGCAGGCTGGTGTTCAGCTGGGCATGGCGCACGACACCGGAGCGCTGCTCGCAGGTCACGGTCGACCTCAAGCCCGACGGCGACAGCACGATCCTGACGCTGACGCACGAGCAGTTCTTCGATGAGAAGGCGCGCGACGACCATGGCGTCGGCTGGGGCCGCGCCCTCGACAATCTGGAGGCGCTGTTTCCATGAGCCTGGATAGCTGGCGCCAGCCGGTCGCCCTGAGCGACGCCGGCATCTGGGCGCTGCAGTTCGATGCCCTGCCCGACGACGTCGGCGGACTGGCCAGGGTCCTGCAGGGCCTCCTCATCCATGAGCACATGCCGGATTTCTACGGCGTCACGCTGTCGGACCGCCAGCGCGGCGAGCCGCATGTGCGCGGTGCCGAGCAGGTGCTGGAACGGATCGCCGTCCACGACCCACGGCCACTCCTACACCCCCGCCCGGCCGGCGAGCGCTTCGCCTGCTGCTGCCGCCACTACACGCTGATGCTTGTCGCGATGCTCAGGAACAAGGGGATCGCGGCACGGGCGCGCTGCGGCTTCGGCGCCTACTTCGTGAAGGACATGTTCATCGACCACTGGGTGACGGAGTATTTCGACCAGGCGCGGCAGCGCTGGGTACTGGTCGATTCCCAGATCGACGCCCAGCAGCGCGCGAAGTTCGGAATCGACTTCGATACACTCGACGTGCCGCGCGAAAAATTCCTGGTGGCGGGCGATGCCTGGAAGCTCTGCCGCGACGGCAGGGCCAGCCCGCAGGCCTTCGGGGTGCTCGACATGTTCGGCCTCTGGTTCATCGCCAGCAACGTGATCCGCGACGTGGCCGCCCTCAACAACCGCGAGATGCTGCCGTGGGACGTGTGGGGAGGCATGACCCTGGTCGATGCCGAGATCGACCTGGCGTTCATCGACCGGCTGGCCGGGTTCACGCGCGAGCCGGACAAGCACCTCGATGAGCTGCGCGCCGTCTACGGCGACCCGCGCATCGCCGTGCCGCCAACCGTCTTCAACGCCGTCCTCAACCGCCCGGAGGCGGTTTCCCCCGCCCCCGATTCGCCCTAGACTGGTGCTTTCAAGTTGGCGCGTTCGGAACGGTAGGAGGCACACATGCCCGCACTCTCGCTGGACCACTGGAACATCTACAGCAAGGATCTCGAGGCCACGGTACGCTTCTACGAGCGCTACGTGGGCCTCCGCGACGGCGAACGGCCGCCCTTCCCCTTCCCCGGCGCCTGGCTCTATGCCGGCGACAAGGCGATCCTGCACATCGTGTCGGAGACCGGCCGCAAGGACCACGGCAGCGGCGCCATCGACCATGTCGCCATCAACTGCGCCGACATCCGCGGCACCCTGGACCAGATCAAGAAGGACAAGGTGAAGTTCGAGGTCCGGAAGGTGCCGGCGCGCCCGCTGCAGCAGGTCTTCATCCATGACCCTGACGGCGTGATGATCGAGCTCAACTTCTGGGACGAGGAAGACGTGGCCGAGCTCGAAGGCTTCGATCCGATGACCAACAAGGCCGGCGCCCGCAAAGAGAAGGCCCTCCCGGCCGAATGAGGCTCGCGTCCCTCGCGGCACCCGTCACGGTGGCGGGCGCCTTGCTGGCCTGTGCTTCGGCGCAGGCGCAGCAGCGCGAGACGATCTCGTTCGAAAGCCGGCAGAAGGGCCAGCCCGTCCAGGTAACGGCCGAGATCCATTGGCCGGCAGCGGCCGGTCCCGTGCCGGCGCTGGTGATTCATCACGGTAGCGGCGGCGTCAGCGACACACGCGAAGGCCGCTTCGCCCGCGAGATCGTGGCGATGGGCGTGGCCGCCGTGGTGATCGATTCCTTCAGGCCGCGCGGCGTGAGTTCGACGGTGCAGGACCAGTCCGCGGTCACCGGCCAGGACTTCAACTTCGACGCGCTCGTGGCGCTGAAGGCGCTGGGCGGCAACAGCCGCATCGACCGGGCGAGGATCGGCATCACCGGCTTTTCCAAGGGCGGCACCTCGACCCTGATGGCTGCGCATGAGGCGCAGGTCGTGGCCGCCGGTGTTCCCGCCGGCCTGCGCTATGCGCTGCACGTGCCATTCTATCCGTCGTGCGGCACGCAATATTACCGGCCGCGGACCACCGGCGCGCCGATCTACATGCTGCTGGGCGGCGCCGACACCTATGTCGGCTTCGAGCCCTGCCAGACCTACGGCGAGGCACTGCGTGCGGCCGGTGCGCGCGTCGACGTCACGGTCTTCCCCAATGCGCCGCATGGTTTCGATGGCGGCCGGCCCTACTTCGATCCCAGAGGAGAGAACTACGCCAAATGCGTCTTCCAGCAGCAGGCGGACCGGTCGTGGATCGAGCGCACCAGCGGCGTGACGACCACCGGCGCCGACGGCCGGCCGGTCCAGGGCGCCATGGCCAAGGCATTGACGGCCTGCAAGACCCTGGGCGTCAGCGGCGGGCCGAACGACGCGGCCGCCCGGCAGTCGATGGATGACCTCAAGGGCTACGTGCGCCGCCACCTGCTGGGCGGCTAGTCGAGCGTCGGTGTGGCCTTCAGCCGCTCCAGATAGTCAGCCGGCAGAAGGTCGCGACCAGCCAGCAGGAAGCCGAGATACGCGCGCGTCGGCCGAAGACCCGGGCCGACCTTGAGCGCCACGTAGGTGATCGCCTCAACGGTGGCTCCGGTGTCGGCGCGTACCACCGGCACGATCTGGCGCTCGTAGTGGCCGCCCGCGACACCCTCGAAGCGATCGAGGATCGCGAACCCCTCGTCACGCAGAGAATTCAGCGTGCCGTACACGGCGGCTCCCGGCCGCAACACGATGTTGCCCGCGCCGGCGCCCGCCGGCTCGCGCGCGATCTTGTCGAAGGTGAGCTGCCAGCCGTCGAGACGGCCGGCGATCCTCTCCGCGAACTCGACATTGCGCGTGGCCAGCCGCCCGGCGTCCATGTTCGAGCCATAGGCGAAGTACCAGGTCAGGCGATCCGCCATACCTGCACCTTCACGTCATAGCCGCGGATCGCCATCGGCCCCAGATCGGTGGCGTCCTCGATTTGAGCGGCGTCGCGGACGGCATCGGAAACGAGCAGCCGTGAGCCGGTCTCCTTGGTGAGCTGCTCGAGCCGGGCGGCGAGGTTCACCGTGTCGCCGATCACCGTGTACTCCTTGCGCTGCGGCGAGCCCACCGTGCCGGTCACCGCCTCGCCGATATGGATACCGATGCCGATGCGCAGCGCCTGGGCCGGCCGGTCGCGGCTCCAGGCATCGACCGCGTCGAGCATGCCGCGCGCCGCTGCCACCGCGTTGATGGCCGCCCGCGGATCATCGAGCGGCGCACCGAACAGCGCCAGGAAGCCATCGCCCAGGAACTTGTTGATGATGCCGTTGTGCCGATCGACGACCCCGATCATCTCGGCGAAGAAATCGTTGAGCAGAGCCACCGTCTCGCCGGCCGGCCGGACCCGCGTCATCGCGGTGAAGCCGCGGATGTCGAGGAACATGACGCAGACGGTGCGCATCTCGCTGGCCGGCGCCGACGAGGTCGCGAGCAGGCGGTCGACCACGGCGGGCGAGACATGCTGGCCGAACAGGTTGGTGACCCGGTCGCGCGCCGCCGCCGCCGCCACCGACTGCTCGAACTGCCGGCGCAGGCTGCCGGCCACGACGCCTGCGACCGCGCCCGCCAGCAGCAGCACGAAGCTGCGGCTGAAATGATAGATCAGCGTCTCTTCCGGAATGTCGCCCCAGGGCGTGATCGGCAGCAGCCAGAGGACCAGCACCATCTGCTGGACCGCCGCAACGATGCCGGTCCACAGCGACAGCCAGAAATCGAGCCTGAGCGTCGAGAGCAGGATGAAGATGAAATAGAGCAGCGGCGGCCAGAAGCCGAACACGAGGTGCGGGTCCATGTGGAGAGCCAGCACCGCAATGATGACGCCGGGCAGGCTGGTCTCGATCAGGGCATTGATGAAGCGGGCAGGCCGCGGAAAGTCCCTGTCCCGGGCGAGGCGCCGGCGAAGGATCGTGAGCGCTACCAGCTCGTAGAACAGGAACGGCCCGATACCGGCGAGCGGCATCCAGCCCGCGATGCCGCCCCGGAACATTCGATGGTTCAGGTCGGTGAAGACATTGGCGACGAGCAGGGTCACGGCCAGCAGGACCACGAGCACGATCGCCAGCGCGCGCATGCGCTGCACCTCGCTGCGCAGGATCTCGCGCCGGAGCGCGTCGTCGTAAGAATCGGGGGCGGGGGATTCGGGGACAGCGCTTGCCATGTCGGGCGCCACGCTAGCCAGACGGCGCGGGCTCCACAACGGCGGGCGGGAGTGCTAGGAACGGGCCCATGCCGATAAAGGAGATTGTCCGCGAACTGCAAGGCAAGGCCGCCAACCTGGCGCTGCGCATGCCGATCTCCTGGATCAACATCCTGGCCGGACCGCCGGTCGCGGTCGACGGCCGGACCCTCGACGGCCGCACCCAGTGGTTCCTGACGTTGCTGGCGCGCAGCGGCCAGTTGCCGGCGCACCGCATGAGCGTGGCCGACGCCCGCGCCGAATACGACGCCTTCCTGCCGATGCTGAGTGGACGTCCTGCGCCGGTGGGCGAGATCGTGGACCGCACGATCGACGCTCCCGCCGTTGCAGGAGCGGCACGCCGGATGCGCGTGCGGATCTACCGGCCGGCCGGCGCGGTGGCGCGGCTGCTGCCGACCATTCTCTATCTCCATGGCGGCGGCTGGGTGGTGGGCAGCCTCGAAGGCTACGATCTCGTCTGCCGATATATTTGTGCCCGCACCGGCTGCGCCGTCGCAGCCATCGACTACCGGTTGGCGCCGGAACACAAGTTTCCGGCTGCCATCGACGACGCCGTTGCAGCCTATCGCTGGCTCTCGACCGAGGCGACGGGCCTCGGCCTCGATCCGGCACGCATCGTGCTGGCGGGAGATTCGGCAGGCGGCACCGTCGCCACCGTGCTGGCCCGCCTGGTCCGCGACGACCCTCACCCGCCCTGCCTGCAATGGCTGTTCTATCCCGTCACCGACCTTGCGATGGACACGGCCTCCTACAAGTCCTGCGGCGAGGGCTTCATGCTCAGCAAGGCCGACATGGAATGGGCGCGCGGCCACTACCTCAACAGCCCGGACGAGATTGCCGACCCGCGGGCCTCGCCGCTGCGCGCCGACGATCTCGCGGGCGTCGCACCGGCGCTGATCTACACCGCGGGCTTCGATCCGTTGCGCGACGAGGGCAAGGCATATGCCGACAGGCTGTCTGGGGCCGGCGTAAAGACCATTCACCGCGAGTTCGAGTCGCTGATCCATGGCTTCGTCGGCATGCGCGGCGTACTGCAGGCAGGGGCGCGCGCGATGGACGAAATGGTGGCGGGCCTGCGCCACGAACTGGCCCAACTCGGACGATGAGACGGGAAAGATCCGCATGACCGACGACGCCCCCGAGGCACTGGCCTCTCCCGATCAGCGCAGCGAGCGCTCGGGCCGGCGCGAGCAGAACAAGGCGGAGAATCGCACCGCGCTGCTCAAGGCAGCGCGCGCGGTCTTCGCCGAAATGGGCTCGGGTGCCGCCAGCGTGCGTGACATCGTGCGCCGCACCGACCTCGCCTCGGGCACCTTCTATAATTATTTCAAGGACAAGGACGAGATCTTCGAGGCCGTCGTCGGCGAATTGACCGGCGAGCTGCTGAAGCGCCACCGCGAGGGCCGCGGCCAAGCGCGCACCGCCGAGGAGTTCTTCCGCAGGCACTACGCCGTCTACTTCGACTTCATCGTCGAGGACCCCGAGCTGCTGGCGCTGGCGCAGAAGAATTTCACTGCCATTCGCACGCTGCTCGACAAGCCCGACGTGCGGGCGCTGGCGCTGGCGCTGAACGAGGACATCCGCGCCGCGATCGCGCGCGGCGTGCTGCCCAACGTCGACATCTCCTACCTCGCCGCCTCGCTGGCCGGCGTGGCCTTCGAAATTTCGATGGTCATGGTGGCGCGCGATCCCGTCGACCCCGCCGGCGCGACGGAGTTTGCGACGCGGCTCATGCTGGGAGGGCTGGACCGGCTGCCCGTCAGGGATTCCGGAAAATCGGCTTGAACATCGCCGCGTCTTCCCAGGTGATCGCGGGATTGCTGCCCGCGTCCCACTGCTTCCATGCCATGTTTTCCTCGAGACGAAACGGCGCGCGCATCGCCTCCAGGCTCTCGTCCAGGCCATGGAGGTCGGCCGCCTCGTAGATCGCATGATATCGTGCCGGCGTGCGGCCGACGCTGCTGTAGCGCCGGCATCCGACCCAGCCCGGCACATCCGCGACGTTGCGTGGCAGGTACTCGCCCTCGTACCAGTCATGGAAGGCCTGCTCGCGGCCGGGCCGCAATTCGACCGACACCATGAAAAGCGGCCGGCTGCCGAAGATTCCGTCGGGCGGCGTGCGGCGATGCGCCCAGCGTTCGACATAAAGACAGGGCGGCTCCGCCTCGACGATCGAACCGGCCCAGCCGCCCATCGCGACATCGGCGGTCCGGCGCCGCAGGATCTCGATCAGCGCCTCGGCGTCGGCCCGCTCATCGCATTCGTGGAAAGTGAAGAACTGCTTACGGTAGTACCGAAGCGAGCCCGTCACCTGATGCTCCTGATAGCGCCAGGTCCCCCTCACCCCGCCGGCCTCGCCGAGGACGGCCGGCAGGAATTCATGATGGTAGAAGGCACTGAAGGAAGCCTCCTGCTCGACATCGAGCCGGAAGGCTTCCACGACCAGCGGGCGGCCGGACATGCGGGCGCCGTGCAGACCCGGCGCTAGCCGCCCTGTGCGATCGGGTTGCGCAGCACGCCGATCTTCTCGATCTCGACCTCGCAGACATCGCCCGGCTTCAGCCAGTTCTGCGGCTTGCGCGCCATGGCAACGCCCGACGGCGTGCCGGTGATGATGATGTCGCCCGGATCGAGCGTCATGACCTTGGTGAGCTCGTGCACCAGGGTCGGCACGTCGAAGATCAGGTCGTCGGTGTTGCTGTCCTGCATGACCTCGCCGTTGACGCGGGTCATGATCCTGAGCGGCGCACCGCCCTTGGGCAGTTCGTCGGAGGTGACGATGTCGGGGCCGAAGCCGCCGGTGCCGTCGAAGCCCTTGCCCAGCGTGAACTGGCCGCCCGACTTGCGCTGCCAGTCGCGGATCGAACCGTCGTTGAAGCAAGCGTAGCCCGCGATCACCGTGAGCGCCTTTTCCTTGGGCACGTTGCGGCACTTCTTGCCGATGACGACGGCGAGCTCGGCTTCCCAGTCGAACTGCTCGGAATGAGTGGTCGCCAGCATCTTGCCGTTATGCGGCACCAGCGTGTTGTTGAAGCGCGTGAAGACGACCGGGTACTGCGGGATCGGGCTGCCGGTCTCCTCGGCGTGCTTGCGGTAGTTGAGGCCGATGCAGAGGATCTTGCCGGGGTTGGGGATCGGCGTCAGGTACTTGGCCGACTTCTCCGACACCGTGGCGCCGGCCTTGGGCTTGGCGCAGGCCTTGGCGACGGCGGCCTGGACCTTCTTCCCGCCGGCCAGGATCTCGACCACCGACTTCGGGCCGCGCGGCATCTGCTTGCTGAGGTCGACGATCTTGCCGTCGCCCATTTTTACGCCGACGGCGGCCTTGCCGCCGCTCATGATTGTGCAAAGACGCATGGTGTTTCCCCCTAGGAATTTCGTCCGAAATACGGCCGGGGCGTAAATTCCTCCCTCCAGCACGGGTGGTCAAGCTTTGCTAGAATGCGGCATGCGCTTCCCATTCCTCGCCTCGATTCTGCTGGCTCCGCTTCTCTTCGCGGCCCCCGCGTCGGCCCAGTTCCTGGTGCCGTTCTCGACACCGGACGGCCGCATCGCCTGCACCCAGGGCATGACCGGCATTGGCCGGCCGGCCGCCTGGCAGGTGCAGGCCGATCCCGACGGCCCCAGCGGCTGGGTGCTGGCCGAGACAGCGGCCGATCCGACCGACAGCAGGCTTCCGTTCTGCATCAACGAGCAGGCCGTCCTGCGCGACCTCGACGCCACGCTGCGCTTCAAGCCGGTGTCGGGCATCCGCGCGCGAGTCGGCGGCTTCATGTTCCGGGCACAGAGCGCCAACGACTATTACGTCGTCCGCGCCGACGCGCTCGACAACTCGGTCCGCCTCTACCGCATGGAGAAGGGCAAGCGGCGACAGGTCGGCGGCAAGCAAGTGCCGGTCGAAAGCGGTGTCTGGCATTCATTGCGCGTGATCGCCATGAATGATCGCTTCGAGGTCTTCCTGGACGGCACCTCGCTGTTCAGCGCGACCGACCGCACGCTGATCCAGCCCGGTCCCATGGGCGCCTGGAGCCAGGCCGACAGTCTGACCCTCTACGGCTCGCTGCTGGTCAATCCGCCTGCGCGTTAGCGCCGCGCCTCGATCAGCGCGCGGGCAAGCTCGACGAAGCCGGCGCCGGAGCGTGCCGCCGTCACCCATCGCGGCTGATGCGCGAGGCGGCCGGTGAAATCGACGACGTTGGCCATGCCGACGGCATTGGGGAAGTAGCCGAACATCGGTGAATCGTTGGGCGAGTCGCCCGCGAACACATAGTGCTGCCGGTGCGTCTCGAGATCGACGCCAAACAGCTCGCGCATCATCAGCTTGCTGGTGGTGAGCTTGTCGTAATCGCCGAACCAGCCGTTGACGTGGATCGAACTCACCTTGGCATGTGCGCCATGCGCCTCGAATATCGCCACGATGCGGGCGATCTCGGCCTCGCCGAGCGGCGCAACGTCCTCGCGGAAATCGACGGCGAGGTCGGCGGCGCGGTAGGGCTGATCCGAGGCGATCCCCGCCCCCGGGACCTCGCGCAGCACCTGGGACCGGATCGCCTCCAGCCGGCGCCGGCCGTCGGCACGTTCGGCATCGGTCTGCACATAGCGGCTGCGCAATTTGCCGCCAGCTTTGGCGTCATGCCACATCCAGAAGGCGCCGTTCTCGCCCACCACGGCGTCGACCGGCCAGAAGCGGGCGATGTGGTCGCACCAGCCGGCCGGCCGGCCGGTCACGGGGACGACCAGAAATCCGGCCTTCTTGAGGGCCTCCAGCGCGCCATAGGCAGCGGCGGTGAGACGGCCCTCGGTCGACACGGTTTCATCGATGTCGGTCAGCACGCCTTCGACGGCGGCCAGGGTCGCACGGGGGCAGTTCGCGAGCGGTGTCATCATGGTGGGACACTTCTTAACATGGCGTCGAGGGCACTTCGGGGCTAAAAGCCCACAATGTTTCTCGAATCGCTCACCGCAATAAGTCCCGTCGATGGCCGCTATCGGGCAACCACCGAAGCGCTGGCGGACTATTTCAGCGAATACGCGCTCATAAAAATGCGCCTCGCCGTCGAGTGCGCCTATCTCGCGGCCCTTTCCCGGACGACGGGTGTCGGGATACGCCCGCTTTCAGCCGACGAAACGGCGATGCTTCGGGCCCTCCCGAATATCTCGGTCGAAGAGGCACGCCTCGTCAGAAAGATCGAGCGCGAAGGTCACGGCGATATTCCGGCGACGAACCACGACGTGAAGGCCGTCGAATATTTCATCAAGCTCAAGCTCAAGGACACGAGCCTTGCCGACGTGCTCGAGTGGGTGCACTTCGCCCTCACCTCGGAGGACGTGAACAGCACTGCTCACGCGCTTGCGCTCCGCGGCGCACTCGAAGGAGTCATGCTGCCCGCCCTCCACAAGGTGCAGAGCGCGATCGCCGGTCTCGCCTCCGCGCATGCCGACACCGCCATGCTTGCGCGAACCCACGGCCAGAGCGCCACTCCCACGACTTTCGGCAAGGAGATGAACGTCTTTGCGACGCGCCTCGAAAGGCAGATCGCGCCCCTCAGGAGCCGCGCCGTCCTCATGAAGTGGGGTGGGCCGTCGGGCAACTACAACGCCCAGATGGTCGCTCTTCCGCAAATCGATTGGATTGCCTTCGCGCACGCCTTCGCGGAGGGCCTGAATGCGGATGACGCGAACAAGGGACATCGCGTCCGCGTCGCGTTGAACGAGGTGACGACCCAGATAGAGCCGCACGACACCTACGCGGAGATGTTCGATAATCTCCGCCGCATCAATACGATCCTCCTCGATCTGTCGCAGGATATGTGGCGGTACATCTCGGACGGGTGGGTCACGCAGAAGCCGAAGGAAGGCGAGATCGGCTCGTCGGCCATGCCCCACAAGGTCAACCCGATAGATTTCGAGAATGCCGAGGGAAATTTCGGCGTCGCCAATGCGCTATTCGAACATCTCTCGAGAAAGATGCCGGTTTCACGCTTGCAGCGCGATCTCTCGGACTCCACCGTGGCGCGCACTTTCGGCACCGCATTCGGACATTCACTGGTCGCCTATGGCGCGCTCATGCGCGGCTTCGGCAAGATAAGCGTGAACGAACCGGCACTTCGTGACGCGCTCAAGGCACATCCGGAGGTCCTTGCCGAGGCGATACAAACGGCGCTGCGCGTCGCCAATGTCGAGATGCCGTATGAGAAGTTGAAAGCCCTCACGCGCGGCAAGCAGGTCACGCTCGAGGATCTCGCGACCTTCATCGATGGCCTCGATATCGGCCCGGAGATGAAGGCGCAGCTCAGGAACCTCCGTCCCGAAACCTACACGGGCCTTGCCGGCATACTCGCCAGGAAATAGAGGGCCAGGAACCAGAGGGCGAGAGACGCCTAGTGCGTCTCCGTCATGAGCTGCTTCTTGGCGTCGTCCATCAGCCGCTCGGCCTGCTTGCGGACGGTGTGCTCCTCGGTGGGCTTGCCCGCCGCGGCGAGGTCCTTGACCAGCTTGGCCATGACGTCGGAATC
>CAMAYC010000098.1 GCA_945862125.1 Reyranella massiliensis 521
TGTCGGACTGGCCGTAGCAGCGCCGCTCGGGATTGGGGACCGGTGCATGCCGCACCCACCACCAACGGGTGACGGCACCCGTAACCTTTGCTCCTGTTGCCATGCAGAGCTTCTAGCTGGCGATGAAGAGCGCCGCCACCACGAGAAAGACGATCTCCGCCTTCTGCTGCACGGCGCCCAAGGTGTCGCCGGTGTAGCCGCCGAGCCGCTTGGCGATCCAGTGCGAGGCGGCCCAGGCCGACGCCACGGCGGCGAGCGGCGCCAGGACGGCCACGAAGAAGCCCTTGCCCAGCAACAGCAGGAAGGCCAGTGCCACGCCGATGCCGATCGTGAGCCAGACATCGTTGTCGCTGGGCTTGCCCACCCGCACGCCCAGCCCATCGTTCTGGACGGGAGAGAAGGCCAGCAGCGGATAGGCGATGGCGGCACGCGACACCGCGTGTGCGGCGATCAGCACGACCAGCCCCGTGGCGCCGCCGAACTGCGCCAGGCAGGCGACCTTGATCAGCACCGAAAGCGCGATGGCTAAAACACCGAAGGTGCCGTTCCGGCTATCACGCATGATTTCGAGCCGCCGTTCGGGCGCCACGCCATGCGGGCCCAATCCGTCGGCGGTATCGGCCAAGCCATCTTCATGCAGCGCGCGGGTGATCAGCACGGCGGCGCCGACGGCAAGAACGGCGGCCAGCCAGCCCGTGTCTGTAACGCCACGAACAACGGCGAAGACAAGACCTGTTGCGAGGCCGACGCCCGCTCCCACAAAGGGCAGCACCGGCAGCACGTCGGCCAGTTGCCAGCGCGGGATGCCGATATCGAGTTTCAGCCCGGTGAAGAACGAGGCCTGTTCCTTGAACGCCTGCAGCCATTCATCAAAAGACGAAGGACGGCCGGGGGATGCTTCGAATTCGTTGGGGCTGGTCATGGTGAAGCAAATATAGGAGGGTCCGCGCCCAAATGAACGCCCCCAAAGCCACTTTCGACGAAATGCGCCGGATCCTGCGCGAATTGCCGGGACCGGACCTCGCGGCCCAAACCGAGGTGATCCGCCGCCAGGTCGAGCTCACCAAGCCGCCGGGCTCGCTCGGCCGCCTGGAGGAGATCGCGTCCTGGCTGGCCGCCTGGCAGGGCCGCGCCCAGCCCCGCGTGGAACGGCCCCGGATCGCGGTCTTTGCCGGCACCCACGGCATCGCGGCGCGCGGCGTCTCGGCCTACCCGCCCGAAGTCACCCAGCAGATGGTGAAGAACTTCCTGAACGGGGGTGCGGCCATCAACCAGCTCGCCGCCGCCATCGACGCCGACCTCCGCATCTACGAACTCGACCTCGACCACCCGACCGCCGACTTCACCCAGGGCCCGGCCATGAACGAGGCCCGCACCGCCAACGCCATGGCCTACGGCATGATGGCGGCGGAGCCCGGCATCGACGTGCTGTGCCTGGGCGAGATGGGCATCGCCAACACCACCACCGCCGCCACCCTGTGCGCAGCGCTCTTCGGCGGCACCGGCGCCGACTGGGCCGGCCCCGGCACCGGCGTCAAAGGCCAGGCGCTGCAGAACAAGATCGCCGTCATCGACGAGGCGCTGGCCCACCACAAGGACACGATCGCCGCGAAAGAACCGCTCGCCATCCTGGCCGCCGTCGGCGGCGAGGAGCTGGCGGCCATTGCCGGCGCCATTGCGGCGGCCCGCATGGGCCGCATCCCGGTGCTGCTCGACGGCTACGCCTGCACGGCCGCCGCCGCCGTGCTCCATGCCGCGGACCGCCGCGCGCTCGATCACTGCCTGGTCGCCCACCGCTCGGCCGAGCCCGGCCACACGCGGCTCCTGAAGGCGATCAACCAGCGCCCGCTGCTCGACCTCGACATGCGCCTGGGCGAGGCCTCGGGCGCGGCGCTCGCCGTGCCGATCCTGAAAGCCGCCGCCGCCTGCCACAACGGCATGGCGACCTTCACTGAGGCTGGCGTCAGCTCGAAGGATGCATAGACGCATTTCCCGACGCCCCGGCGTCGGGAAAATCCTGTCGGAAAATTCAATTCATTGATCGACAAGGCTTTTCGCCGGCCGTTTTCCGACACCTGCATGTCGAAGAATGACCGCGCCCCGCTCCTCCGGCGGGCGAACATCGCGCCTGTGCGGATCGAGAACTCGTCTCCTGAAAGCCGTTCAGGCTTTAGACGGCAAGCCGATCATGCCGCGCAGCCGGCTGAACTCGGCCTGAAGATCGGCGCGCAGGTTGGGCAGCACGTCGTATGCCCTGTCCTGCAGCTTTTCTTCCCACTGAGCTTCGTAGGCTTCGAGAAGTCTTGCCGCCAGTTCCGGCTCGCCATAGGCCCAGGCCGCGCAGATCATTTCCGTGCCGGTCGGGAACGACCCGAACGAGTCGGTGTTTCGCATGACCGAGACCGCGAGCTTGCGGAAGGCCGCGAGGTCGTTGCCGCCCGCGAACCGCCACAACAGGTCGATGCGGTGGCTGTAGGCCGCCAGCTGTTCGAAGACCTCCTCGTCGGTCGCCTCGAAGGAGAATTCCGGCATCGCCCCGGCACGATCCCGCCCCTCGAGGAAATCGCCGGCCGTCAGCACGTCGAAAGAGACGCACGACATCATGCTGCGGTCGCCGCCCTGGGCAAGGGAATCAAGCGCCGCGACCTCGCGATCATAGAGGTAGAGCCTGACTCTGAGCTCCCAATCCTTCTCGACCCAGAAGAAGCGGTGGCCCTGGACGTAAGCCTCCCACCGCACGCCCGGCGCGACCCGCCGCTTGGTCGAAAAGCTGAATCCGCCCGCCGTTGGGCGCCGGCCGGCCGGCCGGTCGCCCGGGCGCAACGCCGCCCATGCCTTACGGGCGGCGTTCATCCTCTCGACCCAATAGGGCTTTCTCGGCTTCAAGTCGGTCGCGCCCTTATTCTCAGAACCCGACGCCGCCCCAGGTACTCGGGAATGACCTCCAGACCTGCCCTGATCATTTGCCGTCTGATCGCCTCCTGGTTGCCGTCGATCACGTAGACCTGCGGGAGGATCTTCTTCTCCGCGAACGTTTGACCAACTTTCAAACCGAACTTCTCCGCTGCTGCAGGATTGGTGAGGTGGATGTTCCCCGACTTCACCGCTTCGGCCAATGCCCGGATCTGCATGGGCGTCAGCTCGGCCATACCCGACTTCACCTCCAGGACGATCAGCGACGTTCCGTTCGGACTGAAGACGATGTCTCCCACCATGTAGCGCGGGCCGCCTTCGACATAGAGGCGGATCTGCGTCGCGCTCCTGGGCTCGGGCAGAAGCTTCCTGATCTCCTCCAGAACGGTCAGTTCGGCAGCACGGCCTTGCCGGTAGTTATCTCCGACAGCCTGTACCGGAAGAAACAAACCATCGGTTGTATTCTGATCGCCCGACCGATAGATGGCGCTGGCGTCGGGATCGACGGGCTTCTGCGGGAACAGGTTGAACGGATCATTGGGATCGTCGACCTCCAGGCCTGACACTTCCCCGTTCACGATTCCGTCGATGTCCTGGCCGTTTGGCGGCCTGCCTTCGATCACCTCGAAGCCGCCGAGCCGGCCGCGCACATTGGCGCGCGCGACGCGTGCATCGGAACCGCCGGTGTCGATGCCTTTGGCCTCCAAGGCGCGATCGGCATCGAGGCGAGCGCGCCGGTAGCGGACGAAGGCCGGGTCCATCGTGCCCTCGGCTGTCGCTTCCTGCGCGGCAGCGAATCGCGCATGGTCTTCGTCGTCGAGCGATAGACGATGGCGGTCGAGGTCGAGGGCGGCGAAGGCGTCGGACTTGTAGACCAGCAGCCAGTCGAGCCGCTCGAAGAGGTCTCGGTCAGTCCTGAGGCGGCCGTCGATGAAGAGAGCTTCGAGGCCTTGCCACTGATCCGGGGCCAGCCAATCGCGGATGTCCTGCGGTATGGCCAGAAACGACCTGCCGGGGTTCTTCCCGAACCAGTCCAGCGCGGCGACGCCAGCCTCGGCCTGCTGCTTCTGCCACTGCCGTTCGGCGCGGCGCTGGGCGAAGGCGGCCACCTGGGCGATGCCAGCGCGTACTTCGTCAGTCGCATCGTCGGGCGTCAACTCACCGGCTCGTTCCGCGAAGACCTCGGCGCCCGGCGGCCCCGCCGGCTTGATCGGGATGCCGGCCATACCACGGTCGACGTCGCGGTAGACGGCGGCCTCGCGGGCCCGGACGAAGCGGCGATCGAGCGCGGCCTGGCGCTCGGGGTCGATAACCACGCGGGCGTGGGCGTAGAGACTCGTGGCGCCGTCGAGATCGTCTTGGCTGATCGCGGCTTCGACCGCGCCGGCGTAGAGGTCGCTGAGGCCGGTCCGGACACGCATGTCGGTTTCAGCCGGATCCCAGCCGCGGCGCTCGCCCTGATAGCGCAGCTCCTCGACCGCGGTCCGGCCGAGCTTCCGCAGATGCGCCGGGTCCTGCCAGGCCGCCACCGCGTCCTGGTTCAGGCCGGCCACGCGGTCGGCGACGCTGGCATCGTCGACTTCCGCCGTGGCGCGTTGCGCCAACTGGCCGAGCGTGCCGGCGGCCCAGTCGAGACGCGTCTCGATCAGCGGCTCCATGATGCTGCGCTGGCGCGGGCCGATGGCCTGGGAAAGCGTGCGCTCCTTGAGATCATTGAGCGCCGGCAGCGCGCCGGCGATGGCTTCCAATGCGGACTCGCCGCTCTGGGCCGCGATCCCGGTCTCGGGATCGTGCAAGAGGCCGCGCACGCCGGCCGAGAACTCGTTGTCGAGCTGGCGCGCGAACATCTCGTCGATGCGGATCGTCTGCTCGTCGACGGGCCACGGCTCCGCCTTCAACTGTGCCCCTTGTCCCTCCACTGGCACGGTCGGATAGATCGTTGTTCCCACTTGATTGTCTCCTTTCAGGCAATAAAAAAGCCGGCGGTGAGGCCCGCCGGCTGGAGGTGTTGTCGTCCTTCACTTACGCTCGGGACGACAGGAAGAGGTTCATTCCATGCTCAGACGTTCGCTCCTCGCGGCACTGCCGCTCCTCGCCCTCCCGGTTACAAGCTGGGCCCATCCCAACCAGGCGCCGACGGGGGCCGAGGCCCAGCGCATGATCGACGAGGTCACTTCTTTCAGGGCCAAGCTCGCCAAGGCCGTCGAGACAAAGGATTTCGCCACGCTCCGCGCCTCCTATGCAGATAATTTCAGCCACACCCATGGCTCGGGGAAATTCGACAACAAGGACGCGCGCCTCGTGTCGGCGATGGCGGGCGAGCTGCTGATCGAGGCGGCGCCCGCCAGCGAGCTGGTGTTCCGCGTCTTCGCCGGCCCGACCGTGATCCTGACCGGCAGGAGCCCGATCCTGAACGTGAAGGAACAGAAGACCTACGACTTCCGCTGGGTCTGCGTTTACGTCACCGCCGCCAGCGGCTGGCAGCTCGCCGTGAGCCAGGCGACGCGGCTCTCGTAGACCGGGGACGAATGGCCCACTTCGTTGCGACCCATCCGACCGCCGTCTTCGTCCTGTCGTTTCTCCTCCTGTGGGCGGCGACGGCGATCGGTGTCGCGCTCCGCAAGCGCAAGCCGCTCGACGAGGCGCTGCGCCAGGACTTCAACCTGATCCTGGCGGCGACGCTCACGCTGCTCGGCCTGCTGATCGGCTTCAGCTTCTCGATGGCGAGCTCCCGCTACGACCAGCGCAAGATCTACGAGGAGGCCGAGGCCAACGCGATCGGCACCGAATATCTGCGCGCCGACCTTCTTCCCGCCGATGCCGCCCTGAAGGTGCGCACGCTGCTGAAGCAGTACACGGAACTGCGCGTGCGCTACTACACGGCCGACGAGGCCGACGTGGCCCGCATCGACGCCGACACCGCCAGGCTGCAGGCCGAGCTGTGGGCCGCCGTGCTGCCGCCGCCCAGCCCGCCGGCGCCGCCCCACAGCGTCACGACGGTGCTGACCGTGGGCGGCATGAACGACGTGCTGAACGCCCAAGGCTACACCCAGGCGGCGTGGTGGAACCGCATCCCCGCCTCGGCCAGCCTGCTGATGGTGGTGATCGCCTTCGCCTGCAACGTGATGATCGGCTACAGCCTGCGCATCGCCACGCCGGGCGGCAAGATGCTGCTCATCCTGCCCCTCGTCGTCTCCATCGCCTTTGCGCTGATCAACGACATCGACACGCCCCGCCACGGCCTGATCCGCGTGGCGCCGCAGAACCTCACGAGCCTGCTGGCAACGCTTGCCACGCGCTGAACTCCTTTGACGTGTTCGGAATCTGTCCGCTGGATCCTACGCCGACGAACACCGAATTTGTTCTTTCACCGCACACACTTAAGCCGTTTCCGCGGACAACTTCTGACACCTCTAAGGCGTGTGCGAAGTTGTCCGGAAGTGTACGGCTTTGTTCCGCTCCACACGGATTTAGAGTCCCCTGAAACCGGCAGTCCCACTCCAACGTCCTCACGGGCGCGCGGGGATTAAGGGGCCGATGGTCACGTGTCGTTCGTCTCGTCCGTAAGGCCCAGGACGAGTGAGGGCTTGGCCGGTGTCCGGCTCGTATGCCGATCGTCCGGAGTGACCTTCCGGACTCTCAGCTAGTTCTTGCGTGCCACCCCCTTTGGGGGCGGTCGATCGGCCGGGTCACTAGAACGTAAAACGACCCGTCACTACCGTCTCGGGGCAGCGTCCGGACCGCCGTCAGCGCCAAGGTTTACCGCTGCGCGCGTATGATCGATTCGCGACATGATTTGCGACAGTCTCCCCTACGGCCGTCTCAGGGAGACCAACGACTATGTTATTGATCGGCAGGATTTACGCCCTGCCCCCAGTGGCACCGCGACCGCGTCCTTGGACTTGGCCCCTTGCATCGCCCGCATGTGGAGAGCGGGACGCCACCCGGTCACGACAAGGAGCCGTCCCGTGCTAAGTGACCGGGCGGCTCAGCCTTTGAAGACAGGCCTCGTGCAACGATAGCGAAAACATAGGCCGATTCCGGCTGAACTTGTGAATCGCAGATTGCAAATCAGCATCGCGGATTTTGCTGGGCTGCTGGCAGTGCTGTCATCCCTACTGAGGACAAGATTGGAGGCGCCTCACGTACCCAACCTCAGGCAGCTCGCTTAACACTTTGGCGTCAAGGCACTGATTCACCTGAAGCGGGCTTGTCTAGAGAGGAAATTGTCTGGAGCGTCTCGCGTAGATGCTCAAGGAAGCCGATGCAGCCGCCTTCGATGAGATCAAGGGCATGCTCGTAGTCGTCGGTAGTTCCACCATAGGGATCGACAACATCACGCACGCCGAGACGCGGGGCATACTTCAGGAACATTTGCGGGCGGTCGACGAAACCGCGGGGTGCCAGGTCGCGCATGGCGGCAAGGTGCGTGCGGTCCATCGCCAGAGGGTATTCGAAGTGCACAAGATCGTCCGCCGTCAGCAGGCGGGCCCGCTCGCCCGAGATATCGTAGCCGCGCCGGGCCGCCGCCTCGACAGCGAGCAGGCTCGGCGGCTGGCTGACATGGATATCGGTGGTCCCCGCAGACCCAATCTCGAAGTGATGCGCCAGCCCAGCGCGCCGCACGACGCTACGCAATGTCCCGACCGCCATGGGCGATCGACAGGTGTTGCCGGTACAGACAAAAAGAACGCTGATGCTCATTGTGTATCACCTGTTCTAGGTCGATGCGGCTGTTGCCTCCGGCGCAGCGGCCGGCAGGTCGATCTGAAATGTTGCGCCAGGACCGTCCCCGACGAGTGTCAGGGTACCGCCCGCATCGCGCACAAGACTGAACGTGCTGGCAAGCCCGAGTCCGGTACCCTGGCCCACAGGTTTCGTGGTGAAGAACGGCTCGAAGATGCGTTCTCGGATCGCCTCGGGCACGCCCGGTCCGTTGTCGGTAACCCGCACCCAGACATGACCGTCGCCTCCACGGCCGGCAGCGATCTGTATGAGACTGGCGGCCTTGTCGGTTGGCGGCGAGTCCTGCAGCGCGTCTACAGCGTTCAACAGGAGATTGAGGATCCCTTGCTCGATCTGCGTCGGATGGCCCATGACGATAAGTGGCTCGTCACCCAGTACTTCCCGAACAGCAACTCCGGCTCCGCGCAGTTTCGATTTTACCAAGGCCAAGGCGCCCCGGCAGGCATCGCGGATATCGAACGGTTGCGGGCCCTGCCGGGTCTCACGGCTGAACAGACGCATACGCGCCAGTATGGAGCCTGCCCGGTCGACCTGGGCTACTACACGGTGCAACTTTCCAGCCACGAAGCGACGTAGCTCAACGTCCGACAGCGGCGCGGGTGGCGGCTCATCCTCCGGCCCGCCTTTGTCGGGCTCGATCTCCGTCAGCGCATTTTGGGCCGCCATGCGTATGACGTTCAGAGGTTGGCTAAGTTCATGCGCGATTCCGGTCGTTACCTCACCAAGAGTCACCATCTTGGCTGACAATGCGATTGCCTGACGCGCCTGGTGACGAACCGTCTCGTCATGGCCGAGCATGATCGTGCACTCGCCCGAATCGGGAAGCGACCGCCGCGCCAGGGAAAAATGCAGCATTCGCGTCTGATGGCCCGACCGTTCAAGTTCGAGATCGACCTCGCCGATTCTTGCGTCGCCCGCGACGAATGCGCGAACTGATTCGGCGCCCCGCAGGTCCGGATTCTGCAGAGTCGCGTGCATATCCGCTTCGAGCCCAAACACTTCCCGAAAGCGGGCATTGGCGTGCAGGATGTGACCATCCCGATCCAGCACTGCGGTAAGAGCCGACGGCGTGTCGACCACCGCCGCCAACAGGTGCCGCTCCGACTCGGCACGGCTCGCAGCCGCGGACTGGTCGATCAAACGAAGGATCCGATGGGCGGCAAAGAAGGTCGCCCCGGTAAGCAAGAGTGCTACGAGGATGACGACGCTGCTCGTCTCGTACCAGCGTTTGAGGAAAGTACTCTCGGCGATGGCAAGGGAGAGGAAAACCGGATAGCCCTCGATCTGCCGGGGCACCACGATGCGATCACGCGGCGAATCGCTGCGGAACCAGTTGGGAACATTCGCGAGGACGGCCTTGCCGCTGCCTCCGTCCAGCATGAGCCGCCGCGACAGCGTATTCTCGAAGCGCCGGCCCAGCAGATCGTCACCCACCACAGTGGTGGCAAGAAGAGTACCGTCGCTGCGGAACAACGCCAATCCGCTGCCGCCGCCGTATGAAATCTCGCGGAAGAATTTGGTGAAGAAGTCGACGTCAAGACCGACGGTGATGACACCAAGAGCCTCGCCCGACTTGGCAGTAACTTTCCGCGAGAGATAGAAGGTCCAGCGTCCGCTCGTACGTCCACGCAGGGGCGCTGTCAGCACCAGGGCAGATGCGCCAAGTGCCATCGCGGTTCGGTAGGATTCACGGTCCGACAGGTCGACGGGCGGAGAAGGATGGGCATGGATATTGTTGAGCAACTCGCCGTTGCTCGCGATGATCCCCGCAACCCCGACCTGCGGTAGCCCTACCACCCGGTCGCGCATGGCATCGAAGAAGCGGCGTTCCTGCATGACACTGCGAAACTGCGCCTCGGACACGATGTCCTCCTCTCCAATCCAGTCCTGAATGCTCTTGAGGACCAAATCGGCGGCGCCCAGGGTCTGCGCGATATAGGCAGCGACCGTCAGGCTGGTATTTTCCGCCGTCCGCTTCCAGTCGCCTACGGCGTTACGATGGTTCTGCCAAACCACCACGGAGGCCACGAGCCAGATCAGAAGGATCTGCAGGCCCGCCAGCACGATCGCGCGCTTCCGGCCAACGCCCCGAGGCACGGCTTCGGCTGCACCTACCGGTTCGCGGCTCACGTCCTCGATCTGATCCCTCGTCGCGGCCATTGGCCAGTTCTCACTCCTTGCTGATCGTCCTTGCCGAGTGGACCTCAGAATGGGCACTTTTACGGGGGGAGGCACCCGCGAACGCATCCATTCCGGAGAGAACCGGCGGCGCGGTGCAACAGGTAATCATGAATGTAACCGCCAGCAGGGACGAGAAACCAGGTTCCATCGACGTTCTGGTGGTGGACGACGATGCCGATACGGTCGAGGAACTCGTCGAGTTCCTCTCCAAAGCGGGTCTGATGTGCCGATCGGCGACCGACGGCTGGGACGCCCTGAAGCAGCTTGCGGACGGGTTCAGGCCCGACGTCGTTGTCACCGACCTGCGCATGCCGGAGATGGATGGCATGGAATTCGCCGAACGACTGAGCCGCTTCGGCGATCGCGAGCGGCCCGAGATCATCTTCGTGAGCGGCCATGCAGGATTCGACGATGCCGTGGCCGCCATCCGGCTGGGCGCGCGCGACATGCTGACAAAGCCTATCGATGCCCCCAAGCTGGTCCGGGCAGTCAAGTCGGCCCAGCTCACGCGACGGCTGCGCCAGCGCTTGGACGCGCCTCCCGAGCGTGGCGCCTCGCCTGCTTCTTCCCTCGCCAAGCCCGCCGAGAACCTGGATCTTGTCGCGCGCCGTCGTGCGGCGCTGGGGAAGATCAAGGCCGACAGGCGCGCCCGCAGCGCGCTTTTCCCTTCGGAACTCTTTTCCGATCCGTGTTGGGAGATGTTGCTTGACCTCTATGACGCCCGGCTTGCCGGCGCCGAGGTCACTATTTCCAGCCTCGGCTCGGCATCGGGCGTCCCGCTCACTACAGCATTGCGGCGCATGGAGGCGCTACAGGAACATACCCTCATCATTCGCGGAGAGGACCCTCGCGACAAGCGACGAACCATCGTCCGGCTGACCGATTCCGGATTGCAGGCAGTCGAGAATTTTTTTGACAGCTATCTCGGTCATCGCAGCGTCTGACGGCGCACGGGCAGCGTCGTTCCATTTCGGAAGTAAACCGACCCCCAATCTGGATACGTTCGGGCGTGACCGCACCAGCGGAGCAGACATAACTGCGGGCATGAACAATCTCATGACCCGCGACGACCTCACTCATCCTGAAACCGACTGCGACGTCCTCATCGTCGAGGACGATCCGGCACAGGCCGAGGAACTGGCCTACAGCCTGTCCCGGGCAGGATTAGCCGTACAGGTTCTTCATTGTGGCTCCGAAGCGCTTCATCGCGTGTCCGAGATTCGGCCGCGGATCGCGCTGCTCGACTACAATCTGCCCGACCTCGACGGCGTTACGGTCGCCGAGCGAATCCGGCGACTCTCTCCCGAAACGGCGATGCTGATGATGTCGGGCCGCATCGACGGGCTGCCCGAGCCGACACTTCGTCGAGTCGGGCTTTATTCGTTCATGAACAAGCCCGTGCACCCCGGCCGGCTGCTGAGTTCGGTACGTCGGATGGTCAAAGCGGCCGCCAAGACCGGCCTTCCGGCGGTCCGGCCCTATAAATGGCTAGGCATTTCTTTCGACTAGGTCTGGCCGAAAGCCCGGCTTTTAGCGACGACAAGATACATGCCCTTGAATCGTGAGCCAATGACGAGACGCTCTCCTGCGGCAGAAGCGTTGCCACGGCCTTCAAATTGTCCAATGGTCAAGGCGATGCGCTTGCAGCTTCTTCTCCTCGAGGACGACGATGCTCTGCGCGACGAGATCCGCGAGTATCTGACCCGTCGCCGCCATCACGTAACCGCTCTCAGTACGGTTGCCGAGGCCCGCCGTGTCCTCGATCTCCTGCTGTCATCGGATCGCCCACTCGATGCTGTCATCTGCGACATCAACCTTCAGGACGGCGATGGCATCGACCTCTACGTCGAATTTGCGCAGCGGCAGCCTTCCTGTCGCTGGGTCCTGATGTCGGGCGATCCTGATCCGCAGCGACTAGCCGCAGTCAGATCGGCACACCCCTCGCTGCCACGCAGCATACTGGTTGAAAAACCTGTCTCCCTGCGTGAACTCGCCGACCTTCTCGCCCCAGGCGGTCCCGGCGGATGACATAGGAACGGCGTGCAGCCTTGGTCCTCCATCGCGCGCAGGTTGTTTTGCTTGACGCAGCGGGACACCGATGAGACGGTCAAACCCGACTTCGGCACGAACTTCTCTTTGAAGAAGAAGTCGGCTGGTGTGCGGTTCACTGACCGGCTGGGAGCGCTGCGTGACCAAAAGGCTGCGGCCCACGTCTGCGTTGCTCGACGTCGAGCAGCACCTTCGCCTCTTCATCGAGGGCGTGCGCGACTATGCGGTCATCACGATGGACATCGAGGGTAACGTCAGAAGCTGGAATGACGGCGCCCGGGCAATCAAAGGATACGAAGCCAACGAGATCCTCGGCCGCAATTTTCGAGTCTTCTACACAGCAGAAGAAGTAGCCGCAGGTAAGCCGGACGCATGCCTTCGCGAGGCAGCCGCCAAAGGTCGTGCCAAGGACCAAGGAATGCGGGTTCGCAAGGATGGCACGCGGTTTCTGGCCGAGGTCGTCATCACACCGATCGTGGACAAGTTGGGCAAGCACGTCGGCTTCGGCAAGATCACCCGCGACGTCACCGACCGTCCGGCGACGGAAGATAGCTTGCGACTGAGCGAGGCTCGTCTGCAGGCCCTGGTCGACACTGTCCTCGACACGCTGGTCGACGGACTGATCATCATCGACCGCCGCGGTCAGATGCAGCTCTACAATCGCGCCTGCGAAAGTCTTTTTGGCTACAGTCCCGACGAGGTGATCGGCAAGAACGTCAAGATGCTGATGCCTCCGGAGCTCAGCCGCGAACACGACCAGTATCTCCTGAACTACCAGAACACCCGGATACGCAAGATCATCGGCATCTCGCGCGAGGTCACCGGACAGCGCAAGGACGGGTCAACTTTCCCCATGCACCTGGCGGTCGGTGAAGCCACTCACCTCGGCGAGCCGATCTACGTCGGTGTCATTCGAGACCTCACGGCGCGCAACCGCACCGAGGCAGAGCTGCGGCAATCGCAGAAGATGGAGATCGTCGGGCAACTCACAGGAGGACTGGCCCACGACTTCAACAACATCCTCATGGTCATCCGGGCCAATACCGAAGCCCTTCAGGAAGACCCCGGCCTTGGTCCGAGGGCCCTCGAACGGACCAAGCAGATCGAGCGGTCGGCCCAGCGGGCCGCCGACCTTACGCGACAGCTCCTCGCCTTCTCGCGGCGGCAACCGCTGCAGCCACGGCCGACCAATCTCAATGACGTGGTGGGCGCCACCAGCAGGCTGATGAAACGTACGCTGGGCGAAGAAATCGAGATCGAGACGGTTCTCGGCACCGATCTGTGGATCACCAACGTCGACCGCACACAGATCGAATCGGCCCTCGTCAATCTCTGCGTAAACGCCCGCGACGCCATGCCGAAGGGCGGCCGCCTTCTGATCGAAACCCGGAACGTCGTGCTGGAAGACGACTACGTTGCACTCAACCCCGACGCTGTGGCTGGCGATTATGTGATGATGGCCGTCACGGATACCGGCATGGGCATTCTGACCGAACACATCGACAAGATCTTCGAACCGTTCTTCACCACCAAGGAGGTCGGCCAAGGCACCGGCCTCGGCCTCAGCATGGTCTACGGCTTCATCAAGCAGTCCAACGGCCACATCAAGGTCTATAGCGAGGTCGGCCGGGGCACGTCGATGAAGGTCTACCTTCGGCGGGCGAGCGAGACTCCACTCGAAGACGCCGTTGAATCGGCAGCGCCGATTCCGCTCGGTGCGGGACGCATCCTTGTCGTCGAGGACGACGCCCAGGTTCGCGCCGGTGTCGTCGAACAGGCACGCAACCTGGGCTACGTGGTGGACGAAGCCGCCAGCGGCGCGGCAGGCTTGGCGGCTTTTGAGACGGCCGGCGGACGATATAACCTGCTGCTCACGGATGTGGTGATGCCCGGCCCATTATCGGGCAAGGCGCTGGCCGACGAGATCGGCCGCCGCTGGCCGGGGACGCCCGTGGTCTTCATGTCGGGCTATACGGAGAATGCAATCGTCCATCACGGCCGGCTCGACCCCGGCGTGCGCCTGCTCGCCAAGCCCTTCGGCAAGCGTGACCTCGCCGAGATGATTCACCAGACGCTTGCCGAAGCGAAAGCGGCCAAGACCAAAGCTTCTGTGCGGAAGGGGGCTGCAGCCAAAGGCGGAAAGCCGAACCGGCGCAAAAATGTGCGCCGACCGCCCAAGCGCTAGACAGCCGCTCGCTGCCGTGTCGGACTTTTGCGTTCAAGACCAACTTCGACGACTCTACTTCCGCAGAATCTTTTCCATCGCTTTTCCTTTGGCCAACTCGTCGATCAGCTTATCCAGGTAGCGAATCTCCCGCATGGTCGACTCTTCGATGTCCTCCACCCGTACGCCGCAGACCACGCCCTTGATCAACGCGCGCAATGGATTGGGCCGGGGCGCTTTCGCGAAGAAGGTCTCGAAGTCCGTCTGCTTCTTCAGCTGGGCGCCCAGCTCCTTCGGGCCATAGCCCGTCAGCCAACGAATGATCTCGTCGACCTCGGCTTTCGTGCGCCCTTTCTTCTCCGCCTTGGCGACGTAGAGCGGATAGACGCTCGCGAAGCTCGTTGTGTAGATCCGATGCTTTGCCATGAGGATGGCTTCAGACCTTGAAGCCCAGGTCGCGGGCGATGATGTTCTTCTGGACCTCGCTGGTCCCCTCCCCGATCACGTAGACCAGGGCGTCGCGGTGGATGCGGCCCACCGGGTACTCGCGCATGATCCCGGCGCCGCCGTGAATCCGGATGGCCTGTTCGCTCACCGCCACCGCGGTCTCGCTGGCGATCAGCTTGACGCGCGCCGCCGTGGCCGAATCGAGCGTGTTCTGGTCGACCCGCCAGGCACCGTAATAGACGAGCCACCGGGCGGCCTCGATCTGGGCCGACATTTCGGCGAGCTTGTGCCCGATGGCCTGGTAGTCGCCGATGCGCCGGCCCGCGACGAGACGATCCTGCGCATAGGCGGTGGCGGCATCGAAGGCCGCCCGCGCCATGCCCAGCGCATTGGCCGCGACCCCCACCCGGTTCTCGCTGAGCGACTCGAGGATCACCGGATAGGTCCCCAGTCGCTCGCCCAGGACACAATCGTCGGGCACGAACACGTCCTCGATATGGATGAGGCCGGTTTCGGAGGCGCGGATGCCTTCCTTTTTCAGCTTCGAGATCTCCATGCCCTTCGCCGGCAGCTCGACGATGAAGAGGCTGATGGCGTCGCCCCTGAGCTCGGGAGACGTCCGGGCCGCCACGAGCAGGAAGTCGGCGATCGGCGCGTTGGTGATGTAGAGCTTGGCGCCGTTCAGCCTGTAACCGCCGGCGACGCGGTCGGCGCGGGTTTTCAGCCCGCGGATGTTGGAGCCGCCGTCGGGTTCGCTGAGCGCAAAGCCCGCGATCTTCCGTCCGGCGACGGCGGGCCGGAAGAACCGCTCGCGCTGGCTTTCCGTGCCGGCCTTCCAGATCGGCCAGATCCCGAGGTGGCTGTGGGCCGACCAGCTCGAGGCGAAGCCCTGGCTCATGTAGCTGAGCTCCTCGCGCACGATGCAGTCGCTCACCTTGTCGAGTCCGCTGCCGCCGTCGCTTTCCGGGTAGCGGACGCCCAGCAGGCCGAGCTCACCCCAGCGCGCAAAAACCTCGCGCGGCAGGGACTCGTTCTCCTCGGCCGCAACGACGAGCCGTTGATGCTCCGACTGGCAGAGGCGCCGCACCGTGTCGCGCACCGCGAGGTGCTGTTCCGAAAAAGAGAAATCCACGGCGAACGCTATCCTCTTTCTTCACGGGGCCGAGCGAAGCTCGGCCCTACTCCAGCTTGAGGTTCAGGTCCTTGACCATCTTCGTCCAGACCTGGAGCTGGTCCTTCTGATAGTCGGTGGCCTCGCGCCGGGTCGAGGGCGTGGGCACGATGCCGCTTTGCAGGAGCTTGGTCTTCACCGCCTCCGTCTCGAGCACCTTCACCACCTCCTTGTTGAGACGGTCGAGGATTGCGTCGGGCGTTCCGGCGGGGGCGACCAGGGCCCACCAGCCGTCCATGACGGGCGGCGTCGCCAAGCCGCTTTCGGCGAAGGTCGGCACCTCGGGCAGCAGCACGTAGCGCTTGGCCGCCGGGACGCCCACCGGGCGCACCTTGCCGGCCCGGATCATGGCGAGCGATGCCGGCACGTCGGCCACCATGATCTGCACATGCCCGCTCAGCAGGTCGGCGAGGCCGGGCGGCACCGACTTGTAGGGAACGTGGGTCATGTCGAGCTTGTGCTCGTTCTTGAAGTGGCCGCCGTAGGCGATGCCGCCGGTGTTGCCGCTGGCGTAGTTGTATTTCCCGGGATTGGCCTGGACCAGCTTGACCAGCTCGGCCGCCGTCTTCGCGGGCACGTCGACGTTGACGAGCAGGACGTAGTTCACCGACGCGACCATCGTGATGTAGGCGAGGTCTTTTACGGGATCGTAGCGCACGCCCGAGGTGAGGCCGCCCGGGCTGGCGGCGAGGCCGGAGTTGGTGAGCAGGCCCAGCGTGTAGCCGTCCGGCGGCGCCTGCACGACGAGCTCGGTGCCGAGCGTCGTGTTGTTGCCGGGCTTGTTCTCGATGACGATGGGCTGGCCCAGCGCCTGGGTCAGGGGCTCGGAGATGATGCGCGCGAGGATGTCGCTGCCGGAGCCGGGGCCGAAGGGAACGATCAGCTTGATCGGCTTGTTGGGGTAGGGCTGCGCCGAGGCGGCACCCGCCGAGACGAGACAGGCTGCGGCCGCGAGCCCGGCCAGCCAGTGGACGATCTTCATGGTGTTTCTTCCCTTACGTCGTGTTTCTTGTCGGCTTCGTGTCCCCCTCACCTAAGCCGCGAATCGACGACATCTCAAGGGCCTGTCATTGGCCTGTACGCGCGATGCGGCACGCGCGCCTCTTTCGAGGCGCGGGCGCGTGCCGTCGCCGTTCGGGGCTGCCAGGCCGCCCCTAGGCGGCCTTGGTGCGGACCGGGAGCTTCCAGCCGGGGCGGACGAAGTGGCAGGTGTAGCCGTTGGGGATGCGCTCCAGGTAATCCTGGTGCTCGGGCTCGGCTTCCCAGAAGTCGGCGGCGGCCGTGACTTCGGTCACGGCCTTGCCGGGCCACAGGCCCGACGCATCGACATCGGCGATCGTGTCGACCGCAACGCGGCGCTGCTCGTCGGTGGTGTAGAAAATCGCCGAGCGATAGCTGGTGCCGCGGTCGTTGCCCTGGCGGTTGAGCGTCGAGGGATCGTGGATCTGGAAGAAGAACTCCAGCAGCTGGCGGAAACTCATCTTGGCCGGATCGAAGACGATCTCGATGGCCTCGGCATGGCCGTCGTGGTTGCGATAGGTCGCGTTGGCCACGCGACCGCCGGTGTAGCCGACCCGCGTCGAGAGGACTCCGGGCAGCTTGCGGATCAGATCCTGCATGCCCCAGAAACAACCGCCGGCCAGAACTGCGCGCTCTTCGCTCATTTCACGTCCTCCACCTGGTCGAGATAGGCACCATAGCCCGCGGCCTGCATGTCGTCGCGATGAACGAAGCGCAGCGAGGCCGAATTGATGCAATAGCGCAGCCCGCCGCGGTCGCGCGGGCCATCGGGAAACACATGCCCGAGATGGCTGTCGCCATGTTTGGACCGCACCTCGATGCGCATCATGCCGAGCGAGGCATCCTTCAGCTCGGCGACATTGGCGGGCTCGATCGGCTTGGTGAAACTGGGCCAGCCGCATCCCGATTCGAACTTGTCGGACGAGGCGAACAGCGGCTCGCCCGAGACGATGTCGACATAGATGCCGGGCTCCTTGTTGTTCAGGAGCGGGCCGGTGCCCGGGTATTCGGTGCCGCTTTCCTGCGTCACGCGGTACTGCTC
>CAMAYC010000099.1 GCA_945862125.1 Reyranella massiliensis 521
GTCGCCCGAGCGGACATGCTTGTGGCCGCGGCCGAGGTTGCCGAACAGGCTGTACTGCCAGAAGCGCCGGCGGCAGACCTGCTGTTCGGCCGCATCGAAGCCCAGGAAATCCATGATCCCGGACCAGTACTTCATCTCGGTATCCAGCCTCATCTTCTCGTAGCGGGCCTCGAAGCAGTTGGCCCGGCCGTAGCGCCACTGCTGCATGTCGCGCAGCGTGCTGAAGGTCGAGTTCTCCATCTCGAACACATACTGCTCGTGACGGGTCGCGAAGGCGTTCAACCGGCGCTGATAGGTGATGTTGTCGTAGCCCGGCACAGGCTCATGCAGCCAGGTCTCGCCGGACTTGCAGTGATAGTGCATGGCCGAGATGAGCACGTCGCGCGGATCGCGGATGAGGTGAAGAATCCGCACGTCGTCGCGGTCGAGAAGGTCGGAATGGCCACGGAAATCGGAGTCGTAGTTGAACAGCACGAATGGCGGCTTGAGGGCTTCCGCGAGATTCTCGCGCTCAGCCCAATAGTCGACGTAGGTTGCCCCGAGGTCCTCGGCGATGGCCTTGAACACGGTGGCCATCCAGACTGTGCCGGTCTTGTGGTGCGTGGCGATAACAACGTTGTTCTTCATTTTACCCCAACCGGTGGCATGACTCACCCACGGCTATCCCCACGCCCGGGCCGGTAAGACAGATGAGACAGCGACTCCCCTCGCCGCCCAACTATTTGCAACGTAACAGCGAACTGTGGTGGAAATCCAGCGCGCCGTTGACTTGTGAAAGCAATGCAGCAAAGTGCGTGCCACAGAGCAGGTCTGCACAAAAAGTCTGTGTAGAAATTGCGTCAAAAAAAGCCCGCTGCTGCACAATCCGAAAATTGTGCAGCAGCGGACCTTGGACGCCCCCTCAGATTCCTTAAGTGCAGGCCTACTTCAGGCTGTCTGCAATGCCCTTGAAGCCCGCCTGGGTCTTGCCGGCGATGTCCTGGATCTGGCCGCCGGTGCCGGCGAACCTCTTGGCCGCCTCGGGCAGCTGGTAGCCCAGGATCGTGTCCGGCAACTGCATCGGAATGGCCCCGGTGACGCCGGCATAGATGAGGCCCACGAAGGCCAATTTCAGCGCCCAACCAAGTAGAAACCGCATGGACAACATCCCTGAATGACGGGACGGAGTGTAATTGCGCATGTGCTGCCGAAACAGCCATCGCTTGGTATCAATTGTTGTGCAGGCCCATCAGCCGGTAGAAGAGCGGGCGCCTGAGAAGCCGGCGCGGACGTGTTCTGCAAGATCGCGGGCGGCCGGGCTCAGGCCCGGCGGTGCGTAGAGGTTGATGCGGAATTCAGGCAGGGGCGGCAGGCGCGAGTCGCGGCCCAGGATCTCGAAGCGCGCCGGCACAGAGGAGCGCAGCAGCGGCGCCACCGCGAGCCCGGCTTCCAGCACGGCATGGACCGGTTCCATGCGGCTCACCTCGCAGACGGCGCGCCAGTCGCGCCGCACCTTGCCCAGCGCCTCGATCGCCACCGGCCGGAAGACGCAACTTGGCGCGCCCAGAGAAACCGGCAGCGGGTCCTTCAGGTGCGCATCGCCGCCGGGCCCGCCGACCCACACCAGCCGATCGGTGCGCAGGGTCTCACCATGGCGGCCGCAATCGGTCTCGGTGGTCAGCGCAAGATCGACGCCGCCCGACTTGAGCGCCTCGCGCACGATCTTGGAATCCTCGCACACCAAGCTGACGCGGACGCGCGGCTGGGCCTTGGCGAAGCCACGCAGCACCGCCGGCACGAAGCTGCCCACGATGTCGTAGGGCACGCCCAGGCGAACCTCGCCCTCGAACGATGGCGTGCGCATCGACGACCAGACTTCGTCGTTCATGGCCAGCAACCGGCGCGCCAGGGCCAGCAGCCGTTCGCCGGCCGGCGCCAGCACCAGCCGCCGGCCGACGCGCTCGAACAGGCGGCAGTCGAGCGCCTCCTCCAGCCGCCTGATCTGCTGGCTGGCCGCGGCCTGGGAAACGCCGAGGGCCGCCGCCGCGCGCGTCACCCCGCCGGCTTCGACGACGGTGAGGAAGGCGCGCACCAGCGCCATGTCGAGATCGTTGCGCATTCCACAATCATAATAGAAAACGAACAATTATATCAAAAACATTCGTTTTTCTTATTTATCCGGGAAATCTAGTGTCGGGTCCGGGAGGGCTCCTCATGACCACGCAGATCTCCGGCCTCTGGCTGCCGCTCATCACGCCGTTCAAGGACGGCGCCGTCGACTTCGCGAGCTACGAGCGACTGATCGACCACTACATCGGGATGGGCGTCGACGGGTTGTTCCCGCTCGGCACGACCGGCGAGTCGCCGACGCTGGACGAGGCCGAGATCGACGAGCTGGTCGACCGCACCGTGACCCGCACGGCCGGTCGCGTGCCGGTGTTCGTGGGCGTGGGCGGCAACGCCACGCGCAAGGTCGCCAAGGAGCTGAAGCGGCTGGAGCGCTTCGACTTCGCAGGCATCGTCTCGGTCTGCCCCTACTACAACCGGCCGAGCCAGGATGGCCTGCTGGCCCACTTCCGCAGCCTGGCGGCGGCGACCGATCGGGCGATTGTGATCTACAACATCCCCTACCGCACGGCTGTGAACCTCTCGAACGATTCGCTGCTCGAGCTCGCCGAGGTGTCGAACATCGTGGGCGTAAAGGACAGTTCCGGCAGCGTGGCGCAGTCACTCGAACTCTTGGCGCGCAAGCCGAAGGACTTCGCGGTGTTGACCGGCGAGGACGCGCTCTATTTCACCATGATGGCCAACGGCGGCGACGGCGGCATCCTGGCCGCCAGCCACCTGATGACCGAACGCTTCATCGAGGTCGGCCGGCGCTTCGACGCCAACGACGTCGCCGGCGCCCGCGCCGCCTGGGCATCTCTCGCGCAATTTGTGCCGCTGCTCTTTGCCGAGGCCAACCCGATGCCGATCAAGTACCTGCTGTGGCGACAGGGCCTGATCGCCACGCCGGAATGCCGCCTGCCGCTCACCAAGATTTCGGACGGGCTGGCGCGGCAGCTCGACTCGATCCTGATGGATCGCCTCGCCGCTTAGCTCTAAAGCCGATGGATGAGCGAGATACAGTATCCTCAACCGGGTGACTTATCGGAGCCGCGCATGCTCGCCCTCAACAATGCCCATGCGAGGGAACTGTCCTGGCGCGAGCCGGAACGGCTGAGGACGCTGATCGAGCGCGCGTTTCTGGCCAGCCGGATCGGCAACATCGAAGCCTTCCTTTTGGCCTTCGACCAGGACGCCGACTACGACAGTCCGAACTTCCTGTGGTTCAAATCAAGGTATAGGCGCTTCGTCTATGTCGACCGGATCGCGGTCGCACCCGAGGCGCGCGGTCGCGGTCATGCCCGTACCCTCTACGATGATCTGTTCGCCCGAGCAGCCCGCGCAGGCCATGACCGAGTGGTCTGTGAAATCAATTCGGAGCCACCCAATCCGGCATCGGATGCTTTCCATGCCGCGCTGAGCTTCGTCGAAATCGGCACCGCCGTCATTCACGGTGGCGCCAAGACCGTCAGGTATTTCGCGCGCGAGCTAGCAGCCTAGCCTCGCGCCTTCAGGAGATCGCGGATTTCGGTCAGCAGCAGTTCCTCACGCGTGGGCGGCGGCGGCGCGGCGGGGGCCGCTTCCTCCTGCTTGATCACGCGGTTCATGCCGCGAATAACCAGGAACAGCACGAAGGCCACGATCACGAAGTTGATCGCCACGGTGATGAAGGTGCCATAGCCCAGCGTGGCACCGGCCTTCTTGGCGGCCTCGTAGGTCGCGGCCTGGCTCGACGCCTGGGTAAGTCCGATGAAGTAGTTGGTGAAGTCGAGCCCACCCGCGACGCGACCGACGACCGGCATGATGATGTCGTTCACCAGCGACTCGACGATCTTGCCAAAAGCCACGCCGATGATCACGCCGATGGCGAGATCGACGACATTGCCGCGCAACGCGAACTTCTTGAACTCCTGGAGCATGACAGCCTCCGTTGTTGTCAGGATATGCGTAGCCAGACCAGCAGGGCCGAAACTGTGACCACCGAGAAGCCGGTCGACAATAGCACCGCGGCGGTGTTCTGCTCGACCGAGATGTCGAACTGCTTGGCGAGCACGAAGGCATTGGCCGCCGTCGGCAGCGCGGCCATCAGCAGCGCGACCTTTCCCGCCACCGAGTTCAGGTCGACGAAGAACGGCAGCACCAGGATCGCGAGCAACGGCTGCAGCAGGAGTTTGATCAAGGTCGACAGCCCCGCCTCGGCGAGGCCACTCCTGATCGACTTGTCGGAGAGGAAGAGGCCGATGGCGAACAGCGCACAGGGCCCGGCCGCGGCGCCCAGCAGGTCGAGCCACTTCTCCGCCGGCGTCGGGATCGGCAAGCCGATCGCCGAGACCACGATGCCGAGCGCGATCGACATCGGGAGCGGATTGCGCGCGACGTTGAAGGCGGCGCGAAGGAAGGTCTTTACCGGCCCATGGCCTGCCGCCACTTCGAGTTCGATCAGCATGACGCCGAACACCATCGACACCACGGCCGTCACGATCACGGTCAGCATGGCTGGCGGCAGTCCGGCCTCGCCGAAGGCGGCGAGGCAGAGCGGCACGCCCATGTAGCCGACATTGCCCCATGACGAGGCAATGCCCTGCAGGCTCATAGCGGCGAGGCCACCGCGCGAGACGAGCCGCGTCGTCGCCATGCCGACCACGAAGGTCGCCACCACCGCGATGCCGAAACCCGCCATCAGGCTGGGATCGAGCACCGCCGCCACCGGCGTGCGCGCCAGCGTGCCGAAGAACAGCACCGGCAGGGCGAAGTAGCTCACGAAGGCATTGAGGGCGCCGGTGGCTTCACCGCCCAGGATGCGCCAGCGGCCGGCCAGATACCCCGCCAGGATGACCCCGAAGATCGGAAACGCGACGTTGAGGATGGCCTGCACTGAGTTCCGGCTTCACTTGTGATGAACGATTAAGAATTTGACATAAATGGTACAAATACAATAGCATTTTGCCAGACTATCGAGGCCGCACCGTCCCCCTTCGCAAGCGGCCCTGGAGAATAAAAATGCGTCTCTTGCTCGCCAGCGTCGTTGCCCTGGCTGCTGTCGCCTTCGCGGCGCCATCCTTCGCCCAGGACGAATCCCCGGCGCCCGTCCCCACTGCCAAGCCCAAGGCCGGCACCTCTGCCTATTGCCAGACGCTGAAGAGCGCCTCGTCGCGCAGCGCCTGCCTGAAGAAGGTGAATGTGGCCAAGGCCCAGCCCAAGGCCGCGCCAACCAAAACAGCCAAGGCCACAACCAAGGCCAAGAAGCCTGCCGCCACGGCAACGCCAAAGGCACCTGATTCGGCCCAGCTGCCGCCGGCCGCCGCGCCGACGGCCGCGCCGAGCGGAACCGTCGCCGTGCCGCCGCTGCCATCGAGGACGATCTAGTCTAGTCTTCGCTCTCCCAACCGGGGAGAGCGAGATGGCCGTTCATTCTGCTGCGCTGATTTCGACCGAGGATCTGGCGCGTCGCCTTGGCGCCCCGGCCTTGCGCGTCTTCGACTGCACCACCTATCTCAAGCCCGGACCCGACGGCCGCTATGTCGCCGAGAGCGGTCGCGCCAACTACGACAAGGGCCACATTCCCGGCGCGGCCTATCTCGACCTCCAGGCCGATCTCTCGGACAAGAACTCCAAACTCCGCTTCACCCTGCCGCCGCTCGAGGAACTGACCCGGGCCTTCGCCGCCAAGGGCGTCGGCCACGGCACCTCGGTCGTGCTCTACAGCCACGCCTCGCCGGTCTGGGCGAGCCGCATCTGGTGGATGCTGCGCGCCATCGGCTTCGACGATGCCGTCCTGCTCGATGGTGGCCTCGACAAATGGAAGGCCGAGAATCGCCCGCTCTCGACCGATGAGACGGTTCATCCGCCGGCGACCCTCACCCTGCGCGGCCGGCCCGAACTCTTCGTCGACAAGGCCGCGCTCAAGGGCGCCATCGGCCAGGCCGGTACGCTGACGCTCAATGCCCTCAGCCACGATCAGCACAAGGGTAGCGGCGGCGTCACCTACGGCCGCGCCGGCCGCATCGCGGGCTCGTCCTGCGTACCGGCGGCCAGCCTGTTCGGACCGGACAAGGCGCTGAAGCCGATCGCCGACCTGCGCGCAGCTTTCGAGGGAGTCGGCGCCGCGCCGGACAAGCGCGTGCTGGTCTATTGCGGCGGCGGCATAGCAGCCACACTCGACGCCTTTGTCCTCACGGCAATGCTGGGCCATCGCAATGTCTCGGTGTACGACAATTCGATGCAGGAATGGGCCAACGACCCAGCCCTGCCGATGGAAATTGGCTGAGTGGAAGTCGGCTGAGGAGGAAACACGTGGCTGCCTACATCATCGTTGAGATCGAGACGACCGACGAAGGCCTGATGGCCGAATACCGCAAGCACACGCCCGGCCTGGTCGGGAAGTTCGGCGGCAAGTTCATCGTTCGCGGCGGCAGGACACGGACCCTCGAAGGCGGTTGGACGCCGTCACGGGTCGTCGTGCTGGAGTTTCCCGACTACGCCGCGGCCGAGCGCTTTTACGATTCGGAGGAGTACAAGCCTGTCCTCGCCATGCGGCTGAAGGCAGGCAAGTCGAAAGCCATCCTGGTCGACGGCCACAGTGGTTAGTTCGACGGGGGCTGGGCCGGCCGCGTATCGCGCGGTCGGTACGCTCTACAACGCCTTGATGACGGCGCTGGTGCTCGGTCTGGTGTCGCGGCGCGGCGCCGATACGGCGCGCGAATACATCTTCCGCCACTTCCGCCGCCAGCATCTCGAGAAGTTCGTGCCCGGGCTGAAGAAGCTCGGCCTCGACGGCGAGAAGGACGCGCCCGCCTGTGCGCTGTACCACTATCACTCCAACGCACTGGGCGGCGTGAAGACCGGCTACTTGCGCGAGAGCGACACCAAGGCCTGGGTGCGCTATCCGCCGCCGCGCTGGATCTGGAAAGGCACGGCAATCGCGGCGGTGCCGCACGACGTGTCGGCCGCCTTCCTGCACGGCTGGCACGGCCATAACGGAATCTCACTGAACAATCCCGGTCTCGGCTTCGTCTGCACCGGCATGACGGTCGACGGCAAGCCCGGGCTCGAAGGCTACTATTACGACTACGGCCGTCCCCTGAAGGAGGAGGAGCGCGTGCGCTTCGCCTACGACGAGGAGATGCCGCGCATCGACTGGGCGAAGCAGCCCAAGCTCGAGACGGCCAATTGGCCCGAGGAACGGCGCCTGCGCACCTTCCGCTCCTACGCCATGAGCTACGTGCAGACGATGCTGCCGGTGCTCCAGGAACTGCTGGGACCGGCGGACGCGACGGTCGAGATGGGCCGCGTCGCGCGCCTGGTCGGCCTGCAGTTCCACGAGGAAACGGCGCGCGACCTCGGCCTGCCGACCGATGTCGAGCGAGGCGATGTCCAGAGCGCCCGTGACTTCGCACGCTGGCTCCAGGCGATCCTGGAAGCCGAAGGCGAGGACGTGGCGACCGAAGAGAAGGATGGCCATGTCACCGTGCGGATGGCCGGCTGGCGCATTGTGCAGGGCCTCACGCTCGCCGATCCGCTGAAGGCATTCGACGCCTGGAACGAACTCTGGCTGGGCGCCGCGGCGGCGCACGACCGGTTCCTCGCGGTTCAGACCTCGCGCACACTGGGCGATGCAGGCTGGTCGATCAGCTGGCGTATCGCGCCGAGATAGCCTGCCGGCAACCGCCGGCCGGCGGCGGACAGGCCGAGCTGGTCGAATGGCAGCCAATGGGCGGCGCTGTGCTCGTCGCTCAATACAATGTCGGCATTGCCTGCAAGCGTGCAGCCGTAGGCGACGATGCGCACAAACCGCTGCGGCAGCACTTCGAATAGATGTTCGTCCAGCAAGGCGCCGATCTCGACGCCGAGTCCGGTTTCCTCGAACACCTCGCGCGCGAGGGCCGCGCGATGGTCCTCGCCGGCCTCAGGCCGCCCACCCGGCAGGTCCCATTCATCGCGCTCGTTCACCAGCAGCAGCACACGGCCCTGATGCAGGACGACCGCCTTCACGGACAAGGGATGCGCATTCATGCGCAAATCATAGCGCAAAGAAAAGGGCCGGGGATTGCTCCCCGGCCCTTCCTTATTTTTGAAGAGGCGTGGACTAGAAGTCCATGCCGCCCATTCCGCCGTCGCCACCCGGCGGCATGCCCATCGGGGCCTTCTTCTCGGGGCGCTCGGCGACCATGGCTTCGGTCGTGACGAGGAGGCCCGCAACCGAAGCGGCGTCCTGCAAGGCGGTGCGCACGACCTTCACCGGATCGATGATGCCGGCCTTGATCATGTCGACATAGTCACCCTTCTGGGCGTCGAAGCCGAAGTTGTGGTCCTTCTGCTCGAGCATCTTGCCGGCGATGACGGCGCCGTCGTAGCCGGCGTTTTCGGCGATCTGGCGGACGGGCGCCTGGAGCGCACGACGCACGATCTCGATGCCGACCTTCTGGTCGTCGTTGCTCGAACGGATCTTGTCGAGCGCACGGATCGCGTAGAGGAGAGCCGAGCCGCCACCGGCGACAACACCCTCTTCGACCGCCGCCTTGGTGGCGTGCATGGCGTCGTCAACGCGGTCCTTCTTCTCCTTGACTTCGACTTCGGTGGCGCCGCCGACCTTGATGATCGCAACACCGCCCGCGAGCTTGGCCAGGCGCTCCTGGAGCTTCTCACGGTCGTAGTCCGAAGTGGTCTCCTCGATCTGCGCGCGGATCTGGGCGATGCGGGCCTGGAGGTCCGCCTTCTTGCCCGAGCCGTCGACGATCGTGGTGTTTTCCTTCTCGACGATGACCTTCTTGGCCTTGCCGAGCATGTCGAGCGTGACGTTCTCGAGCTTGATGCCGAGGTCCTCGGAGATCAGCTGACCGCCGGTCAGGATCGCCATGTCCTCGAGCATCGCCTTGCGGCGATCGCCGAAGCCCGGCGCCTTGACGGCAGCGATCTTGAGGCCGCCACGCAGCTTGTTCACGACCAGGGTCGCCAGGGCCTCGCCCTCGACGTCCTCGGCGATGATCAGCAGCGGCTTGCCCGACTGCACGACCGCCTCGAGCACCGGCAGCATCGCCTGCAGGCCCGAGAGCTTCTTCTCGAACAGCAGGATGTACGGCGAGTCGAGCTCGGCGATCATCTTGTCGGCGTTGGTGATGAAGTACGGCGAGAGATAGCCGCGGTCGAACTGCATGCCTTCGACGACGTCGAGCTCGGTGTCGAGGCTCTTGGCCTCTTCGACCGTGATCACGCCTTCGTTGCCGACGCGCTTCATCGCTTCGGCGATCATCTTGCCGATCGACTTGTCGCCGTTGGCCGAGATGGTGCCGACCTGGGCAACTTCATCGGTGCCGGTGATCTTCTTGGCGCGCGCCTTGATGTCCTCGACAGCCGCCTCGACCGCGAGGTCGATGCCGCGCTTGAGGTCCATCGGGTTCATGCCGGCCGCGACCGACTTCACGCCTTCGCGCACGATCGCCTGGGCGAGAACGGTCGCCGTCGTCGTGCCGTCGCCGGCGATGTCGTTGGTCTTCGAGGCCACTTCGCGCACCATCTGGGCGCCCATGTTCTCGAACTTGTCGGCGAGCTCGATTTCCTTGGCGACGGTGACGCCGTCCTTGGTGATGCGCGGAGCGCCGAAGCTCTTGTCGAGGACGACGTTGCGGCCCTTCGGACCCAGCGTGACCTTGACGGCGTTGGCGAGAATGTCGACGCCGCGCAGCATGCGCTCGCGTGCATCCGCGCTAAAACGGACTTCCTTGGCTGCCATTTTCTATTCCTCTTGGATGTTCTGTTTGATTGGTATGGATGGGAAAGGCGCTTAAGCGGCCTTCTTCATCGAGACGGAGCCTTCGATGATGCCCATGATGTCGGACTCCTTCATGATCAGGAGATCCTCGCCATCGAGCTTGATTTCCGTGCCCGACCACTTGCCGAACAGGATGCGGTCGCCCTTCTTGACGTCCAGCGGGACAAGCTTGCCGGCTTCATCGCGGGCGCCCGGGCCAACGGCGACGATCTCGCCTTCCATCGGCTTTTCCTTGGCGGTGTCCGGAATGATGATGCCGCCCTTGGTCTTGCCTTCTTCTTCGACGCGCTTGACCACGACACGGTCATGGAGCGGACGGAACTTCATGAGTCTTCCTCCAACTAGCTGTTTAGCCCTGCGCAGCCCTCAGGCTGCATCCAAATGGGTTGCTGTCAGCACTCACCGAGGGTGAGTGCCAAAGGCGAGCTGCATGTAGGGGCGTTGCCGAAACGAGTCAAGGTAGCGGCGCAAAGTCGCTTCGCACTAGCAGCAATCGAGGGGGATCGCTGCTAACTCATTGATGTGGAACGAATTTTGCTGATTTTTCGTCAAGGACGCGTGACTATTCCCATGCGCGTACCATGTCAAGGAGTGACGAATGGATCGCAGTTTCGTAGCTCAGCTCAACGATTACCGGATCACCACCGCTGAAATCCTCTACTGGATGCCCGACCACACCCACGTTCTGCAGACTTTCGTCTGGCAGCACCTCGATCTGGCCCCCCGCTTTCCCGCCCTCACCAAGTTCCTCGACTTCTGGGAACGCAACATCGACGGCAAGCTGCACAAGGTGCGGGTGGCCAACGCGGCCCTGATCAAGCCGGCGGAATTCAAGTTCGCTTCAGGCCTCTACGAGTTGCACTAAGCGGTTTCTCCTGCGGCGACGCGGTTGCGTCGCTGCGGGAACCTGACCTACCGTCCACGCCGACCTCAATTTAGCAGATCGGCGCCCCTTCCCCATGGCTCAGAATATCCAGCAACCCGCCTCGTCGGGTTTCGACGCGCTGAAGTGGCGCTGCATCGGCCCGTCGCGCGGCGGCCGCGTCGTTGCCGTCTCGGGCGATCCGGCGAACAAGATGGTGTTCTATTTCGGCGCCTGCGCCGGCGGCATCTGGAAGACCGAAGACGGCGGCGTCTTCTGGCGCAACGTGTCGGACGGCTACATGAGTTCGGCCGCGGTCGGCGCCATCGCCGTCGCGCCCTCGGATGCCAATGTGATCTATGCGGGCACCGGCGAGACCGAAATCCGGCTCGACGTGTCCTATGGCGACGGCATGTACAAGTCGACGGATGCCGGGCGTACCTGGAGCCACATCGGTCTGAAAGAGACCAAGTTCATCGGCGGCATCGTCGTGCATCCGACCGATCCCGACCTGGTCTATGTCGCCGCCCTCGGCGACGTGTTCGGTCCCAACAAGGAACGCGGCGTCTATCGCTCGAAGGATGGCGGCAAGACCTGGCAGAAGGTTTTCTATCGCAGTGACGTTGCCGGAGCGGTCAAGATCTCGATGGACCGCAAAAACCCGCGCATCCTGTTCGCCGCCGTCTGGGAGGCCAAGCGCAACTTCTGGAACATCTCGAGCGGTGGTCCCGGCAGCGGCCTGTTCCGCTCCAAGGACGGCGGCGATAGCTGGGAAGAGGTCTCGGGCAAGACCGGCTTTCCGGAGCGGCCGCTCGGCAAGATCGGCGTCGCCGTCTCGCCGGTGAAGGCCGGCCGCGTGTGGGCCCTGGTCGAGGCAGGACAAGATGACAAGGGCGGTGACAAGACCGGGCTCTACCGCTCCGACGACTACGGCGAGCGCTGGGTGGCGATGTCGCACAATCGCGACCTGATGCACCGGCCCTGGTACTACACCCACGTCTTCGCCGACACCGGCCATGCCGACACCGTCTTCGTCACCAATCTGCAGATGTGGAAGTCGACCGACGGCGGCGCGAACTTCAGCGAAGTCACCACACGGCACGGCGACAACCACGATCTCTGGATCGATCCAAACGACGCCAGCCGCATGATCGAGGGCAACGACGGCGGAGCCAACATCTCGCTGAACGGCGGCGCGTCGTGGTCGACGGTCTACAACCAGAAGACCGCGCAGTTCTACCGCCTCGATATCGACAACCAGTACCCCTACCGGGTCTACGGCACCCAGCAGGACAACACCTCGATCTCGGTGCCGAGCGCCTCGGAATGGGGCGTCATCACGCTGGCCGACTGCACCTATCCCGGGACCGGCGAATCAGGATTCATTGCCGTCGATCCGCGCAATCACAACGTCGTCTATATCGGCGCCATCGGCTCGAGCCCGGGCGGCGCCGGCGCGCTGCAGCGCTACGACCATCGCACGCGCCAGATCCAGCTCGTGAATGTGTGGCCCGAGGAATCGACGGGCATTTCGCCGAAGGACCTGAAGTACCGCTTCGCCTGGACCTTCCCCATCGTGTTCTCGCCGCACGATCCCGGCACTCTCTATGTCGGCGGCAACTGCGTCTTCCGCACCCGTAACGAAGGCATGGACTGGGAGAAGATTTCGCCCGACCTCAGCCTCAACGACCGGACGCGCCAGCAGCATTCCGGCGGCGACATCACCCGCGAGAGCGCCGGCGCCGAAGTCCATGCCACCTGTGCCTGCGTCGTCGAGTCGCCGCACCACAAGGGCGAGATCTGGGCCTCGACCGACGACGGGCTGGTGCACGTGACGCGCGACGACGGCAAGAAGTGGACGAACGTCACGCCCAAGGCGCTGCCCAAGCTCGCCTATGTCGGCTGCGTCGAGCTTTCGGCGCACGATGCCAAGACGATCTACGTCGCGGCCACGCGCTACAAGCTCGCCGACTACAATCCCTACCTGTTCAAGAGCAGCGACGGCGGCAAGAGCTGGAAGTCGATCAACGGCAACCTGCCCAAGGGCGAGATCACGCGCGTGCTGCGGGCCGACCCTGTCGCCAAGGGGCTGCTCTATGTCGGCACCGAAACCGGGGTATTCTTCAGCCTCGACGACGGCGCGCATTGGACGCGCATGGCCGGCGGCTTTCCGGTCGTGCCGGTCTATGACCTGAAACTCAAGGACGCCGATCTGGTGGCGGCTACGCACGGCCGCTCGTTCTGGATTCTCGACGACGTGACTGGCCTGCGCGGATTGGCGAAAGGCGCCAAAGGCAACCAGCTGTTCGCGCCGCGCACCGCGATCCGCACCAAGCTGCACTGGAGCGCCGGCGCCAACGTACGCACCGGCATCGCCTATGGTCCCGCCTTCGGCATCGATGGCAGCACCGTCATGGTCGACAAGGAAGGCGGCGTCCGCGTGCGCGAGCATCTCGACGTCGGCGAGAACCCGCCCAATGGCGCCGTCCTCTATTACTGGCTGGCCGAGGACGCCAAGAAGCCGGTAACGCTCACCTTCCGCGACGGCTCGGGCCGCAAGATCGCGAGCTTTGCCAGCGACGACAAGGAGGCGCCGCCGCATCGCAAGCCCGGCACAAAGCGCGGGCTCAACCGCTTCGTCTGGGACCTGAAGTATCCCGGTCCGACCAAGCTCGACTACTCGCTGGCGCCAGCGCGGCCGAAGCCACTGGCGCCCGACCCCGACAACCCGCCGGGACCGACCGTGGTGCCCGGCACCTACGGCGTCGATTTCACGGCAGACGGCAAGACGCAGTCGGCCAAGTTCAGCGTCATGAAGGACCCGCGCCTTGCCACGACGCCAGAGCAGTACGCGGCGCAATACGCGCTGCACAAGGAGCTGGTCGCTTCGCTCTCCAAGCTCAAGTCTGCAGTCAACCGGCTCCGCAAGGCGAAGCGCCAGCTCGAGGAAGTGGCTCAGCGCGGCAAGGGAGCGCTGCGCACCAAGGCCATCGCCGTCGGCCGCAAGCTCTCGGACATCGAGAAGGTCATGGTCGATCCGCACCGCAAGTCGGTGCGCGACGTGCTGCGCAATCCGGCGGGCCTCAACGACACGCTTTTCGACATGGTCCAGATGACAACGGTCGGCGACGCTGCGCCAACCAGCCAGACGCGCGCGGTCTCGCGCGAGGTCATGGCGAAGGTCGACAGCGAGGTGGCGAAGTTCGAGGCCATTGCCAAAGGCGACATTGCCAAGCTGAACGCCATGCTGGCCAAGGCCCATATGAGCCACGTCACCGCCTAGAAATTGGCCATGCTGCGCCAGCCATCAGGCTTCTGGGGCCTGTTCGCCACCGACATGTTCGTGCGGGCGGCCTACCAGATGGCCAAGAGTCCGGTCCTGCCGATCCTGGCCGCGAGCCTGGGCGCCAACAAGCTGATGATCGGCACCATCGTCGGCGTGTCGACGCTGACCGGCACGGTGTTCAAGCCGATCGTCGGCATGCTGTCGGACCGCTACGGCCGGCGGATCTTCTTCTTCACGGCGCTGCTGCTGTTCGCGAGCTTCCCGTTCCTCTACCAGTTCGTGCATACGCCCGATCAGCTCGTCTGGCTTCGGGTGCTGCACGGCACGGCGACGGCGATCTTCGGTCCCGTCACGCTCGCGATCGTGACCGAAATGTCGACGCAGAGCCGCGGCGCGCGGCTTGGCCTGTTCGAGATGGCGCGCGGCAGCGGCCATCTGATCGCACCGGCCGTCGCAGGCTTCATCCTGGCCTGGAACTCGCCCGAGGTGGTGTTCACCGTGGTCGGGCTGCTGAGCTGTGCCGCCTTCGTACCGGCGCTGTTCGTGCGCTTCGACGAATCCAGGCGGGAGGCGGTCGAGCGGACGAGTTTCTTCACCGAGCTGGTCGACGGTGTGAAGCACGCTGCGACACGACGCGAGCTCTGGTTCGTGGGCGTGCTCGAGTTCGCGATCTACGGCTCCATCTATTCGCTAAAAGCCTTCCTGCCGATCTTCGCCCTCGAGGCAGGCTACGGCGCGTGGTCCGCCGGCTTGTTCTTCACCTTCCAGGAAGCGACCCACCTGCTGGTGCGGCCGTTCGGCGGCAGGCTGGGCGACCGGCGCGGCTACGCGCCCACCATCGCGCTCGGCCTGGTGGCGATCGGCGCCGCGCTGGTCGCGCTGCCCTCGGCGCCGACCGCGAGCGTCCTGCTGGGGCTGGCCGTCGTGGTCGGCATCGGCCAGGGCCTCACATTTCCGTCGACGGTCGCGCTCATCGGCAACCGCATCGCCGCCAGTCATATCGGCATGGGGCTGGGCTTCTACGGCGCTCTGCGCAATCTCGGCAAGGTGGCGGGCCCGATCATCGTCGGCGCGCTGCTTCAGGTGTTCGCGGCCAAGATGGTGTTCCCCGGCCTCGGCATCGCCGCCCTGCTGGTCGCCGCCACGCTCTTCGTGGTCACGACACCGCGCCGTGGCGGCGTTCAGACTCCCTGACGCGCGGCGCGATACTCCGTCTCCGTCCGCTCGATCAGTTCGGCGACCGACGGCACGTCGCTGACGCCCGACACTGAGTGACCGGCGCTCCAGATGTCCTTCCAGCGCTTGGCATCGGGCTTATCGCGTTCCGAGGCGTTGATGTCCTTGGCGATGTCGATGGCGCCGCGCACCGGCAGATTGTCGGGATCGAGGCCGGCCGCCGCGATCGACGGCCGCAACATGTTGGTTTCCAGGCCGGTGAAGGCCCGCGTCAGCAGCACGTCGTCGAGCCGGCTCTGCACCAGCATCTGCTTGTAGGCATACTTGGCCAGGCTCTCGCGGGTGGCGATGAACCTGGTGCCCATGTAGGCGAGATCGCAGCCCAGCGTCTGGGCGGCGGCGATCGCGTGGCCATCGGCCATGCCGCCCGCCATCACCACGATGCCGTCCCAGAAGGCGCGCACCGCACGCACGAAAGCGAAAGGATTAGCCCAGCCGGTCTGGCCGCCGGCGCCGGCCGTCAGCAACACCAGCCCGTCGACGCCAGCGGCAATCGCCTTCTCGGCGTGTCGCACCGAGGCCACGTCGGCAAAAACAAGGCAGCCCGCGTCCTTGAGCGGCTTCATCACCGGCTCGGGCGAGCCCACCGACGTGATCACCAGCTCGACCTTGGCGCGCAACACCGCGGCCAGGTCGTCGGGCACGCGCGGGTTTGAACGGTGCACGATCAGGTTCGGACAGAGCGGTGCCGGCGCGCGGCCGGTCTCGTCGGCCGCGCGCTTGAGATCGTCGGCCATATCCAGAAGCCAGCGATCGAGTTCTTCGACCGTGCGGCAATTGGCGGTCGGGAACGAACCGACCACGCCACTGCGGCACGCCGCCGTCACCAGCGCCGGCCCCGATACGAGAAACATCGGGGCCGCGATCAGCGGCAGGCGGAGACGGCTCGCAAGGGCAGCAGGTAGCACCTCAGGCCGCGGCGGTGAGGCCTTCCTGCTCGAGCACGCGCTTCACAGCCGGGCGGTTTTTCATGCGCTCGTAGTGTGCCGCGACGTTCCTGGGCAGCGGCATCTTCATGCGACCGGCCGCCCAGAACTCGACATAGAAGAGCGCAGCATCGGCGACCGAGAACTTCCCGGCGAGGTACTCCTTGCCCTCGAGCGTCTTGTCCATCAGGGCAAGGCCCTTCTCCATGATCTCCTTGCCGCGCGCCTTGACCTTGTCGTGGTCGGCCTCGGTCGGCGCGTAGTTCATCGGCCGGAACATGCGCGAGAAACCCTGCATGTGCATGGTCGAAACCGCGTAGTCCATCGCCTCGAGGGCTTTCGCTTCGGCGTCGGCGTCGGACGGCATCAGGTCCTTCTCCGGGTTCTTGCGAGCGAGCCAGACGGCGATCGCCGGAAACTCGGTCAGGGTCGAGCCATCGTCGCGCGTGAGCGTCGGCACCTTGGACTTGGGGTTGATCTTTACGAAATCCGGACCGTACTGCTCCTGCTTGGCGCCATCGATCTTCTGCAGGTCGTAGGGCTTGCCGATCTCCTCGAGAATGACGTGGATACCGAGCGAGCAGGCGCCGGGCATGTAATAGAGCTTCATGGTTTCCTCCGGGTAACAATTGAGCGGGCGAGGAGACTATCTCATCGCAGCAGGGCGAGAAGCGCAATCCCACCCACCACCAGCGCCGAAGATCACGCTGGTTTCGCGCAGCGCCACCACCGGGCCGAGCGGCAGGCTTCGGGCGACGAGCAGGAACGCGGGGAAGCCCAGCACCGAGATGACACCGGCCAGCAGGCCGACGGCGCCATGGCGGCGGACATAGGCCGGGAGCTGGGCGCGGCGTGTCACCAGGGCGTAACCCACCATGCCGAGGCCGGTGATGATTTCCAGGCACGCCTGGAAGCCCAGCACCGTGCCGGCGGCGCGCACGCCGAGGCCACCGAAGAAGCTGTAGGTCGCGACCGACACGCCGGTCGCCAGTGCAAAGCCCACCGTGGGTCCGCTGGCGCCGGCGCCGAGCGGCAGCACCATGATGCCGAACGAAATCAGCCCGACGGCCACCATCTGACCGGTGCTGAGCTGCTCGCCGATCGCGAGAAAGGCCGCGATCGTCATCAGCACGGGCGCCAGGCCGCGGGCGAGCGGATAGACCACGCTCATGTCGCCGACGCCGTAGGAGCGGATCAGCAGCGCGTAGTAGGCGAACATCACGCAGGAGGTGAGCGTCAGCCATTTCCAGCTCTCGGGGGCCGGCCAGTCGACGAAGGGAAGCGCCGCCAGGCCAA
>CAMAYC010000100.1 GCA_945862125.1 Reyranella massiliensis 521
GCGCTGGTGTCGCCCGACATCAAGAACCGGCTCGCCAACGAGTTTGCGCTGACCTCGCGGCCGCTCACGCTCGAACAGTGCGCCCAGCAGGACCGCGACGAGCGCGCCAAGTGGGCCGAGTACGTCAGGATCGCCAAGATCGAGCCGCAATAGGGCGCATTTTATGGACACGAGTTGTCCAGAATCCGTCTGTCCGGAAATTCAGAAAGCGACGGCCGGCTTGAACCGGACGATTCTTTTCAACGCAGGCCCGAATCGCGGACCTGTCTGAAAATTCGGCGCCCTTGCCATCCCGAGGCCGAAGTTCGGGCGGTCCGCGCTTTAAGCACGTCGTGGCGACGATATCAGAAATATAGGATGAATCCTGCTGAACTTGCAATTATGCAAATGACAGTCATTTGCATTTAGAGCATCCTTGCCCGATGCACACCTCCCCTCACCCGCTCGACCCGCTTCTCTCCCGCCAATCCAGCAATGCGCTCGAAGATCCGGCGCCTGAGGGTGCCGACCTCGACCTGATTCTCGATGCCGGGCTGCGTGCGCCCGACCACGGCCGGCTGCGGCCGTGGCGCTTCGTGCTAATCCGCGGCGAGGCCCGCCTGGCCTTCAGCGACTGCCTCGTGGCGGCAGCGCGCGACCGCCAGGCGCCGCAGGCACAGATCGATCGCATCCGCGCCTGGCCGCTCCGGACTCCCCTGCTGATCGGCATCGGCGCCCAGATCCGGGCCGGCCATCCCATTCCCGAGATCGAGCAGATGCTGTCGGCCGGCGCCGCGGCGATGAACATGCTGAACGCCCTCCACATGCTGGGCTACGCCGGCATGTGGGTGACCGGCGCCAACACCTACGATCCGACGGTGAACGCGGCGCTGGGCTTCGAGGCGCCGAGCCGGCTGGTCGGCTTCCTCGCCGTGGGCACGGCCAAGGCGCCGTCGCCGGACGCAGCCGGTCCGGCGGCGCGGCCGGACCGGCTCGCCCATGTCGTCGACTGGAGCGGCCCGCTCGGCGCCTCATGAGAGACTAGACGATGTTCTGAGCGGCGATCACGACCCAGATGCCGATGACCGCAAAGATCGCGGCGGCGGTCCTCCGCACATACTTCAGGGGCACGATCTTCGTCGCCGCCTCGCCCAGATAAACCGCCGGCACATTCGCCAGCATCATGCCGATCGTCGTGCCGATGGTGACGAGCTCGACATTGTGAAACTGCGCGGCCAGCAGCGAGGTCGCGATCTGTGTCTTGTCGCCGATCTCGACGAAGAAGAAGGCAACGAGCGTCGTGAGGAAGATGCCATGTGCAGAAACCTTCGACGCGTTCTCGTCCTGTTTGTCGGGGACCAGCGCCCAGATCGCCATGGCAATGAAGGCCACGCCCAGCACGATCTGGAAGGTGGCGCCGGTCAGCCACTTCGCCACCAGATAGCCGAACGTCGCGGCGACGGCGTGGTTGAGCAGGGTCGCTGCGAAGATGCCGAGGACGATCGGCAGCGGCTTGCGGAACCGGGCCGCGAGCACGATGGCCAGCAGCTGGGTCTTGTCGCCGATTTCGGCAATCGCCACGACGGCGATCGAGGTGAGGATGGTTTCCATGAAATGAACATCCGGGGTCCGAGAGGGCACGACGACACGAGAATCCCCCGACCCGAGCCGGGACTCCCCTGTCGTCGGTCTGGCCAATCCGGACCTTGCGGTCCGTCGCGGGCGCCATGGCCGAAGCCAAGTTTGTTGACGCCAACTCCGCTGGAGAACGCGGACGGTTACTCCCCGAAAACGGCGGCCTTTTAGCACTTCGCCCCGGCAACGCAAAGGGCTGCCTCGGTACGGTGACGAGCCATTGCAGAGCGCAGCCGTCTACTCAGGTTGAAGCTCCGATAACGAACCTCAAAACTTCGCCTGTGCCGTCGACCCATCGGGAGCCACGAGCTGCACCACCCCCTTGACGCCTGCTGGCACGGCGACCGGCGCCGTTCCGACGAGTCGCGACCCGTCGACCGGCCGTAGGTCGAAACGCTGCGTCTTGCCGTCGACGACCAGGATGGCGCTGCCGCGAAAGCCGGTGGACGCAATCGGCTTGTCATTCGCATCGTAGAGAAACAGCACGACCTCAGGCGTTCTCCGTACGACGAGTTCCGCGTGGTAGCGATTGCCCGCATCGACCTTCAGGCCGCCGTTGGGGCCGGGCCTGGGTTCGTGGGCGAGCGCAACCGGCATCGCCATCACCAGGAAGGATAAAACAAGAACCAGCTTTTTCATCGGGCTTCTCCTCCGTTCGGGGTCGTCAGAATGCTTCGATCGGTTTCGCCGACGCGGATCCGCCGCTATCCACCCCGCCCTGCCTTCGCGTCTCGGCGACCAGCCGGCCAAGCGGCGCGGCGCCGTAGCGGAGGAACAGCATCGGCGTGAGCAGCGTGTCGAGGATCGTGGCGGTCACGAGTCCGCCGAAGATCGTGATGGCAACGGGATAGAGGATCTCCTTGCCCGGCGCCTGCGGGTCGATCATCAGCGGTACCAGCGCCACCGCCGCCGACAGCGCCGTCATGAGAACCGGCGTGAGGCGCTCCAGACTGCCGCGCACCACGAGGTCGCGTCCGAAAGGCATGTTCTCGCCGATCGCCAGGTTGATGTAGTGGCTGATCTTCAGGATGCCGTTGCGGGTCGCGATGCCGGTGAGGGTGATGAAGCCCACCATCGAGGCGACCGACAGAGGCTGGCCGGCCAGCCACAGTGCCGCCACGCTGCCGATCAGGGCGAGCGGCACGCTGGCCATGACAATGGCGACGAACAGCAACGAGCGGTAGCGGCTGTAGAGGATGGCGAAGATCATCGCGAGCGAGACCAGCGAGAGCAGGCCGATCGTCCGCATCGACTCCTCCTGGGCCTGGAACGTGCCTTCGAGGCTGGTGAAAAAGCCGGTCGGCAGCGGCGTGGCACCGACGATGCGCCGGATCTCCGCGACGACGGCCGCCATGTCGGCCGAGCCATCGGTATTGGCGAGCACCACGACGCGCCGCTTGCCGTTCTCGCGCAGGATCTGGTTGGGGCCGTCGGTTTCGACGATATCGGCGACCTGACGCAACGGGATCCAGCCGGCCGGGGTCTGGATCAGCAGGTCGCCCAGCCCCTGGGTGGTCCGCCGTTCCTGCTGCAGCCGCAGAACGACATCGAAGCGGCGGTTGCCGTCGACCAGCCGCGACACGATCCGGCCGTTGGAGAGCCGTTCGAGCTGCTCGGTCACGGCGGCCGGCGCCAGCCCGTAGAGGGCCGCGCGCCGGTAGTCGACGATCACGTCGAGCTGCGGGATGCGGACCTGCCGCTCGACCTGAAGGTCGACGATGCCGGGCACGCCGGCGAGCTTCTCCCGGAACTCCTCGGCGATCGAGCGGATGGAGTCGAGGTCTTCGCCGAAGACCTTCAGCGCGATCTGCGCACGGACACCGGACAGCATATGGTCGAGGCGATGCGAGATCGGCTGTCCGATGTTGGTCGCGACCGGCAGAACCGACAGCTGCGCGCGGATGTCCGAGACGATCTCGTTCTTCGAGCGTCCACCGGCCCTGAGCGCGACTTCGACTTCCGAGGCGTGGACACCCTCGGCATGCTCGTCGAGTTCGGCCCGGCCGGTGCGGCGGCCGACGCGCTCGACCTCCGGCACCTCCATGATCAGGCGCTCGGCGATCAGGCCGACGCGATGGCTCTCGGCCAGCGAGATGCCGGGATTGAACAACAGGTTGATCGTCAGCGTTCCCTCGTTGAACGGCGGCAGGAACGCGCGCGGCAGCTGCGTGGCGACACCGCCAGCCACGACGACAGCGGCCACGACACCGGCCATCAGGGTGCGCGGATGGCCGAACGACCAGTCGAGCAGCCGCCGGTTGCCGCTCTTCAGGGAGCGGATCAGCCAGCTTTCGCGCGCCTCGAGCCGCTTGAGGCCGGGCAGCAGGTAGTAGGCCATCACCGGCGTCAGCGTGATGGACACCACGAGACTGGCCAGAATGGCAACGATGTAGGCCTGTCCGAGCGGCGCGAAGAGCCGGCCCTCGATGCCCGACAGGGCAAACAGCGGCACGAACACCAGCACGATGATCATCGTTGCATAGACGATGCCGGAGCGGACCTCCTGGCTGGCCGAGACGACGACATCGAAGGTGCTGCGGGGATTGCCCGCCGCCCGGTTCTCGCGCAGGCGCCTGAAGATGTTCTCGACATCGACCACCGCGTCGTCGACCAGTTCGCCGATCGCGATGGCCAGCCCGCCCAGGGTCATGGTGTTGATGGAGAGTCCCATCCACTGGAACACGATGGCGGCGACCAGGATCGACACCGGGATCGCCGTGAGCGAGATCGCCGTGGTCCGGAAGTTCAGCAGAAAGGCGAACAGCACGATCGCCACCACGACCGCAGCTTCGAGCAGAACCGCGCGGACGTTGTCGATCGAGGTCTGGATGAAGCCCGCCTGCCGGAACAACACCTGGTCCGCCCTGACCCCGCCCGGCAGCGTCGCGGTGATATCGCGCAGCGCCCGCTCGATCTCGGCGGTCAGCCGGATGGTGTCCACGCCGGGCTGCTTCTCAACCGAGACGATGACCGCCGAGCGGCCCTGATAGCCGGCATCGCCGCGCTTGACCCTGGGCGCGAAGGCGACGTCGGCGATCTGCCGCAGGGCGACCGGCTGTCCGGCGACCGTCGCCACGACGACGCTGCCGAGGTCGTCGAGGCTGCGGGTGCGGCCGACGTTGCGGATCAGGAACTCGCGGCTGTACTGGTCGGTGAAGCCGCCGCCGGTGTTGGCGCCGAACTGCAGGAGCGCCCGCTCGACCTGCTCGAACGACACGCCGTAGGCGCGCATCGACGCCGGATTCGGCGACACCCGATACTGCCGCACCTCGCCGCCAATGGGGATGACCTGCGAGACGCCGGGGATGGTGAGCAGCCGCGGCCTGATGGTGAAGTCGGCGATCTCCCGCAGGTCCATGGCCGAGACCGAGTCCGGCCCGGTCACCGCGATCAGCATGATCTGGCCCATGATCGAGTTGATCGGGCCCATCTGCGGCAGCACGCCCGGCGGCAACTGCGACTGGACAAGTGACAGCCGCTCGGCGACCTGCTGGCGGTTGCGGAAGATGTCGGTGCCCCAGTCGAACTCGACATAGACGATCGACAGGCCGACGCCGGACGTCGACCGCACGCGCGTGACGCCCGGCAGACCGTTCATCTGCGTCTCGATGAGGTAAGTCACGAGCTGCTCGACCTCGGGAGGCGCAAGCCCCTCGGCCTCGGTCATGATCGTGACGGTCGGACGGTTGAGGTCGGGGAAGACGTCGACCGGCAGGCGCGTGACCGTGAAGGCGCCATAGACGACCAGCACGGCAGCCAGCGCCAGCACGAACAGGCGGTTGCGCAGCGAGTGGGTGACCAGGAAGGTGAACATCGCGGCGTGCCTCAGCGGATCTGGTTCAGGAGCTCGGCGCCCTGGGTGACGATGCGCTTGCCGGCCTCGATCCCCGAGACGATCAGCACGCGCTGGCCGTCGAGCGGTTCGACGCGCACTTCGCGCGGCACGAAGCGTTCGGCGTTGCCGTGCTCGTAGATGATCGACTGGCCATTGGCGCCGCGCAGCACGCTGCCGCGCGGCACGGCGATGCCGCGTCGCTCGTCGGTGGTCGAGGCCAGCACCGTCAGAAGCTGACCGGCGCGCAGGCCGGCCGTGTCGCCCTCGATGCTGAACTGGATGGGGATCGCCTGGTTGCGGTCGGCGAGGCCTGCGCCGCGGTAGCGGAGCGGCACCGTCCGGTTGTCGGCCAGACGGCCGGTCGCGTCATCCCTGATCGAATAGGCCTCGTAGCTCAGCGCTTCGACCCAGAACCGTGCGGGATCGACGATCTGGAAGATGATGGCGTTGGGCTCGGCGATCTGCCCAGCGACGGCCTGGACCGCAGCGATGACCCCGGAAACCGGTGCGACCAGCTTCTCCTGGTCGCGCATGCCCCGGTCGAGGTTTGCCCGGCGCATGCGCAGGCCCGACAGCTCGAGATCGGCATCCTCGATCTGGGCCCGCGCGATCACGCCCTGAATCTGACGGAAGCGTTCCAGCCGGCGCTCGGCGAGCGTGATCTGCTGGTCGAGTTCGCGCGCCTGCTGTTGCTGGCTGGCGACGTCGGCCGCGCCGACCGCGGGCTGGACCAGGGCAAGCACGTCGCCCGCCGCGACCGGTGTACCAAGCCGCGGAAAGCCGCCCGGCGGCGGGGTCAGCCGACCCGACACCGAGGCCTGAACGAAACCGGAGGTGTTGGGATCCGGAATGATGCGCCCGGGTAACTCGACCGTGCCAGCGTAGGTCTGCTCCTCGGTGAACAGGGTCCGGATGGACAGGATCCGTTGGGTGGGTTTGGGCACGAATACGGCGCCGTCGGGAAAGCGCACGGCAACGTCGCGCAGGGCGGTCGCGGCCTCGGGCCGGGGCTCTGCCGCTGCCGCCCGCTCCGGCGCAACGCCTACGATGCTGCATGCCACCATCACGCCGGCCGCAATCCGCCAGCGTCGCCACAGGCCCGAGACGCCGAGGCCGGCCAGGAAGGCCAGGACGGCAACCGCCCAGAAGGCGAGATCCCCTGCCCCTGCCGCGACGACGGATGACAGACGGTCGCGCAAGCCCGGACCGGTCGACGGCGCGGTCGACGGTGGAATGGTAAGCGTGGCGGTCAGAACGTCGACGAGGCCGGACGCCTGAACGGTGATGGCCAGATCGTAGGTGCCGGGGCGGAGCAGCCAGGGAGCCGCCACTTCATAGGCGCCTTCTCGATCCGGTACCGCCTTCAGCATCCCGGCTGCCGTGTCGATCTCGACTTGGGCGTCCTTGACCGGCTCATTGGTCCTGAACGTGTCGAGATAGAGCCGCAGCCGGTCGCCGCGGGCGATGGCCACGATCTCGAAGTCGTTCGACGAGGCATCGATCCGGGGCGCGATGGTGTTGGTTACCGGCGGCGGCGGCGCGCCGTGATCGTGCCCCTCATGGGCCGCGGCGGCTCCCGCCAGCAGCAGGGAGCCGAGCAGGATCGTCGCAACGCAACGGAACGGGCGCATCGCGTCCTCACTCGACGGTGATCGTGCCGACCATGCCGGCCGGATAGTGACCTGGGATCAGGCAGGCGAACTCGAAGGTTCCGGCTTTGGTGAATTGCCAGACGATCTCGCCGGTCGCCTTCGGCTTCAGGCGCTTGGCGTTGGGATCGTCGTGCTCCATGTCGGGATGGCTCTCCATCGCCTTCATGTGCTTGCGGTTATCCTCGACCGTGCCGATGACGAACTCGTGGTCGATTTCGCCGTTGTTGCGCAGCAGGAACCGGATCTGCTCACCCTTGCGGACCTTGAGCCGATCGGGAACGAACAACATTCTGCCGTCGGCCTCGCGCATGACGACCTGGACGATGCGCGCCGGCTTCTTGGGGTCACCGGGCTTGCCGTAGTCGGTTTCGCCATGGTCGGTGTGGGCGCGGGCAGCAGCCGGCAGGCCTGCGGCCAGGGCCAGCACGCCAACGAGTGAGCGTCGAAACATCATGAGGACTCTCCGAATCTGAAGACAGCTTCTGGTCTCCCGCTGCGCCACGTCAGGGCGAAGCAGGATCGAGGAGCATCAGACTCGGGGAGGCGGCGGTTCCTGTGCGAGGAAGAGGCTGGCGAGAGTCGCCACGGCAGCGGTCACCCTTGTATGGGCCCGCACCGGCGCTTCGGCGGTTGCACCGGGCAACAGCAGGGCCACGGTGCCCGACATCAACGGGCAGCATTCACCAGCCGCATGCTTGGCCGTGCCGTGCTCAGGGCAATCCGGCGGCGGTGCGTGGTCCGGACAATCGACCGAGGCCGCCTGCCCCGCCGGCGCCATCGCATGGACCGCCCCGACCGTCCCCAAGGAGGGAACGGCGAAGGCGATCACGGCGATCAGCCAGAGAAGGGAGCGGGCGCGGAACATGTCAGTGGTTCCGACTATCCAACACTTCGAGCAGCTCGTCGATCTTGGTCTTGCGGTCGTGCTCGGAGCCGGCGTGGAAGGCATGCGCCACGCAATGCTGCAGGTGGTCGTTCAACGTCTCCTGTTCCACCTTGGCCAAAGCCGCCCGCACGGCGCGGATCTGCGTCAGCACGTCGATGCAGTAGCGCTCCTCCTCGATCATGCGCGCCACGCCGCGGACCTGGCCCTCGATGCGGCCAAGGCGCGCGAGCTGGGATTTCTTGAGTTTGTCGTTCATGACTTGAACCATACCCCCGTAGGGTATAAATAGCAAGCATGACCGACACGCACCAGCACAGCGCCCATTGCCATCACCCCGACCCCGAGGAACGCGCCACCGATCCGGTGTGCGGTATGAAGGTGAAAATCGCGGGCGCGAAGAACACGACCGTCCACGAAGGACACACCTATTACTTCTGCAATCCCAAGTGCCTGCAGAAGTTCACGGCCGAACCGGACCGCTACCTGAAGCCCGCCGAGGCCGCACCCGCGCCGCCCGTCGCCGCGGGCACCATCTTCACCTGTCCCATGCATCCCGAGATCCGCCAGGTGGGTCCCGGAAGCTGCCCGATCTGCGGCATGGCGCTGGAGCCGGCCGAAGTCTCGCTCGACCAGGGGCCGAACGAGGAACTCTTGGACATGACGCGGCGCCTGTGGATCGGCGGCGCGCTCGCCGTGCCGGTCGTGGCGCTCGATATGGGCAGCCATCTGTTCGACCTGCACAGGCTGCTGCCCCATGGCATGACCGGCTGGCTGCTGCTGGCGCTGTCGACGCCGGTCGTATTGTGGGCCGGCTGGCCGTTCTTCGTGCGCGGCTGGCAGTCGGTGCGGACGCGCAATCTCAACATGTTCACCCTGATCGCGCTCGGCACTGGTACTGCCTGGCTCTACAGCGTCGTGGCCACGGTCGCGCCCGGCCTGTTCCCGCCTTCGCTGCGCGGCGCCGACGGATCGATGCCGGTCTATTTCGAACCGGCCGCCGTCATCGTCGTGCTCGTGCTGGTGGGCCAGGTGCTGGAACTGCGCGCCCGCGACGTCACCGGCGGCGCCATAAAAGCGCTGCTCGGGCTGGCGCCGCGCGTGGCGCTGCGCGTGGGCACCCAAGGTCAGGATTCGGGCGGCGGCGACAGCGAAGTGGCGATCGAGGCAATCGCCGTCGGTGACCGGCTCCGCGTGCGGCCGGGCGAAAAAGTGCCGGTCGACGGCGTCGTGACCGAGGGCCGCAGCGCCGTCGACGAATCGACCATCACCGGCGAGCCGATGCCGGTCACCAAGGAAGCGGGCGCCAAGGTGATCGGCGGCACCGTCAACACGAGCGGCACCTTCGTGATGCGGGCCGAGCGGGTCGGCGCCGACACGATGCTGGCGCGCATCGTCAGGATGGTGTCCGAGGCGCAGCGCAGCCGCGCGCCGATCCAGCGGCTGGCCGACGTCGTCGCGGGCTGGTTCGTGCCGACGGTGATCGCGGTGGCACTCCTCGCTTTCGTGGCCTGGATGATCTGGGGCCCCTCGCCCGCCTTCAGCTACGCGTTGCTGGCGGCGGTGTCGGTGCTGATCATCGCGTGCCCTTGTGCGCTGGGCCTCGCCACGCCGATGTCGATCATGGTCGGCGTCGGGCGCGGCGCCGCATCAGGCATCCTGATCCGCAACGCCGATGCGCTGGAGCGGCTGGAGAAGGTCGACACGCTGGTGGTCGACAAGACCGGCACGCTGACGATCGGTCGGCCCGAGGTCACGTCCATCGAGAGCCTGGGCGCGATGCCCGACGTGGAAATTCTGAAGCTGGCCGCGAGTCTGGAGCGCGGCAGCGAGCATCCCATCGCCACGGCGATCCTGGCGGCCGCCAGGCAACGCGGCACCGTCCTCGCCACCGTGAGTGAGTTCGACTCGCCCTCCGGCAAGGGCGTGACCGGCACGCTCGAGGGCAGGCACCTGCTCCTCGGCAACGCCGGTTTCCTGACCGAGCGCGGCGTCTATGCCGACGAAGCGGAACGCCGGGCCGACACGCTGCGCGAAAGCGGCGCCACCGTCGTGCTGCTCGCGGTCGACGGAAGGGTCGAGGGGCTGATCGCCGTCAGCGACCCGGTCAAGGAGACGACGCCGGCGGCGCTTCGCGAACTGCGGCAGGCCGGCATCCGGCTGGTCATGCTGACCGGCGACAACCCGCGCACTGCCGCCGCGGTGGCCAAGGGTATCGGCATCGACGAGGTCGAGGCCGGGGTGCTGCCGGAAGGCAAGGCGCGAGTCATCCAGCGGCTGAAGGCCGAGGGCCGGGTGGTGGCGATGGCCGGCGACGGCGTCAACGACGCCCCGGCGCTGGCCGCGGCCGACGTCGGCATCGCCATGGGTACCGGCACCGACGTCGCCATCGAAAGCGCGGGCGTCACCCTGGTGAAGGGCGACCTGCTGGGCATCGCCAAGGCCCGGCGGCTGTCGCAGGCGACCATGAGCAACATCCGCCAGAACCTGTTCTTCGCGTTCGTCTACAACGTGGCCGGCGTGCCGATCGCGGCGGGGCTGCTCTATCCGCTGTTCGGCGTGCTGCTGAGTCCGGTGGTGGCGGCGGCGGCGATGGCGCTGAGCTCGGTCAGCGTGATCGCCAACGCGCTCCGGCTGCGGCGCCTGAAGATGTAAAATCAGGGGGCTTCCCCGCCATGAATCTGCGACATTTCGGGACGGACTTGTCGCTTTGTCCTTGATCTGGGGCCGCTCGGGCCTGAAATTAGGTGAACCATGCTTCTGATTCACCGCTCTCAGCGCGCCGCCAACGCCGTCCGGACCGTATCTCCCGGTGGCGAGCTGTTCGTTGCGTCGATCGTGATCTGCATGATCCTGGCGTCGTTCGGCGACGCCGTCGATCCGACGTGGATTGGCGAGGCGGGACTTGAGTTCGCCCTGTTCGACCTGGGCGGCGAATTGTCCGTGCTGGCGATGGGACACTGGCATCTTCTCCAGTTGCTGCTGGCCGGCGCTGTCCTGGCCGGCGGCATTGCGGTGCTCGGCGTCTGCGGCGCCATCTTCTACGGGGCGCTACGCCCGGCTCCGGCCGACGGCGTCGAGAAAGTTCCCATAAAGCTCTGACGATTGACTGAAAGCGCCGCCACCCTTTCGGGCTGGCGGTCGACGTTCATTTTTCGTTGGAGATTTTCCGTGGAACTCGAATTCTTTTCGGCCGCGTTTCTGTCGGCCCTGTTCGCCATCATCCTGATCGACCTCGTGCTGGCGGGCGACAATGCCCTCATCATCGGCTTGGTCGCGCGCAACCTGCCCAAGAACACCCAGAACAAGGTCATCTTCTGGGGAACCTTCGGCGCCATCGCCATTCGCGCCGCGATGGCGATCCTCGTCGTCTACATCCTGAACGTACCGGGCTTCATGCTGGGCGGTGGCCTCGCCCTGGTCTGGATCGCGCGCAAGCTGCTCACGCCCCAGCCCCACGCCGAGGCCAACCATCTCGTCAAGGCGCCGGCTGCGACCTTCGCCGGCGCGGTCCGCACGATCGTGATCGCCGATGCGGTCATGGGCGTCGACAACGTGCTGGCGATCGGCGGCGCGGCGCACGGCAGCATCCTGCTGATCGTGCTCGGCCTCGCCATCAGCGTGCCGATCATCGTCTGGGGCAGCCAGCTCGTGATCAAGCTGGTCGACCGCTATCCCTCGGTCATCCTGCTGGGTGGCGCGGTGCTCGCCTGGACCGCCTACTCCATGATCATCCGCGAGCCGATGCTGGTGGCGTGGTTCGAGGCGCATCCCGCGACCAAGCTTGTGGTGGCGGTCCTGATCTTCTCGATTGCGCTATCGCCCTGGTACAGCGAGCGGCTGTCGGAGCAGACAAGGCCGGTGGTCGTGCTGCTGCCGGCGCTGCTGGTGTGGATGCTGGCCTTCGAGGTCGCAGGCAGTGTCTGGAAGGTGCAGGTCGACTACCTGCTCGCCCGCGACCAGGGCGAGTACTTCCTCGAGGGCCTGCGCTGGCTGGGCTGGCTGCCGCTGGCCGCGCTCTTCCTGTGGGTGCGCGAACAGCTCGTGGCCCGCGCCCACCGCTTGGCGCGCGGCTGAGACGGCCGTCAATGGACCCGGCGCCGTCTCACGACGGCGCCGGATTCCCTTCCTTCACGCCGGAATGGCGAGCTCGGCACCGGTCAGCCGGCGATAGGCTTCCAGGTATCGCTTGCTGGTCGCCTCGACCACTTCAGGTGGCAGCCTGGGCGGCGGCGCCTCGCCATTCCAGCGGCCGGCGTGGCGTTCGACGTCGAGCCAGTCGCGCAGCGGCTGCTTGTCGAAGCTGGGCTGCGGCCGGCCCTCGACATAGCCGTCGAGGGGCCAGAAGCGCGAACTGTCGGGCGTCATCACCTCGTCGATCAGCAGGATCTCTCCCGCCTTGGTGCGGCCGAACTCGAACTTGGTGTCGGCAATGATGATGCCCTGCCTGAGCGCGACGTCGCGGCCCCTGGTGTAGACAAGACGCGTCAGCCGTTCGAGCTCCGACGTCACGTCGGCGCCCAGCACCTTCTGCATCTGCGAGATGGTGATGTTCTCGTCGTGACCGCTCTCGGCCTTGGTCGCCGGGCTGAAGATCGGCGGATCGAGCCGGCCGCTTTCCTTGAGGCCGGCCGGCAATGTCTCGCCGGCCAGCGTGCCGGTCTTGGCATATTCGCGCCATGCCGAGCCGGTGATATAGCCGCGCACGACGCACTCGATCGGAAACACGGTGCCACGCTTGCACAGCATCGCCCGTCCCGCGATCTCGGCGCGATGGGGCTTGAGCGCCGGCACGGCGGCCGCGATCTCGCCGGCGTCGGCCGAGATCATGTGGTGCTTCACCACGTCGCCCAGCTGGCGGAACCACCAGGCACTCACCTGCGTGAGCACCGCGCCCTTCTGCGGGATGGGCTCGGCCATCACCACGTCGTAGGCACTGACCCGATCGGTCGCCACCAGCAGCAACCGCTCGGCATCGACCGCATAGACGTCGCGGACCTTGCCCCGCGCGATCCGCTCCAGGGGCAGATCGCTGGTCGTCATCGCCATCATGTCGCTCAGCCTTCCTTGCGCATCTCTTCGAAGACTTCCTTGGCGGTCAGCATCGCCTCGCGAACCGAGGGCAGGCCGATATAGCCGCCGAGATGCAGCAGCGCCTCCGACAGCTCGTCCTCGGTCCAGCCCTGATTGCGGGCCATGCGCAGGTGGATCGCCAGTTCGGGCCAGCGCGCCTGGGAGGTGTCGGAGATGACGCAGATCAGCGCCCGCGTCTTGAGGTCGAGGCCAGGACGCGACCACAACATGCCGAACACCGCCTCGCGGGCGTAGTTGCCGAACTTCTGCATCATCGGGTCGTCGTAGACAGTCTTGTTCATCTTGTCGGCATAGGCCGCGCCCATCAGCTTGCTGCGGATTTCGGTGCCCTTCTTGTAATTCTCGCTCTCGGCCATTTTTCCCTCCGTCGACTTTTCCCGCTGCAGCCTCGGGGAAATCGCGCGTAGGATCAATCGCCTGTACGGGGGAGAGCAAAGAATACCAGCATGACGGCCAACGATTCGCCGACGGCACCCGCCGGCCGCAAACGCACGGCCGGATTGACGCTGGCGGCGCTCGGCGTCGTCTTCGGCGATATCGGCACCAGTCCGCTCTACACCGTCAGCACCTGCTTCAGCGACTACACGGGAGTCAAGCCGACGGCCGACAACGTGCTGGGCATGCTGTCGCTGCTCACCTGGGCCCTGATCATCGTCGTCACCCTGAAATACGTCGTGGTGGTGATGCGCGCCGACAATCACGGCGAGGGCGGCGTGCTGGCGCTGATGGCGCTGGTGCTGCAGGAGACCGGCCTCTCCGAGCGCCGGCGGCGGGTCTACATGATGCTGGGCATCGCCGGCGCCGCCCTCTTCTATGGCGACTGCCTGCTGACGCCGGCAATTTCCGTGTTGAGCGCGGTCGAGGGCCTCAACGTCGCCACCACAGCTTTTGCCGAGGTGGTTGTTCCGATCTCGATCGGCCTGATCGTGGGCCTGTTCGCCCTGCAGCACTTCGGCACCGCCGGTGTCGGCAGCTGGTTCGGACCGATCATGCTGCTCTGGTTCGTCGCCCTGTTCGCCCTGGGGCTCCAGCACGTCATCCATCACCCGCACATTCTGGCTGCGCTCTCGCCCCTGCACGCGGTCGACTTCGCCATTCGCCACAAGATGGTGGCCTTCGTGGCGCTGGGCGCAGTCACCTTGGCCTTTACCGGCGCCGAAGCCCTCTACGCCGACATGGGCCATTTCGGCCGCACGCCCATCCGCCGGGCCTGGCTGTTGCTCGTGCTGCCGTCGCTGCTCGTCAATTACTACGGTCAGGGCGCGTTGCTGCTGGACGACCCGACATCGCTGGAAAATCCGTTCTTCCGGTTGGCGCCGCGCTGGGCGCTCTATCCGCTGGTGGGCCTGGCCACGGCGGCGACGGTGATCGCCTCGCAGGCCACCATTTCAGGCGCCTTTTCCATGGCCCAGCAGGCGGCCCTGCTGGGCTTGAGCCCACGCCTGCGCATCCAGCACACGTCGGCCAGCGAGTTCGGGCAGATCTACGTGCCGGCAGTCAACTGGCTGCAGATGATCGGCGTCGTGGGGCTCGTGCTTGCCTTCCAGACGTCGTCGAACCTTGCCGCCGCCTATGGCATCGCCGTCACCGGCACGATGCTGGTGACCAGCGTGCTCACGCTGAGCCTCGCCCGGCGCGGCTGGAAGTGGGATTGGTCAGCCGTGATCCTGGTCTTCGGATTCTTCATCGCGATCGACGCCATGTTGGTCTCGTCCAACATGCTGAAGTTCTTCCACGGTGGCTGGGTGCCGCTGCTGATCGCCGTGCTGATCTTCACGGCGATGTGGACTTGGCTGCAGGGCCGCCTCGCGGTCGCGATCCGCGAGAAGGAAAGAGCGGTACCGATCGATGCGCTGCTGAGCGGCTTCGAATACAGCGGCTGGCACCGGGCCAAGGGCACGGCCGTCTACTTCACGAGCTTCTCGGAAAACGCCTCGAACTGCATGCGGCGAAACCTCGTCCACAACGAGGCGCTGCACGAGAATGTCGTCCTGCTCACCGTGCGGATTGCCGACGAACCCTTCGTGGCGCCATCGTTGCGCCGCGAGGTTGCCGATCTCGGCAACGGCATGCACCGCGTCCTGCTGCGCTACGGATTCATGGAAAAGCCCGACGTGTCGCACGACGTCGAAGGGCTGACCGACAGCGGCATTCCGGTCGATCCCGAGCACACCACCTACTTTATCGGCCGCAACAGCATCGTCGGAGGTGACCGGCCGATGCTGGCGCGCTGGCAGCAGAAGATTTTCCTGGCGCTGTCCCGCTTCGCCATGAGTCCCGGGGATTTCTACGGACTGCCGGCCAACCGGGTCGTCGAGCTCGGTGGCCGGATCGAGATTTGAGCTAGACTCCTACCATTCGCCGCAGCCGAACTTCAGCAAGTTGCCGTGCGGGTCGTGTATGCAGAATTCCTTCATGTTCCACGGCCTCACCTCGAAGGGCGACAGGCGCGGCACGCGGCGCTGCTGGAATTCCTCGAAAAGCGCCGGCACCTGGCCACCGCGGATGTAGCACGAGGTGTTTTCCGGGAATCGCCGATCGTCGGTCTTCCAGAAATGAATTTCGATCTCGTCGCGTTTGACGATGAGGTAGTTGGCGTCGGCATAGTCGCTGGAGAAGCCGAGATGCCAGACGTAGAAGTCGCGCGTCTCGGGAATGTCGAGCGATGCCAGGATCGGAATGCTGCGGGCCTGGTCCGACTTCATGCGTCGAAGCCGGTGAGCGAGATCGGCGTGGCTATCGGCGGCTGAAGCCCGCGCGCCAGCAGATCGCCCAAGCGGGCAAAGATCCGGCCAGCCTCGGCGCAGCCGACATCCTGCGCGACCGCTTCGGCGGCGATGTTGAGCAACGCGTTGCCGGCGAGATCACGGCACTCGTGCGGCAAGCCTTCCACCGCGTCGGCAATCAGCCGCATGGCCCGCTGCAACTCGACGAGCCGGTCGGGATCGGGCGAGCCCATCATCAGTTGAGCCGTGCGCCGCCGGCGCCCGGCAGCGGCGAGAGCCGCATCCCTGCGGTCGAAAGGGCGACAGCAAAGGACTTCAGCCGCAGCGCGGCAACGCGCGAGGCCGTCGGCGCCATGATCACGTCGAGCGAGGCAAGCAGCGGGCCGTCGTAGTCGCCTTGCGCCAACCCGCACAGGGCAACCAATGTCGCCTCGTCGCGGCTCACCTTCGAGCAGGTCGGCAGGTGGATTTCCATGGCCCGCCGGGCGCCGAACAGGAAGGCGTCCATGGCAATGGCGAAATCAGGCAACGCGTCGAGAAGGCCCGCCATCTTGAAGCCGCGATGGAGGGTCGAGCCTTCTTCCGGCAGAGCACGGTCCTGCTGCCATTGCCGCAGAGCCCACAAAACGAAGCGCTCGCCGACCGGCAGGCCGCAGGCGCACCCCATCCGACCGCAGGTCGGTGTGAGAGACGACGCGAGAGGCCTAAACCCCTGTTCTGGCGAGCTTTCCATGACCTCTCCGACGGTTGGCCAAGCGTTGACAGGCAGCGCCATTGTATGCAATTGAGAGTCACTCGCAACTTAATAATCGAAGGGGGTGAGAAGCGCATGAACCAACTATCGCGGGCGGCGCGGACGAAGGAGTCCGAAGCCGGCCGGCCGGACTCATCAACACCTATCGTCGACAGTGTCACGCTGATGAGCGGTCAGCGCGAGTTGATCATCCGGCATGGCGCCGAGAGCTACCGCCTTCGAGTCACCGCTTCCAACAAACTTATCCTGACCAAATAACCGAACCCCGAGGGGCCATCCCCCCTCGGTCAAACTGCCCAGCCAGCCGGTCCGTCGCACGGACCCCTGCCAGCCAGGCGTCCTTTTTGTCTTTGGGGGACCTGGCCATGAATACCCGTTCAATTCTCTATGCCCTGCTGGCGACAACGGCGATCGGATACACGATGCCGGCGTCGGCAC
>CAMAYC010000101.1 GCA_945862125.1 Reyranella massiliensis 521
CTCGATCATCCGTTCTTCGTCTTCGCGTTCGTGGCTGGCGCGGTCAATGTCCGCGGAGGAGTAGGGATTTCTGGGTCTTTGCATGTGGCCGCGACGGTGCCACAGCGCGCCTTTGGCTGCAACGATTGGCCTATAAAAGGCCTTCGGGACGACGCTTCAAGCCAATGCTCGCTCCAGCACCTGGGCCACGTGTACCGCCTGTCGGTGCGTACCGTCGGCGATCTGGTGGCGGCACGAGGTGCCGTCGGCCACCACCAGCGCATTGGCATCGGCCTTGCGCACGGCGGGCAGCAGCGAGAGTTCGGCCATGGCGATCGAGACATCGTAGTGTTCGGCCTCGTAGCCGAAGCTGCCGGCCATGCCGCAACAGCTCGACTCGATCGGCGTTACGGCAAGGTCGGGCACCAGCGCCAGCGCCTCCTGCACGGCGCTCATGGTGCCGAATGCCTTCTGGTGGCAGTGGCCGTGCAGCAGGGCGCTCTTCTCGGGCAGTGGCTTCAGGTCGAGCTTGAGGCGGCCCGCCTTCTTCTCGCGGACGAGGAACTCCTCGAACAGGAAGGCATTCCCCGCGACCGCCTCAGCCTCCTCGCCGAGCCCCATCGCCAGGAACTCGTCGCGCAGGGTGAACAGGCAGGAGGGTTCCAGCCCGACCACAGGCACGCCCTTGGCCACAAACGGCAGGAGCGCCTGCAGAAGCCGCATCGCCTCCTGTTTGGCCTTCTCGACCTGACCGGTCGCCAGGAAGGTCCGACCACAGCAGAGCGTGCGTGCGCCCAGCGTCGGCCAGGCGACGGCGACGCGATGGCCCGCCGCCTCCAGCACGCGCCGCGCGGCATGCAGGATCTCGGGCTCGAAATTATTGGAGAAGGTGTCGGCGAAGATCACCACCGTTGCGTCGGCGTCATCGACCTCGGTCGTCGCCAGGAACGTATCGCTGCGCCAGCGCGGCAAGGTGCGCTGTTTGGCGAAGCCGAGATAGGGCTGCACGAACCAGGCGAGGTTGAACAGCCACGGCAGCCGCCGCGCCCAGGGCGCCGTCTCCGGCAGGTTGCCGACCAGCCGGTCGCGCAAGCGCAGCCCCTTGGCCATGCGGCGTGCCGACTTGGCCTCGATCTTCATGCGCGCCATGTCGACGCCGGTCGGGCAGTCACGCTTGCAACCCTTGCAGCTGACGCAAAGGTCCATCGCGGCCGCAACGGCATCGGAACTGAGCGCCGCCGCGCCAAGCTGTCCCGAAAGCGCAAGGCGCAGCGTGTTGGCGCGGCCCCGCGTGAGATGCTTCTCGTCCCGCGTGACGCGGAAGCTGGGGCACATGGTTCCGGCATCGAACTTCCGGCAATGGCCGTTGTTGTTGCACATCTCGGTGGCCTTCGCGAAGCCGCCGGTGGTGTCGCCGCCGGTACCCGGCGCCGACGCCACTTCCGTCATCGGATCGATCTGCACATCCCACGCCGACCAGTCGAGCGCCGGCGTGTAGTCGATGCCGGCATGGCCCGGTTTGAAGCGGAACAGCGTGCGGTCGTCCATGCGCGAGGACCGCACGATCTTGCCGGGATTGAGCAGGCCCGCCGGATCGAACAGGTCCTTGACCGCCTCGAAGGCCTTGGTGAGACGGGGCCCGAACTGCCAGCCCACCCACTCCGAACGCACCAGACCGTCGCCGTGCTCGCCCGAGAAGGCACCCTTGTACTCTCGCACCAGCGCCGAGGCCTCCTCGGCGATCGCGCGCATCTTGGTGGCACCCTCGCGGCGCATGTCGAGGATCGGCCGCACATGCAGAGTGCCGACGCTCGCATGCGCGTACCAGGTGCCACGCGTGCCGTGCTTGGTGAAGACGTCGGTCAGGCGCTGCGTGTAATCGGCGAGATGCTCGAGCGGGACGGCGCAGTCCTCGATGAAGGACACGGGCTTTCCGTCACCCTTCATCGACATCATGATGTTGAGGCCGGCCTTGCGGACCTCCCAGAGCGCCGACTGCGGCCCGGGCTCCGGCATCTCGACGACGCTGCCAGGCAGGCCGAGGTCGGCCATCAACTCGACCAGCCGCGCGAGATCGCGCAACTGATCCTCGCGTTCCTCGCCCGCGAACTCGACCAGCAGGATCGCCTCGGGCCGGCCGATCAGGGCCCGCTCGATCACCGGGCGGAACGCCGGGTTGGCGCGCGCCAGTTCGATCATGGTGCGATCGACCAGTTCGACGGCCGTGGGCTTCAGCTTCACGATGTGCTGGGCACTGTCCATCGCCTTGTGGAAGCTCGTGAAGTTCACCACGCCCAATGTCTTGTGCTTGGGCAGCGGCGCCAGATTCAGCGTGAGCCGCTGCGTCACCGCCAAGGTGCCTTCGCTGCCAACCAGCAGATGCGCCAGGTTCACCGAATTGTCGGTCGTATAGGGCCGCTCCGACTGCGGGAAGAAGATATCGAGGTTGTAGCCACCGACACGGCGCAGCACTTTCGGATACATGCGCTCGATCTCGGCCTTCTCGGCAAAGGCGAGTGCCGCCACCTTGTCGGCGATCTCGCGCACGCCGGCCGGCATGTCCTCGGGCCGCGCCGAACCGAAGCGCGCCCGCTGGCCATTGGCCAGGATGGCGTCGATCGAGGCGACGTTGTGGACCATGTTGCCGTAGCGGATCGACCTCGAGCCGCAGGAATTGTTGCCCGCCATGCCGCCCAGGGTGCACTGCGCCGAGGTCGAGACGTCGACCGGATACCAGAGGCCGTGCGGCTTCAGCCAGGCATTGAGCTGGTCGAGCACGACGCCCGGCTGCACCGTGACCTGTGCCTTGTCCTTGTCGAAGCCCATGACCTCGCGCAGGTGCTTGGAGACGTCGATGACCAGCGCCTCACCCACGGTCTGACCACACTGCGACGTGCCGGCACCGCGCGGCACGATGGCGGCCTTGGCGTCGCGCGCAACGTCGATGACCAGCGCCAGGTCGGTCTCGTCGCGCGGCACCACCACACCCACCGGCTCGACCTGGTAGATCGAGGCGTCGGTCGAGTAGCGCCCCCGCGAGGCCTTGTCGAAAAGGACCTCGCCCTTGATCGTGCGGCGCAGCGTTTGTTCAAGCTGGGTCAGTCGAGCTTCACCCCGGCCGCGGCGACGACCTTCTGCCACTTCTCGATCTCGGCGCGGATGCGCTTGGCGAACTCTTGCGGCGACTCACCGCCAACCTGCGCCGTCTGATCCAGCCAGATCTTCTGCAGCTTGGGATTGGCCATAGCCTTCACGATCTCGGCATACATGCGATCGACGATGGGCTTGGGCGTGCCCTTGATGGCCCACATGCCGTACCAGGTCGATACGATCCAGTTGGGCACGCCGACTTCGGCGGCCGTCGGAATGTCCGGGAACTCCGCGGTACGCTTGGGCGTGGCGACGGCCAATCCGAGGAGCTTGCCAGCCTTGATCTGTTGAGCCGAGGTGCCCATGCCGTCGAACATCATGTCGACGTTGCCGGCGAGCAGGTCCTGCATCGCCGGGCCGGCGCCGCGATAGGGCACGTGGATGATCTCGGTCTTGGTCTCGAGCTTGAAGAGCTCGCCCGCCAGATGATGTGCCGTGCCGGCGCCCGGCGAGGCGTAGTTCACCTTGTTCGGGTTGGCCTTCACGTAGGCCAGGAACTCCGCATAGGTCTTCACCGGAACCTTGTTCGGATTGATCGAGATCACCTGCGGCACCAGCGCGATCATGGTGATCGGCTCGAAGTTCTTCTCGAGGTCGTAGTCGAGGTTCTTGTAGATCGAAGGCGCGATGGTGTGATGGATGGCGCCGACGAAGAACACCGAGCCGTCGGGCTTCATCTTGGCGGCCTGCGAGGCGCCCACCGTGCCGCCGGCGCCGCCCTTGTTGTCGATGATGATCTGGCAGCCGAGCTGCTCGCCCACCTGTGCGGCCAGCGGTCGCGCGAAAGTGTCGGTGCCGCCGCCGGCCGGGAACGGGTTGATCCAGGTAATGGTGCCCGGTGGCCACGCCTGGGCGCGGGCACCTGAGCTGATGACGGCGGGTGCGGCCAGCGAGGCCGCAAGGCCGAGCTTGAGCGCGCGGCGGCGGGTGGCGGTCGACGTATCACTCATTGGCTTGTTCCTCCCTGAACATCTTGTTTTTTCATCGTCTCGAGCACCGCCTGCTGCTTGGCGCACAGGTGGCGAACCAGAAGACCACGTAGCGCGAGGCCATCGCGCGCGGCAAGGGCCTCGATCATGGAACGATGTTCCGCGACCGCCTGCTCCCACTTGGCCCGGTTGAAGTTCGAGCGGAATCTGAGCGCATGAAGACGGGCATTCAGCGTCCGGTAGGTCTGGGTGAGCACCGGATTGCCCGCAATGGCGTTGATGGCGTCGTGAATGGTGCGGTTGATGCGGTAATAGGTCGGCAGGTCGCCGCAGGCGTGCGCGGCTTCCATCTCGGCCTGCAGCACTCTGAGACCCGCGATATCGTCATCCGTCACGCGAGCAGCCGCAAGTTCGCCGGCAAAACCTTCGAGAGCGCCCATCATCTCGAAGGCATGCCGGGCATCTTCGCGCGACAGGGCCACGACCTGGGCCCCCCGGTTGGGCAACTGGACCAGCAGTCCATCCCCCGCCAGCATGCGGAAGGCCTCCCGCAGCGGCGTCCGCGACACGCCAAGTTGCTCGCAGAGCTCGCGTTCATTCAGCTTGGCGCCCGGCAGGAGCACGCCTTCTGTGATGAGGGCACGCAGCCGCTCCGCCGCCGCTTCGGGCAGGGTCAGCCGGGTAATGGGGATGTTGGAGCCGTCCACTGGACTCAGTTTGGCATATTGTATACAAAATGCAAGTCAGCAGCGCGAAAAGGACGAACAGATGCGTCTAAACTCACATCCCAGCGGCCGCCATTTCCTGCAGATTCCCGGCCCGACCAACGTCCCGGACCGCATCCTGCGGGCAATGGACCATCCGACGATCGATCACCGCGGGCCTGAGTTCAACGCGCTGGCCAAGAAGGTCCTGCGCAGCATCCGGCAGGTCTTCCAGACCAAGCAGCCCGTCATCATCTATCCCGCCTCCGGCACCGGCGCGTGGGAAGCAGCCCTCGTGAACACGCTGTCGGCCGGCGACACGGTACTGATGTGGGAGACCGGCCACTTCGCCTCGCTGTGGAAGAAGATGGCCGACAAGCTCGGCATCAAGTCGGAGTTCATGGGCGGCGACTGGCGCAAACCCGCCGATCCCGCGGCGATCGAGAAGCGCCTGAAAGAAGACAAGAGCCATACCATCAAGGCCGTGTGCATCGTCCACAACGAGACCTCGACCGGCGTCGTGACCGACGTGAGCGCGGTGCGCCAGGCCATCGATGCCGCCAAACACCCTGCCCTGCTGTTGGTCGACACGATCTCGTCGCTGGGCTCGGTCGACTATCGCCACGACGCCTGGGGCGTCGATGTGACGGTGGCAGGCTCGCAGAAGGGCCTGATGCTGCCGCCCGGCCTCTCCTTCAATGCGATCAGCGAGAAGGCGCTGGCGGCATCGAAAACCGCCACCACGCCGCGCGCCTTCTGGAACTGGGACGAGATGCTGGTGGCCAACGCCAACGGCTGGTTCCCCTACACGCCGGCCACCAACCTCATGTACGGCCTCAACGAAGCCTGCGACATGCTGCTGGAGGAAGGCTTGGACTCCGTCTTTGCCCGCCACACGCGCCACGCCGAGGCGACGCGCACCGCCGTCACGGCCTGGGGCCTCGAAATCCTGTGCAGCGATCCCAAGGCCTACAGCGGCTCGCTGACCGCGATCATGATGCCCGAGGGTCACGACGCCGACGCCTTCCGCAAGGTGGCGCTCGAGAACTTCAACCTGTCGCTCGGCCAAGGCCTCACCAAGGTCGCGGGCAAGGTATTCCGCATCGGCCATCTCGGCGACTTCAACGACCTGATGCTGATGGGCGCTCTCTCCGGCGTCGAAATGGCGCTGGGCCTCGCCAAGGTGCCGCACAAGGCCGGAGGCACGCAGGCCGCCCTCACCTATCTCCGCGACACCGCGCCTGGGGCGCGGCGCGACTAGCCCGGGATCGAGAGCGGTCCCGGATCGCCGCCGACGGGCCTGCGCAGGCAGGCAACGTGATGGCCTTCCGCCACTTCGACCAGCGGCGGCGCGATCACCTTGCACTCGGCGATCGCGTAGGGGCAACGCGTATGGAAATGGCAGCCCGGCGGCGGATTGGCCGGACTCGGCACGTCGCCCTGGACGATACGCTTGCGAAGGCGGCGGCGCTTGGGATCAGGCGCGGTGGCCGCCGACAGCAAGGCCTCGGTGTAGGGATGCAGCGGCCGCATGAAGAGCGAGCGCTTGTCCGTGAGTTCGACGATGCGGCCGAGATACATCACCGCGATGCGATGACTGATGTGACGCATCACCGCCAGATCGTGGCTGATGAAGAGATAGGCGAGCCGGAATTCCTCCTGCAGGTCGATCAACAGGTTCAGCACCTGCGCCTGCACCGAGACGTCGAGCGCCGAGACCGGCTCGTCGGCCACGATCACGTCGGGATTGACCGATAGCGCCTTGGCGATGCCGAGCCGCTGGCGCTGGCCGCCGGAGAACTCATGGGCGTACTTGCGCATGGCGTCGGGCCTGAGCCCCACGCGCTCGAAGAGGCGTGCGACGCGGTCGGCGGTGTCGCGGCCGCTTGAGAGGCCAAAATTCTCCAGCGGCTCGCCCACGATCGTGCCGGACGGCAGGCGCGGGTTCATCGACGAGTAGGGATCCTGGAAGATCGTCTGAATGCGGCGGCGGTGTGCCCACATGGCGCCGGGCTTGAGAGACGAGATATCCTCGCCCGCCAGCACGATGCGTCCGGCGGTGGGCTCGACCAGCTTCAGCACCGTCTTGCCGATGGTCGACTTGCCGCAGCCCGATTCACCCACCAGCCCCAGCGTCTCGCCGCGGGCGATCGTGAAACTCACGCCATCGACTGCCTTCACCGCGCCCACCCGGCGCTGCAGCAGCCCGCCATGGATCGGGAAATGCTTTACGAGGCCCTCGACTTGGAGAACTGGGACCTCCAGGACCGGACGCTCGCCTTGAGTGCTCATGGCGCGCTCGCCCGCACGCGATCGACTTCCCAGCAGGCGACCGTGTGGCCCGAGCCGACATCGACCAGCGGCGGGGACTCCACCGCACAGCGCCCGGTCGCGAAGCCGCATCGCGGCGCGAAGGCACAGCCGGGAATGGGTTGCGTCAACCGCGGCACGAGGCCGGGAATCTCCTGCAGGCGGGGCCGCGTGCCGGCGGCGTCGGCCTCGATGTCGAGGCGCGGAATCGCCCGCATCAGGCCGCGTGTGTAGGGATGCAGCGGCTCCTCGAACAGCGCCATGACCGGCGCCTCCTCGACCTTGCGTCCCGCGTACATCACCACGACGCGCTCCGTCGTCTCGGCCACGACGCCGAGATCGTGGGTGATCAGCACAATGGCGGTGCCGGTCTTCTCCTTGAGTTCCAGCATGAGCTGGAGGATCTGGGCCTGGATGGTGACGTCGAGCGCCGTGGTGGGCTCGTCGGCGATCAGCACCTGCGGATCGCACGACAAGGCCATGGCGATCATGACCCTCTGGCGCATACCGCCCGAGAGCTGGTGCGGATATTCGTCGAGCCGGCGCCTGGCATCGGCAATGCGCACCAGGTCAAGCATCTCGAACGACCGTTCGCGCGCTGCACGCCACGACACACCCATATGGCGCACGACGTTCTCGGCGATCTGCGTGCCGACCGTCAGCACGGGGTTGAGGCTGGTCATCGGCTCCTGGAAGATCATGGAGATGCGATGGCCGCGCAGGCCCTTCATCGCCTCCTCGCCCAGCGTGGTGAGCTCTTCGCCCTCGAATTTGATCGAGCCCGCCGCGATGCGTCCCGTCTCGGGCGGGATCAGGCGCAGGATCGAGAGCGCCGTCACCGACTTGCCGCAGCCCGACTCGCCCACGATGCCGAGCGTCTCGCCGCGCGCCAGATCGAACGACACGCCGTCGACCGCACGGACCACGCCGTCCAGGGTGTTGAACTGGGTCTGGAGGTCGCGGACCTCGAGGATGCTTCCCGAGGCCGCGCTCACAGGCGCCTCGCCAGGCGCGGATCGAGCCGGTCGCGCAAGCCATCGCCCAGCAGATTCACCGCCAGCACGGTGATGGCGAGGAAAGTGCCGGGGATCAGGATCGTCCACGGCGCGATCTGGAAGAAAGTGCGGCCCTGGGCGATGATGTTACCCCAGCTCGGCACCTCGGGCGGCACGCCGGCACCCAGGAAGGAAAGCCCTGCCTCGATTAACATCGCCGACGCGCAGACGTAAGTGGATTGCACGATCAGCGGTGCCAGCGTGTTCGGCAGGACATGGCGCAGCAGCAGCTTGGTATTTTTGGTGCCGCCGGCGATGGCGCTTTCGATATAGGGCTGGCTGCGGATCGACAGCACCACAGCACGCACCACGCGGACGATGCGCGGGACCTCGGGAATGACGATGGCCAGGATCACGATGCCCAGGCTGGGACGCGACAGCGTGATCAACGCGATGGCGAGCAGGATCGAGGGGATCGCCATCAGCCCGTCCATGATGCGCATGACGATGCCGTCGACCTGGCGGAAATAGCCGCACAGCAGGCCGAGGCCAAGGCCCACGGCGCTGGAGAAGAGCGCGACCGAGAGCCCGACGATCAGCGACACGCGTGCGCCATAGACGGTGCGGGAAAACACGTCGCGGCCGAACTGGTCGGTGCCGAACCACCAGCGTTCCGACGGCGGGCGCAGACGATTGACCGGCGCGATCTTAAAGGGGTCGCTGTAGGCGATGTAAGGCGCGAAGATGGCCACGATGATCAGCGCCGCCAGCAGGACGGCACCGAAGGTGATCGTGGGATTGCGCCGGATGGCGGTCGCCAGAGAGAAGCGGCGCGGCGGCAGGACGAGATCGTCGGTGATCGCAGTCATGTCAGTAGCGGATGCGCGGATCGAGGAAAGCGTAGGAGATATCGATGATCAGGTTTACCAGCACCTTGGCGGCCGCGAATACCAGGATCAGCCCCTGCACCACCGGATAGTCGCGCTTCAGCACGGCATCGACGGTGAGACGGCCGAGGCCGGGAATGTTGAACACCGTCTCGGTGATAACCACGCCAGAGATCAGCAGCGCAATGCCGATACCGATCACCGTGACGATCGGCACGGCTGCGTTCTTTAGCGCATGCAGCAGCAGCACGCGGTCGGTGGCGAGCCCCTTGGCGTTGGCGGTGCGGATGTAGTCCTGCGCCAACACCTCCAGCATCGAGGCCCGCGTGATGCGGGCGATCAACGCCATGTAGGTCACGCCCAGCGCCACCGACGGCAGGATCAGGCACTCGACGAACGGCCAAAGGCCCTCGGCGATCGGGCGATAGCCCTGCACCGGGAGGAGTTGCCACTGCACGGCGAAGAAATAGATCAAGATATAGGCCAGCACGAACACCGGCATGGCAAAGCCCAGCACGGCGAAACCCATGACCAGGCGGTCGACCAGCTTGCGGGCCTTCCACGCCGCCACGACGCCGATGGGAACGGCCATCGCGACGGCCACGAACAGGGTGGACAGCGTAAGCGCCACCGTCGGCTCAAGACGCTGCGAGATCAGGCGCGTGACAGCGAGGTTGGAGAAGATCGACACGCCCATGTCGCCCTGCAGCAGTTGCAGGATCCAGACGAAGAACTGCTCTACCATCGGCCGGTCGAGGCCGAGCTTGGCGCGGACGGCGGCAATCGCCTCGGCCGTGGCGTCTTCGCCGGCGATGATCGCGGCAGGATCGCCCGGCGCGAAACGCAGGAGGAAGAACACGAACAGCGCCACCACTGCCATCACGGGCAGGGTGGCGAACAGTCGGCGCACGATATAGGCGGTCATGCGAGCCGCCTTGGAAGAAGCGTCACTTCTTGGTGATGCCCCACAGGACGGCGAGGCCGGTATTGGGCACGACCCCGTCGATCTTGTCGGCGCGGAAGGCGAGCGGCGTGTTCCATTGCCCGAACGGAATGTAGACAACCTGCTCCATCGCCTTCGTCTGAAGGTCGGTAGCAATCTTCTTGCGCTCCTCATCGGTCTGGGCAAACGCAAAGGCGTTGCGCAGCTTCTCGATCTCGGGATCGCAGGGCCAACCGAACAGGCCCTTGTCGCAGGCCGCCCCGATCCATGTGTGCAACACCGGGTTGGAGGCCCCGACACCGCCTGTCGTGGTGACGAAGATGTTCCAGCCACCCTGGGCCGGCGGGTCCTTTTTGGCGCGACGCGAAACGACCGAGCCCCAGTCCATCGACTGGGCATCGACGTTAAGGCCCGCTTCGCGCATCGCCTGCACCAGCACCTGGGTTGCAGGCGTGATGGTGTTGTGGTCGGTGGTGAACAGCACGGTGATCGGCTCACCCTTGTAGCCGGCCTCCTTCATGAGTTGCAGCGCCTTCTTGGGATTGTAGTCCTTCAGGAAAGCGGAACCGCCGGTGTTCTCGTAGGGCCCACCGCAGGTCAGCAGGCCGTGGCAGACCCGGTAGAATTCCGGGTTGCCGACGATGGCACGCAGGAAATCCTCCTGGTTGATCAGATGGTACATCGCCTGCCGCGCCTTGACGTTGTCGAACGGCGGATGGAGATGGTTGAGCCGGATCATGCCTTGCGTGCTGTCGATCTTGCCGGTCATCATCAGCTTGACGCCCTTGGCCTTGGCCAGGATCGGCAGGAAGTCGTTGTTGGGCGCCTCGTAGAAGTCGATCTCGCCGTTGACCAGCGCCGACATCGCCGTCTGCGGATCGGAGATCCACACCAGCTCGATGCGGTCGACGCCCGGGATCTTGCTGCCGGCGAAGGACGAGGGCGGCTCGTTGCCGGGACGCGGCACGTAATCCTTGTTCTTGAGATAGACGGCCTTGCTGCCGGGAACCCACTGCTCCTTGGCGAACTTGTAGGGGCCGGACCCGATTGCCTCCTTGACCTGCTGCTGCGGGTCGGTGAGCGCCTCCTGCTCGCGCATGATGATGGCGACCGAGCTGCCGCTCTTGCCGAGCGACTCCAGCACCATGCCGTAAGGCTCCTTCAGGACCATCTTGAAGGTCTTGTCGTCGACCGCCTCCTGCTTGACCACATAGGAGAACAGCCTGATGCCGACGCCGTCCTTGGAGCCCCAGCGCTTGAGCGAGGCCATGACGTCCTTGGTGGTGACCGGCGAGCCGTCGTGGAACTTGAGTCCGTCGCGCAAGGTGAAGGTGTAGGTCAGCCGGTCGGGGCTGACTTCGTACTTGCCGACCATCTGCGGCTGCGGCTTCAGGTTGGCGTCATTTCCGAACAGCGTGTCGTAGATCAGCATGCCGTGTATGCTGGCGATGGTCTGGGTGGTCCAGATCGGATCGATGACGCGCACGTCGGCATGCATCACCGCCCGCAGGACCTTCTCCTGCCCCTGGGCCTGAGCCGCGGCGAACGGAACGACCAGCGCCACGGCGCCCGCGAGAATACGTTTCAACATGCGATCGTCTCCCTAAACTCCCCGCAGCGAGTATGCTAAGCGCCGCTCGTGATTGTCCAGCACGACGCTATGAGATGAGCCCACGCGGCTTCGCATCGGGATCGAGCGGCCAGATCGGCCGCTGGACCTTCGCATAGGGCATCTTGCGGTGGTCGCGCCTGAGCGGTCCGCTCGATTCGACATAGACCACCTTTTTGGCGATCGGTCCGTAGGCCGCCATGAAGTGATTGGTCGATTTCACCACGACGATCTTCTTTCGTGCAGGATCGATGCCAAGATTCGTGAAGAGCTCGAGCCCAGTCGCCTGGGTGCGCTTGGTGATCAGCACAACGTCGACACCGCCTACCCGGACGGCGGCGCAGTCGCCCACCGGAACCTGGGTCGGGCCGAAGCGCTGCCAGGCATCACGCTTCAAGCCCACGATCTCCACCTCGGCATCGACCGGCTGCCCCGATGAGGGCGCGATCTTGCCGCCGAAGCGCAGACCGATCTTCGCACCGAGCCCGGCGTCGAAGCAGATGCGGACGGCGATCGGATCCCAGATCGGGCCGAGACAGGCGTTCTCGACTTTCTCCGCGATCAGGTAGCGCAGGATGTCAGTATTGTCCGAGGGCGCTCCGCCGCCGGCATTGTCGGACGGATCGGCAATCACCACCGGCAGGTCGTTGAAGGCTCGCGCCTCGCCCACGCCATCCGGGACATCGAAGAATTGCGGCGAAGTCTTGCCACGCAACGACACCAGTTCCTCGCCCAGCGCAGTGGCCCGCGCATCGGCCTTTGCCTTGTCGCCGTCCGCGATCACCAGAACCCGCGTGCCGATCTCGGGCACGTCGCCGTAGGGAAAGCAGTGCGCAATGGAGACGGAGAGAATGCCGTCCTTGCCCTCCATCGCCATCATGCGGTCGACGAGGCCGCGCATCGGCTGGATCGTCGTGGGATAGCTCTGAATCTGGCGGCAGTCGTAGACGGAGGTCACCGGCTTGATTTGGCCGCGCAAGGTACGCAGCATCAGATCGAGAACGTCCTCGGCGCGCTCGACCACGTCGGTATGCGGGAACTCCTTGTAGAGCACCATGATGTCGGAGGCCGCGACGCGCTTCATCGTGAGATGGCAGTGCGGATCGAGTTCGACGCCGATCACGCATTTCGGGCCGACAATGGCGCGGGCCCGTTCGATGATGTCGCCTTCGACGTCGTCATAGCCGTGCGCCACCATGGCGCCGTGCAGGCCGAGCAGCAGCCCGTCGACCGGCAGGGCTGCCTTGAGCTGGTCGAGGATTTCGTCGCGCATGGTTTCGTAGTCGGCGCGGTTGGTGGTGCCGGCGGGGCTGGCGGCAAAGCAGCTCCCCTCGATCAATTCGAAGCCTTCGGCCTTGGCACGGGCACGGCCGACGAACAGCGGCGCGGTGCACATGCGCGGCGCATCGGTCGGATGTTCTCCGGGACGGAGGAAGACCGACTCGCGGTAGTTCTCCAGGCTGGTCGGCAGCGGCGAGAATGTGTTGGTCTCGGTGGCGAGCGTGGCGGTGAAAAGACGCATGAAGCTCCTCAGGGAACGGTGCCGGCGGGAAGGGACTCGCAGTGCCTGGCGATGGCGCCCGGTGTCGTCAGCCAGATCGCTTCGCGCCGTGCCGAGATATGTCGCAGCGCGCGCTTGAGATGCCTCAGCCGGTGCGGCTGGCCCACGAGGTAGGCATGCAGCGCCACGCCCATGACCAACGGCCGCGACTCGGAAAGCTCCAGCATCTCGTCGAACTGGTCGACGATCATGTCGGCGAATTCAGCGGCGCCCATCTTGCGTGCGACGATGGCAGGAATGTCGTTCACGTCCTGCGGATAGGGCACCGCCAGGATGCGCTTGCCGCCACGGCAGCGGAACCAGATCGGCTGGTCGTCCATGCACCAGTCGAGGAGATAGCGGTAGCCGGCTTCCGCCAGGAGGTCGGGCGTACGGTGGCTGTGGGAGATCCACGGCCCCAGCCAGCCCTCCGGCTTCGCCGCTTCGGCTTCCGACAGGCGGCCCGTCGCTTCGCCTATCAATGCGCGCTCGGCGGCCTCATCGAGGTGGCCCTGCCGTTCGGCATTGGTTCGGCCATGGCCCACGATCTCATCGCCGCGCGCCCGCACCGCCGCCATGAGGTCTTGCGCGTAGTCGTACATGGAACTGTTGGCGAGGCGGCCAAAGGCAGCTTGAGCGCATCGAAAACGTCGAGCAGGTACCAGGCCCCGACGCGGTTCCCATAGTCCCGCCAGGCAAAGTTGAGGACGTCGGGTTGCGGCCCGCCCGGGGCGAGTTCGGCGCCGAGACCTTCGCCGAAGGAAAAGTGCTCCAGGTTGAGGGCAAAGTAGACGGCGAGCCGCCGGCCGCCGGGCCACGAATAGTCGGGTCGGCCGCGTAGCGGCACATAGTCGTATCGATCATGGGTCGGGAGTTTCATAACCAAGCGTAGCGTCGGATTTCCCGATGGGCTACGGTTACACACCAAATGAAGAAGCCGCCGGCACTGCCGCGGACGCATGGGAGGAACTCGAGCGTTGACGGCGACGAGCGTCGAAGCATTGCCTGCAGTAGCCGAGGTACAGCGCCCTGCGCGCCGCCTCGCCGCGCCGCTATGGGTGACCGCCCTTCTTCTCATCCTGACTTTCCTGGTCATCTACCCGCTGCTGATGCTGTTCTTCGGTGCCGTCAGCGATTCCAACCCGGTGATCGACGGATTCGGCAAGTTCAACCCATCGCTGACCCATTTCATCGCCGTGCTGGGCAACGAGAATGTCCGCTTCGCCTTCTTCAACGCGCTGATGGCATGCGGTGGGGGCACGATCCTGGCGGTGGTGATCGGCCTCGCCTTCTCGTGGATCGTCGTCCGCACCAACACGCCGTTCAAGGGCTTCATCGCTGGCGCCAGCATGATCCCGCTGTTCGTGCCGCCGCTGGTCGCAGGCGTCGCCTGGAGCATCCTCGGGTCGCCGAAGACCGGCCTGCTCAACACCGCACTCAAGTGGTTGGGCGTAGATTTTCGCTTCGACTTCTATTCGATGTCGGGCCTGATCCTGGTTTTCGGCTTCTACTACGCCCCCTATGTCTACATGTTCACGGCCTCGGCGCTCCGGAACATGGACCCGAGCCTCGAAGAAGCGTCGGAAGTGTCCGGCGCCAGTGCCTTCACGACGATCTTCACCGTGACGTTCCCGCTGATCGCGCCGGCGATCCTGGCGGGATCGCTGCTGTCCTTTGTCGTGATGCTCGGCATCTACGGCGTGCCGGCAGCGCTCGGCGCTCCCGCCAACATCAGCGTACTCACGACATACATCTTCAAGCTTACCGCCTGGAGTCCGCCCCTTTACAACACCGCCGCGGCCGTCGCGATCCTGCTGATGTTCGTCACGGCAATTCTGGTCTGGGCGCAACAGCGCGTGCTGTCGGGCAGAAGCTTCGCCACCGTTGCCGGCAAGGCATTCCGCCCGCGCAGCCTCAACCTCGGGCCCTGGCGCTGGTTCACTTTCAGCCTCGCCCTCGCCTATCTCTTCGTCGTCGTCGTGTTGCCCACGATCGCCCTGGTGATCGCCGCCTTCCGCAGGTTTCTGTTCTTCAAGGACTTCGATGCGGTCTTCGACATGAAGGCCTACAGCTGGGTGCATTTCAATTCGATCTTCGACAATCCGCTGACGATGACGTCGATCTGGAACACCATGAAGGTCGGCGTCATCACGGCCGTGATCGGCGGCCTCCTGGCCTTCGCCATCGGCTACACAATCAACCGGACCCAGGTCGCGGGGCGCAAATCGATCGATCTGCTCTCGACGATCCCGGTCGCCATTCCCGGCCTCGTCGTCGGCGTGGCCTATCTCTGGGCTTGGATCGGGCTGCCCGGTGGCCTCTACGGTACGATCTGGATCCTGGCGCTGGCCTTTGTCGCGCGGTTCATTCCCGATACGGTAAAGGCGTTATCGACGTCGTTCATGCAGATCCACAAGGAACTCGAGGAAGCCGCCTGGGTCTGCGGCCGTGGCCTGCTCGGCACGATCTGGACGATCATGCTGCCGCTCGCCCGGCCGGGCATCGTCGCCTCGATGACGCTGCTGTTCGTGCTCGCCGTACGCGAACTCGGGTCGTCGCTCTTCCTCTACACCAGCGACACGACCGTGATGGCCGTGTTGCTGCTCGACTATTATGAAGGCGGCAACATCGGCAAGACCGCCGCCTTCAGCCTCGTCCAGACAGTGATCCTCGTGATCCTGCTCGGATTCACCACTTGGCTCTCACGCGGCGCTGCAGAAGGCGCTGGCCGTGCCGGCTGATATCAGGAAACAGGAGGAAACCTCATGAAGCGTAGAACAATGCTTGCCGGCATCGCCGGAGCCGCTGCCACCGGTCTCGCCCTGCCGGCGTTGGCCCAGCAGGATCCGTTCGGCTCGAAGGAGCTGATTGCAGCGGCCGAAAAGGAAGGCGGGCTAACCTACTACACCGCCAACTTCGCCGAGACGGAGCAGGAGGTGATCAAGGAGTTCAACAAGCGCTTCCCCAAGATCAAGGTGGCGATGGTTCGTGCGCCGGGCGGCCAGCTCATCACCCGCATCAAGACCGAAGCGGCCGCCGGCAAGCTCGGCGCCGACGTGGTCAACCATTCCGACCGCGGCCTGATGCTGGAGATCGCCGACCTCTTCCAGGACTACACGCCGCCGAACGCCGCCGACTACCGGCCCGACGCATTGGTTTCGCCCAAGCTGTGGCCGGGCGTCACGCTGGGCTGGGCGATTGCCTACAACACCGCGCTGGTGAAGAACGCGCCCAAGACCTGGATGGATCTCACCAAGCCCGAGTACAAGAACAAGATGATCGGTCAGGTCGTCGGCCCGTCGGGCGGCACGACCTGGACCCGCACGATGTTCGAGCGTCAGGTGCTGGGCGAG
>CAMAYC010000102.1 GCA_945862125.1 Reyranella massiliensis 521
CCGCGGACGCAACTCGAGCCCACGGGCTCCGGGCCGCTCGATGGATTGACCTTCGTGACCAAGGACCTGATCGATGTCGCGGGCTCGGTGACGGGCGGCGGCAATCCGGACTGGCATGGGCAACAGACGCCGGCCGCGACCTCCGCCGTTGTCGTGCAGCGGTTGCTGCAGGCAGGCGCCGCGATGGTCGGCAAGACCGTCACCGACGAACTCGCCTTCAGCCTGGAAGGCGAGAACGAGCATTACGGCACGCCGATCAATCCACGCTGCCTCGACCGGCTGCCGGGTGGCTCATCCAGCGGCTCGGCCGTTGCAGTCGCGGCCGGACTGGCCGATCTCGGCCTCGGCACCGACACCGGAGGCTCGGTGCGCGTCCCGGCCAGCTTCTGCGGTCTCTATGGCTTTCGTCCGACCCATGGCCGCGTGTCGCTGGAAGGTGTAATGCCCTTCGCGCCGACTTTCGACACGGTCGGGCTCTTTGCCCGCTCGCCGGCACATCTGCTGGCTGGTGCTGCGACGCTGCTGCAGGCGCCACCCGTGCAGAAGCGCGAGATGCGGCTGTTGATTGCGGCCGATGCCTTTGCGCTCGCTGAGTCGGAGGCGGCTGTGCCCCTGCGTTGCGCGGCAGAGAGGCTGGGCAGCGTCGAGGAGATCGACGTCTATGGCCGTCGCGCGGCCGAATTTCTCGAAGCCTATGCGACCCTGCAGGGGCTCGACGTCATGCGTGCCCTGGGCGGGTTCCTGGAGTCGAACCCGCGCTTCGGTGCCACCATCGCGCCGCGCTTCGCCGGCGTGCGCGCCCTAGATCCGGCCGTCGATCCGCAGTGGCGGGCCTGGCGCCGCGAGATGGCGGCGCGGATGCAGGCGCTGCTGCCGTCGGGCACGTTGCTGCTCTTGCCGACCGCTCCCGGTATCGCGCCCCTGCGTTTCCTGCGCGATGGCCGTGCCGAGCGATTTTATCAGGCAGCTCTCACGCTCTGTTCGGTGGCGGGCCTCGCGGGGCTACCCGCGGTCACCTTGCCGATCGCCACGCTCGACAGTTGCCCGCTCGGTCTTTCCGTGATTGCCGGCCCTGGTAAGGACGAGGCGTTGCTGGCTTTCGCCTGCGCTTAACCACGCGGCCATACCGGCGGGCGCTTGGCCAGGAAGGCGTCGATGCCTTCGGCGAAATCGGGCGTGCCAGCGAGGTCGACCACGGCTTCGAGTTCGAACGCCATGCCATCCTCGAAGCTGAGGCCACCGCCCAGGGTCACTGTGCGACGGATGGCGGCAAGCGCTGCCGGCGATTTCGCCGACAGCTCCTCGCCATAGGCCTGGACGTGGGCGCGCAAACCGTCGGGCGCCACCAGTTCGTCGACCAGGCCCCAGCTTCGCGCTTCTTCCGCCGGCACCATGCGGCCCTCGTAGAGATAGCGGATGGCGCGCGGCCGTCCGATCAAATGAGCCAGCGCCTGGGTGGTGGCGATCGGCGGGATGAAGCCGATGCGGATCTCGGGCTGGCCGAGCCTGGCGTTGGCGGCGGCGAAGCGCAGGTCGCAATGCAGGGTCATTTCGAGGCCGCCACCGACGGCGGTGCCGTTGATCGCGGCCAGCAGCGGCTTCGGCGAGCCCCGCAGCAGCCGCACGATCTGGTGACAGCGCGTCGCCCAGGCGCGCATGCCGTCGGGTTTCATGCCCCTGAAGACGTTGAGATCGGCCCCGGCGCTCAAATAGCCTTCGACGGCGCTGGCCAGCACCAGCACTCTCACATCGGGATCGGCGAGCGAGGCGGCTATGCCATCATGCACCTCGTCGACCATCTCGAAGGTGAAGGCATTGACCGGCGGCCGGTTGAATTCGAGCCAGCCGACATGGCGGACAGTGGATAGGCGGACAAAAGCAGGGGGCTGCGACATGCCCTATTATCCACGGCAAACGCTGCGGCGTCAGCCGCGGGCGCGGATTTTGACCGCGTACAGCTATTCGCCTGTGACGTTTCCCTGGGCATCGACGCGCAGCGACACTTCCATGGTGCCGCGGAGCGCCCGCGCCAGCCACGTGCCATCGGCACCCTTGTTCACGATACGCGGCTTCTTGTAGCCGTCGGCTTCGATGGCCGCCTTGGCATCGATCTCGCTGAATTGCCGGGTCGCATTGTCAGCAGTCGCCGACTCGGCGCGGGCCGTTTCAGGGGCAAGCGCCGGGGGGCGGCCGGTCAGCACCATCGGGACCGGGGCCTGCCGGGCGACAACGGTCTGCGCGACGCGTGAAGGGGGCGGTGGCGGCAATTCCGCCTTGGCCGTCACCGGCGCGTTCGCCGTGGCAGGTGGGGTAGATGGAGCAGCCGGCGGCTGCAGCATTTGTGCGCTGGCGACTCCGGCCATGACGGCCAGCAGAGGAAGAATGATCAGCGCACGTTTCATGTATCCCACCGCTTGTCTTCGAGTGGACGTAACGCCCGAAGTGCCGGAGCGTTGCGGCTCGGACCGGTCAAATCGGCAGCGTGCGTCGGCCGTGCTTGCGCCGGCCCCTCGCATCGCGCGGGGTGGAGCGGACTTCGCCGGAGCGGGCAAGTCTTTCGGGTTCCGCCGGGGCCGCTAACTGGCAGGCGCACTGGTGGCCTTCGAGCGTCAGCTGCAGGCCGGCGGGTCCGTCGCGCACCAGGCCCAGGAGTTCCAGCCGCGTCCGGTGGCTGGACGTCACAGCCGGTCTTCGGCCGCTTTCGAGGGCTTGCAGGAGGCTCAACTCGTGGGGCGACAAACGCATGGGCTCGATCGGCATGGCAGCTGAACGCCCCGCCGTCAGGCTCGTTGCAGGCCAAGAATCCAGAGTTCTTAAGTTCGCCCTGTCGACGGCTCTCCGGGAGTCCATTGCGGGGCCCAGCGCGCGCCCTGCAACAGCGGTCGTGCAACCGTGTCGAGCATGATCTGGATCGAGGCTTGTGCGGTCTCGGGGTCGATGTCGTCGTTGAAATGCCAGACGAACTGGGCCTTGCCGCCTTTGGTCGCCCGCAACTCCAGCGACACGAAGCCCGGTCCGATCACGGCACTCGTCGATTGTGCGGCGATGGCGCGAAAGAAGGTCTCCGTCAGCTCCTGCGAGAAGGGCTGCACGCTGCCTCCCGGAGGCCGGTAGGCCGTCGGTTGAAAGGCGCCGATCCACATCAGTCGGTTTCCCGGTTGGTGAAGCGGGCGTTGCCGAGCCCGGTGCCGATCGTGAAGACGCCCCAGTGCGACACGTCCTTCATGCGTGGAATTTCGCTCAGGCCCTGGACGACGGCATCATTGTGGATCACGACCACCGGCTCGTGGCCCTGGATGCGGTCGAGCCGGGACACGAGGTCGTGGGCGAGATTGAAGTCGGTGCCTTCCCAGTTTCCGGGCAGGTTCTGGCCGCCGGCGAGGATGAAGCCCTGGTCGTCGATCAGGCCGGGACAGCCGACACCCAGGAAAGGCGCCAGCCTCAGTTTTTCGGCACTGGCCTTTTTGATCAGCTCCTCCAGCATCGTGCCCATCCGCTGCAACGCCTCCTCGCGTCCGGGGGCGTCGTCGCGATGCCGCCAATGCAGGTGCTTCCAGACGGCGGCCTTCGAGAGATCGCCCTTCTTCATGTTGAGCTCGACGACGCCGACGCGGAGGTTGGTGCCGCCGATGTCGGCTGCGAGGATGGCGTCGTGGCCGGCCAGGACCCAACTTGGCGCCAGATGGGCCGAACCGATCAGGCCGGCCTTGTCGGGATGATTGGCAATGGCCGTCAATTCGATGGCGATGCCTTCGCCGGCCAGCACCACCGCGGCCCGCCCCATGGCGAGACGCCCGATCTGGCATGTGCTCAGGCCGCCGCCCACGACGATGCGTTCGGTGCCGCGCCAGGCTTCCAGGCGGAGAAAGCGTCGCGCGACCGTGGCCAATTCGGCGGCAAACTCCTCGACCACCGTATGGACGAGGCCCGCGGCGATTGGATCGTCCCCGGCGAGAACCTTGTCGAGCTTCGATTTCGACAAATCCTCTGTCGCGGTGTTTCCGAACGGATCGGTGCCGTTGCTGCCCAGGCGCTCGCGCCAGTCCTCCAGGATCGCGCGGAAGGCGCGTCCGCTCGCCCGGTCGCCGACGAAGCCGTTCTCGTCCCGCAGTTCTTCGTTGTAGGTGTCGATGCAGACGGCAGGCAGGACACGCCCACCGTGCGTCAGCACGGGTTGTTGTTGGGGCGGCTCGGTTGTGGTTATGGTCACGCTGTTCCTCGCGAGAGCACATTCAACGTGGCAGCTGCCGGGACGTTGCGCCGCTCGCCGGCTATCAGGCTGCCTGGAAGGCTGCGGCTGCCGCCAGCGCATCGACGAACCGCTGGCAATAGGCCTGGGCGGTTGTGCTTCGGACCTTGGACTTCAGGCGCGCGTGGCGTTCCCGGCGCTCGGCCAGCGGCATCGACAGGGCCTGGTGCATGGCTTCGGCGATGGCGTCGGCGTCGAACGGATTGACGATCAGCGCCTCGGTGAGCTCGTGCGCCGCGCCGGCGAACTGCGACAGGATCAGGACACCCGGATCCTCGTCGTGTTGCGCCGCCACGAACTCCTTGGCCACCAGGTTCATGCCGTCGCGCAACGGCGTCACCACGCCGACGCGGGCAATGCGGTAAAGGCCGGCCAGCGTGGTGCGCGGCGCCGCGCGCGTGCTGTAGCGGAGCGGCGTCCAGTCGAACTCCGAGTAGCGGCCGTTGATGCGGCCCGCAAGCTGGTCGAGTTCGGCCCGAAGACGGCGGTATTCGTCCACTTCCTCGCGTGAGCGCGGGCAGATTTGCAGGAGATGGACCTTGCGCCGGTGTTCGGGGAAGCGCTCGAGAAGCCGCGCATAGGCCTCGAAGCGATGCGGGAGGCCCTTCGAATAGTCCATGCGGTCGACGCCGATGGCAAGTGCGCGATCGCCCAGCGACTCCGCCAGGCGCGCCACCGTCTTGTCGCGCGACGCGCGCTCCGCCATGTGCGTGAAAGCATCGGCATCGATGCCGATCGGGTCGACGATCACCCGCACCGTGCGGCCATCCTTGGTCCGTACCGATTCGCCGCGCACCGTGGCGCCCAGCATGCGCTGCGCGCAGTCGCGGAAATCGCGGGCGTGCTCCTCGGTCTGGAAACCGACGACGTCGTAGTGGCAGAGGTCGTCGATCATCTCGCGGCCGACGGGCAGGGCCTGCATCATCGAGGGCGGCACGAAGGGAACATGCAGGAAGAAGCCCAGCGGCCCGCCAAAACCGTTGCGGCGCAGGACGCGGCCGAGCGGAATCAGGTGATAGTCGTGCACCCAGACGGTGTCGTCGCCCTGCAGCAGCCCCGCCATGGTCGAGGCAAAGGCCGCATTGACGTCGAGATAGGCCTCGTAATCCTCGCGCCGATAGCGCAGCAGGCCCAGGCGGAAGTGCAGAAGCGGCCACAGCGCGCCGTTGGCGAAGCCGGTATAGAAGCCGCGGTGCTGCTCCTCGGTCAGGTCGACCGTGGCATAGGTGACGCCGCGCGCCTCGACCAGGGAGGCCGTGGCGGAAGGTTCGCTGGCGATGCGGCCACTCCAGCCGAACCACATCGACCCGGGCACAAGGATGTCGCGCAGCGCGACGGCGAGGCCGCCCGCCTGGGTCACCCGCGACTTGGGGATGGGAACGCGGTTGGAGACGATTACGAGGCGCGCCATAGACCTTCCTCCCAGCTCCGTGACAGCCGCATCGCGCACAGGATCAGTCCGACCTGGGAGTAGGTCTGCGGGAAGTTGCCCCACAACTCGCCGGTCGACGGATCCACGTCTTCGGCGAGCAGCCCGAAGTGATTGCGGCGGGCCAGCACGTTGTTGAAGATTTCCAGCGCCTCGTCGCGGCGCCCGATGGCGGCCAGCGCGTCGATGTACCAGAAGGTGCAGAGCAGAAAGGCGTTGCGCGGCTCGCCGAAATCGTCGGCCTCTGCATAGCGCATGATGAAGCCGCCACGCAGCAGGCGTTCGCGGACGATATCGACGGTGGCGATGAATCGCGGATCCTTCGACGGCAGCAGGCCGACCTCGGGCAGCACGAGGCTGGAAGCATCGACGACCTCGGCATCGAGCACGCCCGACAGCCAGCCGCCTGCGGTCGTGGAGCGCCGCAGGATTTCCTGGCGCAGTCCCTTGGCGCGGCTGAACCAGTCGATGGAATCCTGCTCGAGGCCGATGCGGCGGGCGATCATGCCCAGGCGATGCTGGGCCGCCCAGCACATGGCGGAGGAGAAAGTGTGGACCCGCTCGCGCTTGCGATATTCCCAGAGCCCGGCATCGGGCATCAACGCTACCCGTTCGGCTTCCTCGCCGACCAGGCAGAGCTGGCGGTAGAGTTCGGTGCCGCCGCGCCTGGGCAGGCGCTCGTCCCAGAACATCTGGGCGGCGGTCATGACGATCGAGCCGTAGGCATCGTTTTGGCGCTGGCTTACCGCGGCGTTGCCGATGCGCACCGGGCCTCCGCCCCGATAGCCCGGCAGCGAAGTGATGATCTCTTCCATCGTGCTGCGGCCTGGTGCCATGGCGAACAGCGGCGCGATCGCGCCGCCGGCGTTGCGCGCGACCGCGTCCACGATGAAGCGGACGAAGCCTTCCATGGTGCGGGTGGCGGAGAGCCGGTTGAGTGCCGTCACGGTGAAGAAGGCGTCACGCAGCCAACAGTAGCGGTAGTCCCAGTTGCGGCCGCTGCCATCGTGTTCCGGCACCGACGTCGTGAGCGCGGCCAGTACGGCGCCTGTATCTTCGTAGCTGCAGAGCTGCAGCGTGATGGCGGCGCGGATCACCGCCTCCTGCCAGTCGAACGGCACGTTGAGGTCGCGCACCCATTCCTGCCAATAGAGCGTCGTTTCCTGCAGGAAGGTCCGGCTGATCGTGTCGGGTCCGTCGGTCACGGACTCGTCGGCGCCCACGATCAACGTCACCGGACGATCGAGCACGAATTCGGTTTCATGGAGGATGTAGGAGATCGGTGCGTCCGAGGTGAGGCGCAGTACTTCCTTCGTGCCCACGTATCGGACATGGTTCGAGCCGGACGTGATCTGCGGCGGCCGGGCGCCATAGTCGAAGTTCGGCCGCAGCCTGAGCGTGATGCGCGGCCGGCCGGCGATGGGTTCGATGCGGCGGACCAGCATCGGCGGCCGGAACATGCGCCCGAAGCGCTGGAACCGCGGTGCGAAGTCGAGCATGCGCAGCGAGCCCTGGTGGCTGTCGTCGATCACTGTCTCGAGGACGGCGCCGTTCGGCAGGTAGCGCTGGCGGGTGGCGGTGTGATCGTGCACCACGATGTCCATGAAGCCCGCCTGCGGGTCGGTGCCGCCCAGCAGTGCATTGAACACCGGATCGCCGTCGAGTCGCGAGACGCAATGCCAGACGTGACGGCCGTTGCGGTCGATCAGGCTGGCGATGGTGCAGTTGCCGATGAGGGCGAGGTCGAGGGTGCTCATGCCATCACCGGCCGCGTGAGGCGCTCGACACCGTCCTGCAGCCAGGCGCGCACCGCCGCCGGCTCGCCGCCGAAGACTTCGCCAACGCGCAGGCCCTGGCCTCCCAGCCGGCGCGCCGCGGCCATGCCGGCCTCGTCGGCGAAATCGTCGCCGATGAAGATCGGCACGCGGCCGGCGAAAGGCGGGGCGGCCATCAGATTTTCGACGGCGCGTCCCTTGGTGGTTGCCTTCACGCCGATCTCGACCGCCATGCGCGCGGGGATCAGGCGGAACCACGGGTGATCGTCGCTCACCAGCGAGCGCGCGATCCGCCACACATCGTCTTGGCGGTCCGGCGCCAGGCGATAGTGCAGGGTGACGCCGTGTGGCTTCAGTTCGAGGATGACACCGGACAACTGGCCGGTCTCTTCGGCCAATGCCTTCTTCCATTCTTCGGGCACGGCGACTTCGGAGCGGACTTCGTCGAGCGTGCCATCGATATGGCGAATGGCCGCGCCATGCTCGCCCGAACTCGCGCCTGAAAAAGGCGCCAGGAGCCTGTCGGTATCCAGCAAGGGTCGGCCGCTCACGATGGCAACCGCGCCGCCCAACAGGTCACGTAACTTCGAGAGCAGGACTGGAAGGTCGGGCGGGACCACGACTCGGGTGGGGGTCTCCGCGATTTCGACAAGCGTGCCGTCGAAATCCAGGAAAAGTGCGGTCTTGGGGCCGATTTCCGGGATCTGCATGCCGCTTTATAACGCATGGCGCGACGTTTTGTTGCCTCGGGAACTTGGGTGCAGTGCGCAGCGTTGCCTGGGTATGACACAGCAACCGACTCTCGAAACGGTCAGTCCTTATCTGATACTGGGCCAAGCCGACGACGGTGGCCGCCCCATCGTCGAGACCGCGCGTGCATTGCACGACCTGATCGTGACCTTCTCGCCGCAGGGCCACTATTCCGTCAGAACAATGGAGGATGAATGCGGCCCGGCGGTGCATTGCGCCTTCGAGAACAAGGCCGACGCCGACCGATTGGCGGCGAGTGTGGGCGCCATCGAGATCGCGCGCTACCAGGGCTATCGCAGTGAGCGCGCGTTCTATCTCAGCGAGGCGGTGACACGGGGAATTCGCCGCGCTCTCGCACAACGTCGCGGATAATGGCTCAGGCGCCCAATGGAACTGGCCTGTCGACAGCGAGATAGTCGAACCAGTTTTCGCGCGCGCCTGCGATCAGGCGGCCGATCATGCGCGAGGCCATGTAGCTGAAGGTGATGCCGTTGCCGCCGTAGCCGTAAGCCGCGAACATGCGAGGCCGGCCCGGCACTGGCCCGATCAGGGGCAGGCCGTCCGCCGTTTCGCCGAACGCGCCGGACCATTGGAAGTCGGCACGTGGGATTGCCTTGGGCCACAACCCCGCCAGCTTGCCGACCAGCACCTCGGCCTTCGCCGCCATCGCCTCGTCGCGCGCCGATTGGTCGGCGAGGTCCGGATCGTCCTCGCCGCCGATCACGATGCGGTTGTCGGTGGTGGTGCGGGCATAAGAGTAGTTCTCTCCCGCCTCCCAGATGAGCACGCGATCGCGCCACAGCGTGCCTGGCGGTTGCGGCGGCGTGGCGATGGCCCAGGTCGACGAGATGGCGTGCAGCGGTGCGTCCAGCCATTCGGGCATGGTGTAGCCCGTCGCCAGCACCACCTTGCCGGCTTCGATCGCGCAGCCGTTGTCGAGACCCACGAGGACGCCGCCGGCAGAGGCTTCGTAACTTACGGCCTCGCCCGCCAGCAGCGACGCACCGTGTCGACCGGCGCGGGCGAGAAGCGCCTGCGACAGCAGCACCGGGTCGACCTCGGCCGATCCCGGCGACAGCAACGCCGCTTCGCGTGTCAGGGCAAACTCGGACAGCAATCGACGATGGTCGAGATGGCTGCCGGGCAGGCCGGCGCGCTCGCGCAGCCGGTGCTCGGCCAGCAGTTCGCGCGGGTTGGTGCCTGCTTCGGCGAGATAGAGCGAGTGTCGCGGGCGAAAGCCGCACGGTAGATCGGCTGACTGCACGAGCTCCTTGAGCCCGCTCACCGCGCGCAGGCTGTGGCGATAGAGGTCAGCCGCCCTCTCGAAACCGTAAAACTGTGTCAGCTTTGTCAGCGGGGTGTCGATTTCCCACAGCAGCATGGCGGTGCTGGCGGCGGTGCTGCCGAGGCCCGGTCGCTCGCGGTCGAGAACGCAGACCTCGTGGCCGCGTGCGCTCAGATGCTCGGCCATGAAGGAGCCGGTGATGCCGGCGCCGACGACGAGAACCTCGCACCGCATGTTGGCGGCCAGCAGCGGTCGGCCCGCGGCCTGCTGGCGTCGCCGCCACGGCGGATAGCCGCCGCGCAGGCCGTCGTGTGTCGTGTCGGGGGAGATGTCCATGATGCGAGACGAGTGAACGTCCCGGCGGTCGCGATGTTGCGACGCGGACTTCGAATCGGGAACTCGGACGCCTCGAGTCCGTTGGCTCCGACCAATGGGGTTGAATATCGCTAGGTTTTTGCTCAAGTCTTTCGCTGCAGGGAACGCCCGGTTGCTCGGGCCGTACCGGGGGATTCCCGTCGTGTTTCGCTCGATCAAACTCGCTCAGGAAGATGAGGGTCTGTTGACGCCCGAGAGCGAGGCGGGAGAGTCTGCCGCGCCCGAGGGCCGGGAGGCGACCCGCGCGCCGGGTGGCTGGCCGCTCGTGGCGCTCCTCTTTCTGTTCGGCGCCAGCCTGATCGTTCCCGGCGTCGTCGCCAGCGGCCTTTTGCTTTACCGCGATTCGCAAATTCGGACCGAGCAGATGGAGCGCCGCCTGGAACAGGTGGCGGACGATCTTTCCAAGGACATTGGCCGCGAACTCGGCCTCATGCTGGCCACCCTCTCGGTGTTCGCCGGCTCGCCGCAGCTCGCCACCGGTGAACTGCAGGCATTTCACGAGCTTGCAGTGGAGGCCTTGCATCCGCTGGGGCTGCAGCTTCTCTATCGCGACCTGGGCGGCCAGCAGCTCATGAACACTCGCCGGCCCTGGGGCGCGGCCCTGCCGCGCTCGGACCAGGCCGAGATCGATGCTGCAGTGCGCCAGACCCTGAAGCCGCACGTCTCCGACCTGATCGTGGGCACCGTGGCAGGCGGCCCCGTCGTCACGCTGACGGTGCCCGTTCACTACGGCGGCGCATTGCGCGGCTTCCTGCACATGTCGGTCGATCCCGAACGCCTGCTCGCGATCATGCGGGGCCAGAAGCTGCCGACCGAGTGGAATACCATCCTGGTCGACCGCAAGGGCGTGGTCATCGCCCGCCTGCAGCGCCACGACGATTTCGTCGGCAAGCCCCTGCCGGCGCGCCTGCAGGCGACCCTGGACGGGGGCGTCACGCGCAGCATCAATCTCGACAATGTCGAGATGCTCCGTGCCTCCAAGATCTCGCCCATCTCGGGCTGGCAGGTTGCCGCCGGCGTTCCGGTGTCGGCGGCACGCGCGCAATTCATCTCCAACCTGTGGTCGATCGCCGGCGCCGGCCTGTTTCTCCTCCTGATGGCGCTGGGTCTGGCGGTCGTGGTCGCCCGGCTGATCGCGCGGCCAATTCGGCAGATCGCGGGCTTTGCCACCCTGGTCGAGGAGGAGCGCATTCCGCCGCCGCTGCGCTCGCCGGTGCGCGAGGCCAACGAGGTTGCCGCGGCGCTGCGGCTTGCCTCGGAGCGGCTGAGCGAACGCACGCGCGAGTTGCGCGAGACGCTGGCCCGCTTCAATGCCGCGCTCCGCGGCGCAGACATCGTCGTGTTCGTCCAGGGCCGCGACCGCCGCATCACCTGGATCAGCGAAAGTGCTGGCTACCGCGCGCGCAACTTCGTCGGCAAGCGCGAGGAGGATCTGGTCGACGAGCCCGACGAGCGGGCAGGCGCCATCGCGCTGCGCGAAAAGGTCTTTGCCACCGGCCAGCCGCAGCAGGGCGAGCTGACCACGGGCAAGGGCGAGGCGGCGCGGCATTACCGCCAGCGCCTCGAGGCGATACGCGACGGCGACGGCGAGGTCGCGGGCGTGCTGGGCGTGTCGGTCGAGGTCACCACGCTCCGGGCCCAGCAGGATCGCAACACCATGCTGGTGCGCGAGCTCGCGCATCGCTCCAAGAATCTGCTCGCGGTCGTCCAGGCGATCGCCGGCGAGACCCTGCGCTCGGCCGGCGCCGACGAGTTCATGGAACGCTTCGGGGCGCGCCTTCAGGCGCTGGCGCTGCTGCAGGACCTCGTCGTTTCCGGCTCCCGCGGCGGCGTCGAATTGGGCCAGCTCGTGCGCACGCAGCTCGCGCCCTTCGCCGAGCCGGGCAAGCGACTCGAGATCGCCGGTCCCGAGGTGCGACTCAGGCCGGAAGCCGCCAACATGCTCGGCATGGCGCTGCACGAGCTCGCCACCAACGCCACCAAGTACGGATGCTTGTCGGTGCCCGAGGGCGCCGTCCTCATTGCTTGGCGACTCGAGCCCGACCCCGACGGCGCGCAACGCTTCCGGCTGACCTGGCGGGAAAGCGGCGGACCGCCGGTCGTGAAGCCGGCTCAGGGCGGCTTCGGCAGCCGGGTCGTGATCGACATGACTGCCGCCACGCTGAACGGACGAGTTACACTCGACTATCTGGCTGACGGTGTCGTGTGGCAGGTCGATGCCCCGGCAACCATCGTGGTGGACTGATGGAACGTTTGGATAGGCGGACTCATTGAATGGGAGTAGACTCTGCACTCGGCATGAAGACAGCTAGTTTGAAGTGAGAAGACTGTGGACAGCCGCAAGATACTGATCGTCGAGGACGAACCCCTCATTGCCTGGTCCTTGGCCGACATGATCCGTGCTCTCGGCTACGAGGTCTCGGCCACCGTCGCCACGGAAGGCGCGGCGGTTGCCGGCGCCCAGGGCTGCGACGCCGTCCTCATGGACTATCGGTTGGCCGGTGGTGGCAGCGGTCTCGAAGCTGCGCGAAAAATCCGCGAGAGCGCCGACATGCCCATCGTCTTCTGCACTGCCTATGCCGACGAGCCGGGGCTTGCCGCCGAGATGCGGGCCGTGCCGCATGCGGCATTGATCGCCAAGCCGGTGTCGCGCGCCAAGCTCCAGGAAGCCCTGTCGCAGGTCTTTGCCGCGTCCTGAAGAACTTTCGCTCGATCTTCCGCAACGCCGCAGCCTCGCCGCTCGTTCAGATGCGATCCAGGCGCAGCAACGGAGATCCGACATGAAGCCAATCCTCACCATCGCCTCTTGCCTTGTCGTCGCCATGACGGCGACGGCGGTCGCGCAGATACAGCCCTCCATCCAGCCGTCCATCCAGCCGGCGCCGGATGCCAATCCGATGACGCGCTCTCCTTCGGCGGGCCTGGATGAAGGCGCCGCCAAGTCGAAACTGGAAGGCGAGGGCTATCGCGATATCAGGGGAATGACAGCCAACCCCGACGGAACCTGGAGTGGGCGGGCTGTCCGCGACAGCATCGAGCAAGCCGTGACGATCGACTCCAGCGGCAACATCCAGACTCGCTAGCGACGCGCGCACGAAAGCCGCCGGGACATCGTCCCGGCGGCTCCGTTCGATCCCTTTCGATCAAGTCGTTGTCAGTCGTAGCTGGGGGCGGTGGCTGCACCGATCGCGGCGCCGCCGAGGCCGCCGACAACGGCGCCGGCCACCGGGTTGCCCACGGCTGAGCCTACGAGCGCGCCGCCGCCGGCGCCGATGGCGCCACCGGTCAGGGCCCGGTCGACGGGCCGATCACCGCAGGCCGCAGTGGCCACGGCCAGGACAGTGAGAACGGCGAGCGTTGAGATGCGCGACATGAATGCCTCCATGGTGAATTCCATTCATGCAGAACGGTCGCGACGTTGCAGGGTTGCTGAGCAAGTTGTGTGCGGCGGCGTGACCAGATTGTGGCGGTGGCAGCCCTTGGATGGTGTCCCCGCCTGGATCGATCAGGAAAGCGGGGTGCGCGCCCTTAATGAAAACCCCGCCGGCTGGGGGCCGGCGGGGCCTCTCTTGGTACTTACAGCCTGCTGGTTGGGGGGACCGAACCAGCAACTCGGAGAATAGCGGACGGCAGGTCCCGCAACCGTCTCATATTGAACACAGCCGGTGTCGGCCGGGCTTTCAGATCGTTTTCATATCAGCATGATCCTGGTGCGTCGGCCTAAGGCCCTACCGCCCGTTTGCCCTGAAGCACCGCCGCGCGGCCCTCGGCCTCCGCCACTTCCGTCACCGCGCAGCGGCTGCCCATCAGGCCGGGGCGGTACGCCACCTCGACGAAGCGGGTTTCGCCCGGTCCCACGTTGACCACGGTTTCGGCGCCGCCGTCGGTGCCCGCGCACCTGACGTCGATCGGGCCAGGCGCCGGTTCGAGCCACACGAAGGTATCCTGGGCGAGCCGGGCCTCGGCCCGGCCGGCGAGGGTGACGCCCAGCGACACGGGTGCACCCATCGGGCCCTGGCGATAGACATAGAGCGATCCCCGGTCGGGCGGCGGCGGCACGAACTGCTTGCCTCTTGCGTCCTCCTGAGCCGAGTCGAGCGGCACGCTGGCGCAGCCGGCGGCAAGGAGAAGAGTGAGCAGGGAGAGCCCGGTGGGGAATTGCGTCATGGAGATGTGAACGACTGCGGGGGTGTTTCGTTGCTCGCGGTGTCGTCCGGAAAATCGCTATCGCGTCCTCACCGAACCTTGGGGCTCGCGCGGACGAGGGCGATCGTGGCGGCGAAGGCGATGCTGGCGATGACGAAGCAGAGGGCGAGCACACCCTCGGCGCCGAAGTTGGCCATCACGGCGGCCAGCACCGGCGGGGCGGCGGCCGAGACGATGCCCTGGGGCAGGGCGAGGCGGCCCATGATCGTGCCGAACTGGGCGCGCCCGAAGAGGGCGAGCGGCAGCGTGGCGCGCAGCACGGCCTTCAGCCCGTTGGCGACGCCGTAGGCCATCAGGCAGAGGAGTGCCACCACGAGGTTGCCGCCGGCCAGCCAGGCGAGCCCGAGGCCGAGCGGCAGGACGGCGGCGGCGAACAGGGCCGAGCTCATGATCGAATAGCGGTGGCCGAAGGTGAGCTCGACCAGGCGCACCGACACCTGGGCGGGGCCGATCAGCGACGCCAGCAGCAGCGCGGTCGCCGGGTCGTGGCCGAGGCCGCGCAGCACGTCGATGGCATGGACGATGAAGCCGGTGAAGATGAAGGCGCCGCACGAGAAGGCGAGCGCCAGCAGCAGGAAGGTGCGGGTGCTCTCGGCCGCCGACAGGCCGGCGGCGGGCGGCGGCGTGGCGTTGGCCGGGATCGCGGGCGGGCGGCCCGGCAGCATCAGCAGGTGGACCGGTAGGCAGACGAAAAGATGCAGGCCGGCGAAGATCAGCAGCGTGCCGCGCCATCCGACCCAGGGTTCGAGCACGCCAGACAGCGGCCAGAAGACGGTGGAGGCGAAGCCGCCGACGATGGCCAGCACGGCGATGGCCTGGCGCGCGCGGGCGCCGGCCACTTGCGCCAGCGCGATGCTGGCCGGCGTGTTGAGGGCAAGGGTGGTGGCCACGCCCAGCGCCGCCCAGCATAGGAGATAACTCACGAGGCCCTGGCTTGCCGACAGGGCGGCGAGTGAGAGCGCATAGAGGAGCGAGCCCGCGGCCATCAGGCTGCGTGCGCCGGTCCTGTCCATCGACTTGCCGACCCACGGGGCAAACACCGCGCCGACGCCGAACATCACGGTGATGCCGCCGTAGACAATCTCGCTCGGCAGCCCGAGGTCGCGCTCGATATGGCGGCCGAGGACCGAGGGCATGAGAAAGGTGGTGCCCCAGCCGATGATCTGCGTGATGCCGAGGCCGGCGGTCGCCCTCACTGCCGGCGAGAGGATCACGCTGCGCGTGCTTGTTCGGGATAGAGCGCGAGCAATCCCGCTTCGCTGGCGGCTGCGACACCGCGCTCGGTGATCAGGCCGGTGACCAGGCGCGCCGGGGTGACGTCGAAGCCGGGATTGGCGGCGGCGCTGCCGTCGGGGAGGATCTGCACCGTGGTGATCTCGCCCGTGCCGGTGCGGCCGGTCATGTGCGAGACCTCGCGCGCGCTCCGCTCCTCGATCGGGATCTTGGCGACGCCGTCGCTGATCGTCCAGTCGATGGTGGGGTAGGGCAGGCCGACATAGAAAGGCACGCCATTGTCGTGGGCGGCGAGCGCCTTCAGATAGGTGCCGATCTTGTTGCAGACGTCGCCGCTTCGCGTGGTGCGGTCGGAGCCGACGATGCAGAAGTCGACTTGGCCGTGCTGCATCAGGTGGCCGCCGGCATTGTCGGCGATCACGGTGTGCGGCACGCCGTGCTTGCCCAGTTCCCATGCCGTCAGGCTGGCGCCTTGATTTCTGGGGCGGGTTTCGTCGACCCAGACATGGATGGGAATGCCGGCATTGTGGGCCTGATAGATGGGCGAAAGCGCAGTGCCCCAGTCGACGGTGGCGAGCCAGCCGGCGTTGCAGTGGGTGAGCGCGTTGATGCGGTTGCCTTTGGGCTTGAGCTTGCGGATGAGCCCGAGCCCGTTCTCGCCGATGCGGCGGCAGATTTCGACATCCTCGTCGCAGATCTCCGCCGCGCGCTTATAGGCCGCCTCGCGGCGCTTGGCGGCGGGTAAGGGCTGCAGCAGCGCGCGCAAATCGTCGAGCGCCCAGCGCAAATTGACGGCGGTTGGGCGTGACTCCAGCAGGAGCTTGTAGGCGCCGGCGAGGGCCGCGTCGGACGGGTCCTCGTCCATGGCCAGCGCCATGCCGTAGGCCGCCGCCGCGCCGATCAGCGGAGCGCCGCGAACAACCATCGTCTTGAT
>CAMAYC010000103.1 GCA_945862125.1 Reyranella massiliensis 521
TTCTTGCGCACCAGCGGCTCGCCGCCGGTCAGGCGCAGCTTCTTGACGCCGCGGCGCACGAAGGCGCTGCACAGACGCTCCAGCTCCTCCAGCGACAGCACTTCCGCCTTGGGCAGGAAGGTCATGTCCTCGGCCATGCAATAGACGCAGCGGAAGTCGCAGCGGTCTGTCACCGACACGCGGAGGTAGGAAATATGGCGGCCAAACGGGTCGATCATGACCACTGGATAATGGTGTTGCGGGCCCGTTACGGCAAGAGCCGCAGGAGGTCGTCGACGGTATCGGCTTCTGTCGCCGGCTTGTCCTTCCGGATGCGACTGATCCTGGGGAAGCGCAAGGCCACACCCGATTTGTGGCGACTCGAGCGGGAAATGCCGTCGAAAGCCACCTCCAGCACCAGTTCTTGCGTCACTTCGCGCACCGGCCCGAATCGGTTCGTGGTGTGGTCGCGTACCCACTTGTCGAGCCAGCGCAGTTCCTCGTCCGTAAAGCCGAAGTAGGCCTTCCCGACGGGCGCCAGCTCGCGCTTGCCCTCGGCGTCCTCTGAGCTTACTGCGCGCCAGCAGCCGAAGGTGAAGTCGGAGTAGAACGAGCTGCGCTTGCCGTGGCCGCGCTGGGCATACATCAACACGCAATCGGCCAGCATCGGGTCGCGCTTCCACTTGAACCACGGCCCCCGCGGCCTGCCGGCAAGATAGCTGCTGTCGCCGCGCTTCAGCATTAGCCCTTCGACGCTGTCGTGCCGTGCCTCCTCGCGCATCTGGGCGAGATGTGCCCAATCCCTGAACGGCACCAGCGGCGAGAGGTCGAAGCGTTGTCGCGGCTTCAGCGCCATCCAGGAGTCCAACCGGATGCGCCGCTCGTCGAAAGAGAGCGTGCGCAGGTCCTGGCCTTCCAGGAACAGCACATCGTAAAGCCTGACATGCGCGGGATGCTCCTTCAGCATCCTGGGCGTCACGCTTTTGCGGTTGAGCCGCTGCTGCAGGTCGTTGAATGGCGCCACGGCCTCTTCGCGCCGCACCAGCAGCTCGCCGTCGAACACGCCTTCGAAATCGATCGCTTCGACGATGTCGGGAAACGAACCGGAGATATCCTCGCCGGCGCGGCTGAAAAGGCGCTTCACGCCGCCCGAGGCCGCGACCTGCACACGGATGCCATCCCATTTCCATTCGGCGCGGAAATGCGAGGGATCGAGCGCGTCCAGTTCGGCGCGGTCGATGGGATTGGCCAGCATCGGCGGCAGGAACGCGCCCCCGGCGTTGGTCTGCGGTCGGGGTGCGCCCTGCAGCAGCCAGTCGAACATCGGCCGGTAGGGCGGCGAGAGCCCGTGCCAGATCTCCTCGACGGCATCGACCGGCTGGTTGCCGATGTTGGCGGCGGCCTGCTTGGCAAGGCGGGCCGAGACGCCGACCCGCAGTGCGCCGGTCAGCAGTTTCAGGAGCGCCCAGCGGCCGGTCGAATCGAGCGCATCCAGCCAGCGCTTCAGGATCGCCGGCGTCTGGGTCTTGGTGGCGCGCTGCAGCGTCTCGACCACTTCGCCCAGGCTGGGTGGCGGGCCCGCCGCGGGATCGGTCTCCCAGATCAACGCCAGCGTTTCAGCGAGATCGCCGACATAGTCGTAGGAGAGGGCGAACAGCTCCGGGCCGATCTTGTCCTGGCCGAAGCCGCGCAGCAGGGCGGGCTTGGCGGCGGGAAAATCGAGACCGCCGGTCAGTGCCGCCAGTGCCCAGCCACGATCCGGGTCGGGGGCGGCGCGCAGATAGGCCTCGATCAGCCGGAGCTTGGCGTTGCGTGCGGATTCGAAGGAGAGCGAATCGAGAAGCTGGGCGAAGGCCTGCACGGTTCAGGCGCCTTCTTCCTCGCGGCCGGCGAGATGCAGCGCCTCGGCATCGATGCCGATCGAACGGGCATAGTGGACCAGCGCCTCCTCGCGGCCATGCGTCACCCAGACCTTGGGGGCGCCCACGTCCTTCAGGGTCTGGGTCAACTCGGCCCAATCGGCATGATCGGAGATCACAAGTGGCAATTCGGCGCCGCGCTGGCGGGCGCGGGCCCGCACGCCCATCCAGCCCGAGCACAAGGCCGCTACCGGATCAGCAAAGCGACGCGACCATCGGTCGGCCATGGCCGAGGGCGGGCAGAGCACGATGGCGCCCCTGAAGGTTTCGAGGATGGCGTCGGACACCGGCGCCACGTCGCCGAGATCGATGCCATGGTCCTGGTAGAGCTTGCACAGCGACAGCAGGCTGCCATGCAGCCAGATGCGCTGGTCGTAGCCGGCGGCGCGCAGGAGCTTGATCACGCGCTGGCACTTGCCCAGCGCATAGACGCCCACCAGATGCGTACGCTCGGGGAAGGTGGCGACGGAGCGCAGCAGCTTGGCAATCTCTCCGGCATCGGAGGGATGATGGAAGACCGGCAGGGCGAAGGTGGCCTCGGTGATGAAGACGTCGCACGGCACCGGCTCGAACGGAGGACAGGTGGGATCCGGCCGGCGCTTGAAGTCGCCCGAGACCACGATGCGCTGGCCGCGATAGGTCAGCACTGCTTGCGCCGAGCCCAGGATATGACCGGCCGGCGCCAGGCGGACATCGACCTCTCCCAGACGGATGGTCTCGCCGTAGGCCAGCGGCTGCTGCGTCGTCCTGGGCATGTCCTCGAAGCGCGCGCGCATGATGGCCAGCGTCTCCGGCGTCGCCAAGGCTGCACGATGGCCCGGCCGGGCATGATCGCCATGTCCATGCGTGATGAGTGCGCGATTCACCGCGACCGCAGGATCGACGTAAAAATCACCCGGCTCGCAGTAAAGACCGCGGGGCGTGGGATAGAGCCAAGAGCGGGGGTTTAGGGTGTCGGTTGCCATGGAGCCGGGTGCATCTTACCCAAGGGATATGGATCTTCCCGATCTGTTTGCACGCTGGTTCGAGAGTCGCGGCTGGACGCCCCGGCCGCACCAGCTCGCGCTGGTCGACCTGGCGGAGCAGGGGAAGAGCGTGCTGCTGATCGCGCCCACCGGTGGCGGCAAGACGTTGGCCGGATTCCTGCCGTCGTTGATCGAGCTTACGGAGCGCCGCCGCAGGGGCGAGGATCTGGCGCACCTTAAAGGCAAGGGCGAGCTGCACACGCTCTATATCTCGCCGCTAAAAGCGCTGGCGACCGACATCAGGCGCAACCTCGAGCTGCCGATCGCCGAGATGAAGTTGCCGGTGAGGGCCGAGAGCCGGACCGGCGACACGCCGCAGAGCCGCCGTCTCCGCCAGCGCGAACGGCCGCCCGATTTCCTGATGACGACTCCAGAGTCGCTGGCGCTGCTGCTGAGCTACCTCGATGCCGCGAAATTCTTCGCCAGCTTGAAGTGCGTCATCATCGACGAGCTGCATGCCTTTGCCACCACCAAGCGCGGCCATCATCTCGCGCTTTGTCTGGCGCGCGTGGCGGCGCTGGCGCCGCAGGCGCGATTCGTCGGCCTCTCGGCCACGGTGGCCGATCCGCCGGCGCTGGCCGATTACCTGCGGCTGCGCGACGAGCCGGTCGAGATCGTGCGGGGCGAGCCGGGCGCGCAGCCCGTGGTGACGATCATCGATGCCCAGGAGCGCATCCCGTGGGGTGGTCATATGGGCCGCCACGCGGTGCCGGAGATCTACAACATCATCCGCCAGCACAAGACCTCGATCATCTTCGTCAACACCCGCGCCCAGGCCGAACTCGCTTTCGACGGCCTGTGGCGGATCAACGAAGACAATCTCCCCATCGGACTCCACCACGGCTCGCTCGCCGTCGAGCAGCGCCGCAAGGTCGAGGCGGCAATGGCGGCGGGCAAGCTGCGCGCCGTGGTGGCGACCTCGTCGCTCGACCTCGGCATCGACTGGGGCGACGTCGATCTCGTCATCCAGATGGGGGCGCCCAAAGGGGTCAGCCGCCTGATGCAGCGGATCGGCCGCGCCAACCACCGGCTCGACGAGCCCAGCCGCGCCATGATCGCGCCGGCCAACCGCTTCGAGGTTCTGGAGTCGCTGGCCGCCCTCGAAGCCGTAGAGGCGCGCGAACTCGACGGCGATCCGCCGCGGCCGCCATGTCTCGACGTGCTGGCACAGCACATCGTGGGCACTGCCTGCGCCCAGCCGATCGACCGCGAGGCCTTCTTCCACGAGATCCGCCGCGCCCAGCCCTACCGCGACCTGCCGCGCCAGGACTACGACGACACGTTCGACTTCGTGGCCACGGGCGGCTACGCGCTGGCGGCCTACGACCGCTGGCACCGGCTGAAGGAATTGCCCGGCGGGCGCTGGATGCTGGCCTCGCCGCTGGTGGCGCGGCAGTTCCGCATGAATGTCGGCACCATCGTCGAGCTGCCGCTCCTGAAGGTGAAACTCAGGCGCGGACCTATCCTGGGCGAGGTTGAGGAGTCCTTCATCCAGGGGCTGGTGCCGGGCGACACCTTCACCTTCTCAGGTCGGCTGCTGCGCTTCGAGGGCGTGAAGGAGCTGATGGCGCAATGTTCGCTGGCGACCGGCGGGGGCGATCCCAAGGTGCCGGCCTATGGCGGCGGCCGCCTGCCGCTCTCGACTTTCCTGGCCGACCGGGTCCGCGGCATCCTCCAGGACCCGTCGCGGCACCCCAAGTTGCCGGCCGAGGTACGCCAGTGGCTCGATATCCAGCGCTGGCGCTCTGGCCTGCCCCAGGCTGATCAATTGCTGATCGAGGGATTCCCGAGGGGCGGCAAGCAATTCATCGTGGCCTACTGCTTCGAGGGAAGGAACGCGCATCAGACGCTGGGCATGCTGCTGACGCGGCGCATGGAGCGCATGGGGCTAAGACCGCTGGGGTTCGTTGCGACCGATTATGTGCTGGGCCTCTGGGGGCTCCGGCCACCGACGCCGGCACAGCTCGACCAACTTTTCGACGAGGACATGCTGGGAGACGATCTGGAAGCCTGGATGGACGAGTCGACCATGCTGCGGCGCTCGTTCCGCAACGTCGCGGTGATCGCGGGTCTGATCGAGCGCCGCTTCCCCGGCGAGGAGAAGTCGCGCCGCCAGGTGACGTTCAGTTCCGACCTGATCTACGACACGCTGCGCCAGCACGAGCCCAACCACATCCTGCTGCGGGCGACACGGCAGGATGCGGCCTGGCAGCTCGCCGACCTGAAGCGACTGGGCGATCTCCTGAAGCGCGCCAAAGGCCGCATCGACTACCGCAGGCTCGACCGTATCTCGCCGTTGGCCGTGCCGGTGCTGCTCGAGATCGGCCGCGAGAGCGTGCTGGGCGGCACCGCCGAGGACGAGCTCCTCGACATGGCCGCGCAGGATTTGATCGAAGAGGCGACCCGGCTGACGTAGTCTCTTTGTCAAGAAACGAGGAAACACATGGGCATTGCCGATAGTTTGAAGCGGGCGGTCGAAGCGGGCGATGTGCCGGGCGTGGCGGCGACAGCGGCTGACGCCAACGGCACGATCTTCGAAGGCGCTGCGGGCGGGCTGAAGTCCGACAGCGTGATCTGGATCGCCTCGATGACCAAGGCGATCACCGGGGCCGCCGCCATGCAGATGGTGGAGCGCGGCAAGTTCGGCCTCGATACGCCGGCCGCCGACATCGTGCCCGAGATCGCAAAGAAAGAAGTGCTGGTGAGCGTCGGCGCCGATGGCACGGTGAAGACACGGCCGGCGGCCAAGCCGATCACGCTGCGCCATCTGCTGACCCACACGTCGGGCATGGGCTACGACACCTGGGATGCCGACATCTTTCGCTACGTGCAGGCCAAGGGACCGCTAAAACCCAATTCGATGGAGATGCTGAGCACGCCGCTGCTGGCCGATCCGGGCGAGCGCTGGGAGTACTCGATCTCGATCGACTGGGCCGGTCTGATGGTCGAGGCGGCGAGCGGCATGAAGCTTGACCGCTACATGAAGGAAAACCTGTTCGATCCGCTGAAAATGCCCGACACCGGCTTCAGGATCGGGCCGGCGATGCGGCCGCGCAAGGCGGCCGTGCATGTCAGGAAAGACGGCGGCGGTTTCACGGCCACGGACCACGAACTCAACCAGGCGCCCGAAGTATTCATGGGCGGCGGCGCGCTCTATTCCACGGTCGGCGACTATCTCCGCTTCGTGCGCATGATCATGGGCGGCGGCGCGCTGGACGGCGCGCGGGTGCTGAAACCCGAAACGGTGGCCCTGATGTCCCGCAATGCCATGGGCGACATCTCCTGCCGACCGCTCAAGAGCCAGATTCCCGGCCGCAGCACCGACATGAACTTCGTCGACGGCATGAAATGGGGCCTTACCTTCATGATCAATCCCGCGCCTGTTCCGGGCGCACGCTCGGCCGGCAGCCTGTCGTGGGGCGGGCTCGCCAACTCCTACTACTGGATCGATCCGGTGAAGAAAGTGGCGGGCGTGTGGGCGACGCAGCTCCTGCCATTCTACGACGCCCGCGCGGTGGCGGCGTTCGAGGATTTTGAGCAGAGCGTCTACGCCGCCGTTTGATCAGGGCTCGGCCAGCCGGCGATATTTCACTTCCAGGCGCGTGAGGACGGCCAGGTTGCGGGTGGCCTCGGGGCCGGCCCAGCGGCGGTTGAGGGCGCTCGCCTCGCGGATACGCTCGAGCGTGCGGCGGTAGGTGTCGGTCCAGGTCGTCGTGTCGTTCGACTGGATGCCCTCGCGCCTGGCCTGGCTCAGCACCGTATCGATGTTGAGCATGCGGCAGGTATAGGCGTAGGCGGTGACCCTGAGGTCGGACGAGGCGATCCAGGCTTCGAGCGTGCTCGGCGCATAGTGCGGGCAATCCTCGAGTGCCTGGGCGCCGGCCGGCGCGGCGGCGAGCAGCAGGACGGCTAGAAAAATCGGGAGCTTGCGCAAGAGTCCGGCGGTGGCTTCAGTGGAAGTCGCGACTATGGATGAGAATCTTGGGCCGGTCGAGGACGATGCGGCTGCGGTCGTAGGCGGGCTTGGCCGTAGGTTTGGCGGGAGGGCCCTTGCTCGCACGATGGCGCGTGGCGTTGGCTTCAGGCACCGTCACGCGGCGGTCGCCCGGATCGGTGCGCGCCTCGTCGCCGCGGCCTGACGTGAGACGGAACGTCTCGTCGATATCGCCGATGCGGTCGAGATCGGCCGACCAGTCCCAGAGCTGCTCGGCGACAAGATGGATCACGACATAATCTCCTTCGCCCTCGCGCTGGATCTTCCCGCGCACGCCGAGCAGCCTCGCACCCATGACGATGCGGCGGTGTGTGTCGAACACCTTGGGCCAGACCACGAGGTTGGCGATGCCGTGTTCATCTTCGATGGTGACGAACACCACGCCCGAGGCGGTACCCGGCCGCTGCCGCACCAGCACCAGGCCGGCGAGGGTGAAGATGTCGCCGTTCTTCGAGCCCTCCAGCACCGACGTGCTGGAAATACCGCGCGTCGAGAAAGCCGGACGCAGCAAGGCCAATGGATGCTTGCGCAGCGACATCGAGAAACTGCCGTAATCGTCCACGACCTGCTCGCCGAGCGTCAGGCCGGGCAGGGTAACGGCTGGCTCCGGATCGGATGTGAAGTCGAGCAGGGGCAAGGCAACATCGGAGAAGCCGCGCACGGCCCACAGCACGTCGCGGCGCGACAGGCCGAGCGACGCAAAGGCATCGGCGCGCGCCAGGGCGATGATCTGGCGCTTGGTGAGGCCGGCGCGACGCCACAGATCGGCGGGATCGCGATACGGCGTCGCGCGCTGCGCGACCATCCGGTCGACATCAGCCTCGGAAAGCCCGGCCACCTGGCGCAGTCCGAGACGCAAGGCACAGCGGTTGTTGTGACTGGATGGCTCCAGCGTGCAGTCCCAGATGCTCGCATTGATGTCGGGCGGCCGCACCTCGACGCCGTTCTCCTGGGCATCGCGCACGAGCTGGGCCGGCGCATAAAAGCCCATGGGCTGGGAATTGAGCAGTGCGGCGGCAAAGACCTCGGGATAGTAATGCTTCACGTACGAGGAGTCGTAGACGAGGATGGCGAAGCTCGCGGCATGGCTTTCGGGGAAGCCGTATTCGCCAAAGCCTTCGATCTGCTTGAAGCAGCGTTCGGCGAAATCGCGCTCATAGCCGTTGTTCACCATCCCCTCGATGAAGGGAGTCTTGAACTTGTAGATGGTGCCGTTATGGCGGAACGTCGCCATGGCGCGCCGCAGCCTGTCGGCTTCTTCCGGCTCGAATCCTGCGGCGACGATGGCGATCTGCATCGCCTGTTCCTGAAACAGCGGCACGCCCATCGTCCTTTTCAGGACGGCTTCAAGTTCGGGCTTTGGATAGGTAACGGCGCCCGGATTGGCGCGGTTCTTCAGATAGGGATGCACCATGCCGCCCTGGATGGGGCCAGGCCGCACGATCGCGACCTCGACGACGAGATCGTAATATTCGCGCGGTCTCAAGCGCGGCAGCATCGACATCTGCGCCCGGCTCTCGACCTGGAAGACGCCGACAGATTCGCCCCGGCAAAGCATGTCGTAGACCTTCGGATCCTCGTCATCCATGCCAAGCGTCAGCTTCTGGTCGTAGTGCTTCTCGATCAGAGAGAAGCTCTTCCGCAGGGCTGTCAGCATGCCGAGCGCAAGCACGTCGACCTTGTAGATGCCGAGGATGTCGAGGTCGTCCTTGTCCCATTCGACGACGGTGCGATCTTCCATGGCCGCGTTCTGGATCGGCACCAGCTCGTCGAGACGATCGGCGGTCAGCACGAAGCCGCCGACATGCTGGGAGAGATGACGCGGAAAGCCGCAAAGTGCCGACGACAATTCGAGCGCCAGCATGATGCGCGGGTCGGCGGGATCGAGGCCGGCCTCGCGCACGTGATCGACTTTGACGCCGCTCGACTCCATGCCCCAGACCGTGTCGGCCATCACGCCCACCGTATCGGGCGAGAGGCCGAGCACCTTGCCGACCTCGCGGATGGCGCTGCGGCTCCTGAAGGAGATCACGGCGGCCGCCAGGGCGGCGCGCGTGCGGCCCTTTTCCCTGTAAATCCACTGGATCACTTCCTCGCGGCGCTCGTGCTCGAAGTCGACGTCGATATCGGGCGGCTCGTCGCGCGCATTCGACAGGAAGCGCTCGAACAGGACCGCGACCTTGTCGGGGTTCACCGACGTGATACCGAGGCAGTAGCAGACAGCGGAGTTGGCGGCTGAGCCGCGACCCTGGCAGAGAATCTTGAGTTCTTTGGCCTTCTGCACGATCTCATGCACCGTCAGGAAGTAGGCGGCGATCCCCTTCGTTCTGATGAGCTCGAATTCGTGCCGGATCGTATTGGCCACCTTGTCCGGGATCTTCTCGGGATAACGCCACGTCGCGCCCTCCCAGGTCAGACGGACGAGCTTGTCCATCGGCGTCTCGCCGCCCTCGTAGACAACCGGATACTGATAGGTGAGGTCCCGGAGCGAGAAGGTACAGCGCTTCATGATCTCCTGCGTGGCCGCGATGGCGCGTGGATGGCGACGGAACAGGCGCGCCATCTCCTGCGGCTCCTTGAGGTGGCGCTCGGCGCTGGCAAAGCGGCGGAGGCCCAGCTCGTCGACGGTGCAGCCGAGCCGGATGGCGGTGACCACGTCCTGCAGCGCCCGGCGCTCGGGCACGTGATAGTGCACGTCGTTGGTGGCGACGAAGCCCACCTTCATTTCCGCGGCGAGATTGTCGAGCTGGGCGAGGCGGCGCGCATCGTCGCCGCGGAACAGCATGGTGCCGGCGAGATAGCAGCGATCGCCGAACAGGCGGGCGAGCGCGCCCAGGCGCTCTCGGAAGGCCGGGTCGTCGGGCCGGCGCGGCGGCAAGACGATGGCGAGAATGCCGTTGGCATGGGCAGCGAGATCGTCGAAGGCGAGATCGCATTCGCCTTTGGCGGCGCGGCGGTTTCCCGCCGTCAGCAGGCGCGACAAACGCTTGTAGGCGTCGAGATCGGTTGGATAGGCGAGTAGGGAATAACCATCGCGCGTTTCGAGTCGGGAGCCGACCAGCAGCTTGATCTTGTCGGGATTGCGCTTATTGCCATCGCAGGATGCCGCAAAGGCCCGTACCACGCCCGCCAGGGTGTTGCGATCCGTGATGCCGATGGCGGTGTGGCCGAGTTCTATCGCGCGCTCGACCAGTTCCTTGGGATGCGAGCCGCTGCGCAGGAAACTGTAGTTGGTCGTGACCTGGAGCTCGGCATAGTCCATGGCGTCACGCGGCGTCGAGCTCGTGGATACGCGCCAGCGGCACGCCGCGCAGGGTAATGCCTTCGGCCCGCATCGCCTGCAGGAAAGCCTCGTCGGCGCTGATCAGTGGTGCCGAGGCCGCCTCCGCGCAGGCGGCATAGAAGCAGTCATGCACCGGCCGGCTGCATTGCATCGCCAGCGCAAAGGCGCGATTGCGCAGGCGAGGCGATTCGACGAAGGCCGAGATGAAGGCCGGCAAGGCGATGTTGCGGACGATGGAAGTCGCCTGCTCGGTCGCGATCTCGCCACTTGCCGCTTTCCTCCAGGCGAGGTCGGCCACGCCCGCGATCAGGATGTCGGGGGCGATCAGCTCGTGGCGGTTGACCAGCAGCGAACGTGCCTGCGGACGCAGCGGCTCCTCGATGAACCACTTGATGGCGACACCGGGATCGACAACGACGATCATCGGTCGCCTGCAGTCATGGCGGCGATGCGATCGGCCTCGGCCAGCGCATCGATCACCAGCGGCTGGCGCGAGGTGTGGGTCAGCAGGTCGCGCAGGTCGGCCTCGAGCGAGCGGCCCTTGGTGCGGGCACGCGCCTTCAGGCGCTCGATGATCCTGTCGTCGAGCCCGCGGATGGTCAGGGTATTTTTGTGCCTTTTCATCTTTTCCTCCTCAAGCGCAGAAACCGTGGAGGAACCAGCGGGCCGTCGGCTGGCCGTTGGCGGCAAGCTTGTAGGGCCCGTCGCGGAACAGCCAGAAACGGCCGCCGTCATCGTCCTCGACGCGGTAGTAGTCGCGCACCGGCGGCACATCGTTCGCCGGAGGCCGGCTGCCGTCGGGCCGCGGCCGCCACCATTCGTCGGCGATCCGCTCCGGCCCGTCGGCGCGCACGATCCGGTGCGCATGCCGGCGCCAGTGGAAGACCGATGGCGGATCGTCAGGCACGAAGGCGGTGACCTCGACCGGCTCGGGCCGCTGCAGCAGCCGCGTCGGCCGCGCACCTTTCAGGCCGGCAAGTCGCCGCCAGGCGCCGTCGGCAGCGGGTCTGGACGAGACGCTGGCCGTGACCTGCACGCGCTCGGGCAGATGGCTGTCGCGTGGCAGCAGCCGTACGACGTTTTCCGCGCCCAGCCGCAGCGCCAGCCGGTCGGCGAGATCGATCGTGCCGTCGGAGCCGAGCGAGAGCGCCAGCGCGCCGGCTTCGGGCAGCGTGTCCTGCGTGCCGCTCCAGGCCTCGACCTCGGGCGCGGCCAGGATCATCAGTTCGACGCCGAAGCCGGGATCGAGTTCGCCGAGCTTCTCCTCGAACAGCTTCATCAGCTTCGGATTGTCGCGGTTGGGCCGGCTGGTGCCGATCGAAGTGCGGTCGACCGAGCCGTCGACGCGATAGAGCGCGATCTCGAGCTTGCGCGCGCCGACGCCCGCCTGCTCGAACTGCCGGCAGAGGGCGGCCAGCAGGCGGCTGGTGCCGGCGGCGATATCCTCGGCCCGGCCGATCGGCTCTACGAAGGCGAGGCGCGTGCGGAAGGCGGGCACGGCCCGGCGCGGCTCGAGTACTTCACCGCGTGTGCCCAGCGCCTGGTCCAGACGGGTGAGCGGCAGGTCGCCGAAGCGCCGGGTGAGCGGCGCACGCGGCATCGGATAAAGATCGCCGATGCGGCGCAATCCCAACTTCATGAAGGTTTCCAGGATCGGCGCCTCGAGGCGCAGGCCTTCGACCGGCAACGACGCCAGCGCATCGCGCTGGCCGTGGCGCGAGCAGAAGAGATCGGCCTGGCGCTCGGCGTAGCGTGCCAATGCCCAGGCGGCGCCCGCGGTATCGGCCATCGCAGCGCGACAGGTGAAGTCGTGGCGCGCCAGGCGCCCGACCAGGTCGGCCAGCAGCGCGCGTTCGCCCGCTTCACCTTGTCCGAAGAGATGGGCGCAGCCGGTGATGTCGAGCAGCAGGCCGGCATCGCCGCCGAAGCCGCCGGCGCTGCAGGCCTCTGCACCTTCCTCGGCCAGTGCGCCGCCCAGCGGATCGATCGTCACCCACGGCGTGTAGCGGTCGCACCAGTCGGCGATCGCCTCGATCAGGCGCTGGTCGGCCTGCGGCTCGCCCGGGGCGATGACGAGGTCGGGCAGCAGCGCGCGGGCATCGGCCAGCCGCATGTGCGGACGCAGGCCCGCGGTGCGGGCATGGGCGTTGAGTCCGGCGAGGCGCGGGCAGCCGTCGCGCCAGACGATGGTGGCAGCAGCTCTAGCCGACCATTCGTTCTTCGAAGAGGCTTTCTTCGAAGCGCGCGCCAGCCGGTCCGTGGAGAGTTTCGGGAACCACAGCGAGACAATGCGTTTCATCGTTCCACTCCACGAGCCAGGACGGGGTTTCGGCAATAGACGGCGCGCCGAAGCGGTTGAGCCTGAGTTCGAGACGCCAGCGCGGGGCGCCGACATCGTGCAGGCCCGGCGTCGAGCGCGAGGGCGCCGAGGCGATCCGCCAGCGCGTCACGCACACGCTTTGCGGCGGCGCCGGCTGGGGCCGCAGCAGGAGCGCGGGCACGCCGCTCTTCTCGGCGGCAAGCGACAGGCGCCGCCCGGCGGTGGCGTCGGTGGCCCGTGTCTCGCCCAGCACGGCGGCGATGCCGGGGCAGCGCAGCCCTTCCTCCATCGCCCAGAACACGTCCTCGTCGCGCCGTGCGGTGACCACCAGCAGGCGCGCCGGATCGAACCAGGTGGCAAGGGCGGGTGCATAGGGCGGGGCGTCGAACACGCCCGACGGCCGGCGGCACCACAGCAGCGTGCCCGGCGCGACCGCAGCGAAGCGGCCCATCAGATGGGCGGCGAAGCCCAGCGCCGCGCCGTCGTGGGCGGCGATGCGGCCGGAGGGGGCGGACCCGGCCTCGATTTCGTGCAGGGCGCCGGTCAGCAGGCCGCCTTCGGGCAGCAGGGCGTCGATGGCCGGCAGGCCCGTGGGCACGGCCGCCTTGCCGGCCTGTTGGACGCTGTTCGCGCGCTCCAGCCGGCGGACCTTTTCGCGCAGAGCAGCCGAAACGGGAGGAGCAAAAGCACTCGGGGAAATGACCGGCATCGCCCCCTCGAAAGATCGGGTTGAATGGGCTGGGGATAAGTTTGTTCTGTTTTTGTTCTAAATAGATTCAGGCAGGGAGTCAACGGGAGTCCGTGCTGGCACAGTGACTGCTTTCTGGATGAAGCTGCCGTCCTGTCCCGGAGGCCGAATGACCCTTCGATTTTCCAACCGCTTTCCCATCCTTGCCGTGCTCTCGGCCGCCTTCGCCCTGCTGGCCGGGCCCGCCCTGGCGCGCTGCTCGCAGAACCTGGTCCAGTTCGGATCGGGTATTCAGGTCGCGTCGCTCGATGGTCTCCGGTTCGCGGCCGACATGTCGCCCAACCGCGCGATCGTCACCTTCGTCGGCCATTCCAGCTTCCAGATCGACACGCCGCAGGGCGTGCGCGCCATCACCGACTACAACGGCGTCAACGGCTTCGGCCGCCGGCCTGACATCGTCACCATGAACAACGCCCACGACACGCATTTCACCGACACGCCGGAGGACGGCATCACCTACGTGCTGCGCGGCTGGCCGAGCCAGCCGGGCGAGAGCGAGGCCAAGCACGAGGTCACGCTGAAGGACATGAAGGTGTGGAACGTGCCGACCAACGCCCGCGACTGGGGCGGCGGTTCGGCCCGCATCAACGGCAACTCGATCTTCATCTATGCCGTGGGCGACCTCTGCATCGCCCATCTCGGACACCTGCATCACCGCCTGACCAGGGAGCATCTCGAGGAACTCGGCCGCATCGACGTTCTGATGGTGCCGATCGACGGCTCCTACACGATGGGCATGCCGCTGATGGTCGACGTGATCCGCCAGGTCCAGCCCCGCATCGTGCTGCCCATGCACTACTGGGGCCGCGGCCAGCTCGACCGCTTCGAGAGCCTGATGACGACGCTCGACGCCGATTTCGTCTGGCCCGACCGGCGCTCGGTCGAGATCGTGAAGGAACAGCTCCCCGAGAAGCTGACGGTGATCGCCGTCGGCGGTGAGGGCGGCGGCTGAAGATCCGGCCCAACTCGACACATGGAAAATCGGCTCTCCGCACGCCGAAGAGCCAATAGATCCGCGATTTCTCCCGCCTCATCGGACCACCTGAAATGCACGTGTGGTGTGCCCCGATCTCGTCTCCCGACCCGGCGCATCCTGTCTGTCCACGGTTCGCGGCGTGGCTCTTTCCCTGTCGGTGCCGGCACTGCCAGCACGAAGCCCTTTAGGCTGATTTGGACTGTGTCTCTCTCCAGGTCAGGACCTGGGGCGACTGCACCGAGCGCTCATGTTGCATAAACCCGCGGGCGGCCGCGGGAGGTCTTGCCGGACATGAAAAAGGCCAGCGCAGTCCAAGCGCAAGCCTATCGAAATTCAGAGCATATTCTTGCTGAACCTGTAAATTTTTCTGCGGTCGCTTCGCTCAAATCCGGAGGTTCGTTCTTGCCAGATCGACCAGCTCGGACGCGCGGCCATCCATCACCGCCTTCAGGGTGAACAGGCCGAAATGGTAGGCTTGGTCGAGAGTCGCCTTGGGCGGCATGACCAGCTCCTGTCGGGCGCTCACCACGTCGACCAGCACGGGCCCCTTGTGCGCCAGCGCTTCCTTGAGCGCGCTTTCGAGCTTGGCCGGGTCTTCGACGCGGATGCCCTTGATGCCCATCGCCTCGGCCATCGCCGCGAAGTTGGGGTTCTTGAGGTCGACGGCGGTATCGACGAAGCCGCTCGCCTTCATCTCCAGCTCGACGAAGCCCAGGGTGCCGTTGTTCAGAACCACCACCTTCACCGGCAGGCCGAGCTGCGAGAGGCTGATGAAATCGCCCATCATCATGGTGAAGCCGCCGTCGCCCGACATCGAGATCACCTGGCGGCCCTTGTGCGAGGCCTGGGCGCCGATCGCCTGCGGCATGGCGTTGGCCATCGAGGCGTGGTTGAACGAGCCGATCAGCCGCCGCTTGCCGTTCATCTTGAGGTAGCGCGCCGCCCACACCGATTGCGTGCCGACGTCGCAGGTGAAAACCGCGTCGTCGTCGGCCAGCTCGCTCAAGAGGCGGGCCACGTACTGCGGATGGATCTTGCCGCCGGCCGGGCCGCCCTCGGCCAGCTTGTCGAGATCGGCGCGCGCCTTCTTGTAATGCGCGAGCGCGGCGTCCAGGAAGGCGCGGTCCGTCTTGGGCTTCAGTTTGGGCAGGAGGGCCGCGATCGTGTCGGCGACGTCGCCGACCACGCCCAGTTCGAGCCGGCAGCGGTTGCCCAGGCTCTCGGCGCGGAGATCGACCTGCGCCACCCTGGCGTGCTCGGGATAGAACTGGCGGTAGGGAAAGTCGGTGCCCAGCAGCAGCAGCGTGTCGCATTCCTTCATCGCCGCGTAGCCGGAGGCGAAGCCGATCAGGCCGGTCATGCCGACGTCGAAAGGATTGTCGTACTCGACATATTCCTTGCCGCGCAGCGAATGGACCATCGGTGCATTCAGCGTGCGCGCCAGCTCGATCACGGCGTCGTGGGCGCCGGCGCAGCCCGCGCCGCACATCAGGGTGACCTTTTGGCCGTCGTTCAGCAGGGCTGCCAGCGCATCGAGCTCCGAATCGGAGGGGCGCACGACGGCGGGCTTGGGGGCCAGCCACTTGGCCGCCTTGGCCGACGTCATCTGCAGAGCGACGTCACCCGGGATCACCACCACCGACACGCCGCGCTGGGCCACGGCGATACGGATCGCCTTGTCGAACACGCGCGGCATCTGGTCGGGGTTGGAGATCGTCTCGACATAGTGCGAGCACTCGGCGAACAGCTGCTCGGGGTGTGTCTCCTGGAAATAGTGGCCGCCGATCTCGCTGCTCGGGATGTGGGCTGCGATGGCCAGTACCGGCACGCGGTTGCGGTAGCAGTCGAACAGGCCGTTGATCAGGTGCATGTTGCCGGGCCCGCAACTGCCGGCGCAGACGGCGAGTTCGCCGGTCAGGTGGGCCTCGGCGCC
>CAMAYC010000104.1 GCA_945862125.1 Reyranella massiliensis 521
TCGGTGCGGTGCGCGGCGCCACCATGCTGCTCAAGGTCGACCAGAACTTCCGGCGGCTGCGGCCGACCAGCCGGCGCGCCCTGTTCTGGGTGACGCTGGCCATTCCCATCGCGATCGGCGTCGAGATCGGCGGCGCCATGGTCGGCGCCGCCGGCGCCCCGCTGCGCCTGGCCGCCACGTTTACCATGGTGTTGTGCGCCGGCCTGCTGACCGGCCGCACCGCGGCCCTCGCCTTCCGCCTGCTGCACGCGCCGCACGAGGATTTGCGCCGGGGCTGAGGGCGGCGGCCGCCGGGAGGCCCTCGACAGACCGTCCAAACGCGCCACCGGCATCATGTCGGAAAACATAGCCCAAACCTGCTGAACTTGCAACTTTCCTTTTTTGGCCGCAAAAATAGCCGCCAAACCCGCTGGCGGGCCGGACCTTGCGCGACCGGCGCCGGCGGCGGCAAAATCGGGTGCATGACGCCAGAGCCCATGAAACGCCAGCCGAGGGAACCGCAGCCCAGCCTGATCATGATCCAGTTCCTGCAGTGGGTGGCCGACCGGCCGCGCCGTCGCGCGGATGTGCTGGCGGCCTGGCCGAGCTCGTGTCCGCGTTTCCCGGTGTGGGAGGATGCGCGCGCCGACGGGCTGGTCCACCAGTGCGGCGGCGGCGAAAACCGCGTCGAACTCACCGAGGCCGGCCGCCGGGCTCTTGCCCGGGCGCTTTAGCCCTGACGGAGATCGATTCGGCGGATCAGCGCCCCAAAATTCAGCGCCCGAGAATTCAGCGCGTTTTGAGCGGGTCGGCGCCATAGTTGTTGGGGCCCGGCGTGCCGGGCAGCAGGCCGCACTCGATCAGGAACCACAGGTGGCCGATCACCGGCACCAGGCCGATCAGGACCCACCAGCCCGACTTGTTGCGGTCGTGCCAGCGCTTCACCGAGATGGCGAGGCTGCTCCAGAAGAAGAAGATGGCCACCAGCGGCGCCGTGAAAAGGACGGTGCCGCGCATCTCGGCGAACCTCTGCCGGGGATCGTGCGCGGTGACGTCGACCGTGCCGACGACGAGGATCCAGAAGACCGCGACGGCGAGAGCGACGCCGATGTGAACGAGCCAGTACCGGGCGCGGTTGACCCGCCCCTGGAAACTGAACAGAAGGCGCAGCATGGATTCTCCCCCTTGAGCCCGGGCCGGACCGGACCGATCAAAGGTACTCTCCCCACTTCCGGCGGTACATTCTATAGTGGCCGCATGACACTGCAGCGCGCCGCCCTGTGGGCGATCGTGATCGCCGCTACCATATACCTGCTCGTCGCCGGCCGCGGCCTGCTGCTGCCGTTCGTGCTGGGACTGGTGCTCTGGTACATGGTCGATGCCTTGGCCGATGCCTTCGAGAAGCCGCGCCTCGGCCGCCTGCGCCTGCCGCGGCCGATCGCGATGTTCGCGGCGCTGGTCGCCATCAGCGGGCTGTTCTGGGTGGTCGGCCGCACCATCGGCAGCAACGTAACGGCGGTCATCGACGCCGCGCCCAACTACGAGGCCCGGCTGACCAGGATCATCGGACAGGTGGCCCAGATGGTCGGGCTCGAACAGGCGCCGACCCTCGTCGAACTGTTCGACCGCTTCAGCCTCGCCGACACGCTGGCCGGCTTCGCCGCCGCCGCCGCCTCGATCGTCAGCGTTGCCGGCATCGTGCTGATCTACGCCGGCTTCCTGTTCGTCGAGCAGGTCCATTTCAGGCGCAAGCTCGCGATCATCTTCGGCGAGGGCGACAACCAGGCCCGCGTGCGCGCCGTGCTGGAACGGATCGACCGCGAGATCCGTGTCTACATCCGCATCAAGACCACGCTCGCGGCCACGACCGCAGCACTGGCCTATCTGATCATGGCCTGGGTCGGCGTCGACTTCGCGGGCTTCTGGGCCGTGCTGGTATTCTTCTTCTATTACATCCCCACCGTGGGCTCGATCCTGGCCATCGTGGCGCCGGCGCTGCTCACGCTGGTGCAGTTCGACCACCTGACGCCGTTCCTGATCGTGCTGTTCGTGTTCGGCAGCATCCAGGTCGTGACGGCCAACGTCATCGAACCGGCCATCATGGGCCACACGCTCAACCTCTCGCCGCTGGTGGTGATCGTCTCGCTGGTGGTATGGGGCACGCTGTGGGGCGTGGTCGGCATGTTCCTGTGCGTCCCCATCACCGTGGTCGGCCTGATCGTGCTGGCGCAATTCGACACCACGCGGCCGGTCGCGGTCCTGCTGTCGGCGGACGGCGATATTCCCAAGCCCTACACGGAGAACGGGCAATGAAGCGGCTCGCTTTCCTGATGCTCGCGCTCCTGTCGGCGGGCGCCGCGATGGCGCAATCACCGTCGTCGGCGCCCTCATCGACAACAACGACCGCGCCACGCGAGGAAGGCCAGCCGCCGGGACCGGAGGTCAGGTATGTCTGCCCCGGCGCCACCGATTTCAGCGCCCAATTCTCCAAGGACGGCGACCTCGCCACGCTCACGGTCGCAGGCCAACCCGAGATCGAGTTGCCGCGCCAGCGTTCCGGCTCGGGCTTCGCCTACGGCGACTCCTACTATGAACTACGCGGTCGCGGCCGTGAGGCGACGCTGACGGCGGCCGGACGGTCGATGCGCTGCCACGCCGCCGGCCGTCCCGGCGATCCGCCGCGCACCTTCACGGGCGCCGGACTTGTCGTCACACTTTTCCCCGACGGCACCTTCCGGCTGCGCGAGACGCGCGAGGGCAGCAACGAGCCCACGCTCGATCTCGGCCAATGGTCGCAGGAAGTCGACGGCGGCGTCCGCTTGATCCTGCGCGGCGGCCTCGTGGCGCGACGGGCCTTCCGCCAGGCCGACGGCAATCGCCTGATCGCCGACAACGGCATCGAACTCGTACAGGCCGCCACCGCCGACAAGATCGAAGGGCTTTTCCGGCTCGAAGGCCTCTATCGCGACGCACAGGACGGTGGGCTGTTCACCGAGTGCTTCACCGGGCGCACCTACGGCGTGGCCCAAAGCGGCGCCGAACCCGAACTCGAGCATGTCTGGGTCCAGGCAGCGCCCTCACGGGAAGCCCAGCTCTTCTTCCAGGTTCTGGGCCGCTTCGCCGACGATGGTGAGATCGCGGTCGAACGCGTCCTCAATCTCAAGCCCAATGCGACGTGCCCGCCGCCGCCGCCGCGAAGTGCGGCTCTGCGCGGCACCGAATGGCGTGTCCTCGAGATCGACGGCAACCGGCTGGCCTTCGGCGATGGCGTGCGACGGCCGACGCTGACGCTCGACGATGAGGGGAAATTCTCGGCATCGACCGGCTGCAACAGCCTGGGCGGCGACTACACGCTCGATCCCAACGGCCTGCGCTTCATCGCAGGCCCGATGACTCTCGCCGCCTGCCAGCCGCCCTCCGATGCCGTCGAGCGGCGCTTCATCGACGCACTCGGCGCGGTCAAGAGCGCCCAGATCGCCGCGACCACGCTCGATCTCAAGGATGCCAGCGGCAAGCTCCGCCTGCGTCTCGAGGCCAGAGGTCGTTGAGGGTGGTCGTTGAGGGCGATCGCTGAGGGCGGTCGCTAGTAGACGGGCTCCGCTGTCGGATCGGCCTGAAGGACGAGGATTTTGCCGTCGGCATCGAGTTCGACCCGCAGGAACGGAAGACCGGTCGGCACCGCCTGGTCGAACTCGCGGACGATCTCGTCGAACAACCGAACGTAAAGCTTCCACTCGACCATGCCCGGCTCGATCGGCATGCGCGCCGGCTCACGCCAGTCGAGCGCCCGGACGCCGCTCTTCTGGATTTTGTCGACCGGCCGGTCGCGGACCAGCGTCGCCTCGAAGCGGCCGATGGTGGCGGTGCGCGCGGTCTTCGACGCGGGCCTCGCCAGCACGGCGATGCAGATCTGGCCGGGCACTTCCTCGGGCGCGAACTCGACAGAGCCGGCGTTCATCGTCGGATCGGCGATGTCGTCGAGCCAGCCCAATCGCTCGACGATGACGACGCGACTGCGCTCCTTGTCGAAGCGCCAGCCCTGGGGCGGATCGAAGCAGCGCCGAACGGTGCGCGTCTCGCCCGGCGGCGCCCGCGACAGGATCTCGGGCGATACCAGGGTGTTCGATTCGAGTTCGGTCGTGCGCACCCGCTGGTCGAGGGCAAAGGAGCCGGGACGATCGGGCAGCACCGTGAACAGGAGCTGGAACGTCGTCGTTCGGGAACCGCGGCGGACGATCAGCGAGCCGGAGGCGAAGGTCGTGCGGGCGGCGTCGTTGGCGAAGGCGCTGCGTGGCACCGCGAAGCGCAGCCGCTCCGGCGTGACGGCGGCATCGCCGCGCCAGGTCCCGATCGCGAGGACCGGCGGCGGTCCGCTACCGGAGGCGAGGAAGACTCCCGCCACCTCGATCTCGACCGCCGGGTCATCGTCGCCCGACGCTGCGAAGTCGGGTGCGTAACGCGGCACAGTCGGCATTGCAGTTGGCGGCATTCCCGATGGCGGCGTTGCCGAGGAAGGCGCCATCGCCCCTCCCGCTCCCCCTGGCGGCATGTCGAGTCGCAACGCGACTTCCGGCGGGGTGGCGCCCGAGGTCCCTGGCGTCAAGGTGAGTTCGCCCGTGGCACGGCGCGGCGGCACGAAACGCGGCGAATAGGCCAGGACCGACGGCGCATCGTCGAGGCCCGCGATTCTTTCCAATTGAGTCATCGCCTGGCCGACCGCCTTGCGGGCAGCGCCTCGGGCGCCATCGCCGGGCCGGTCGAGAGCGTCCTTAATCGCAGCGTTGAGCCGATCGAGCTCCCCGAAAGGCTGGAGGCGGCCGGCGGGCAGGCGATCGAAGGCGCGTTCCGCGTCAGGCTCGTAGCGCGCGGCAAGTGCATCGGTCAGCAGCCCCGCAGCCCGGAACGCCTCAAGCAGGCCGATCCTTGCCTCGCCATCGGCCCGTGCCTGGAGACTCGCGCGTTCGGCCTTGAGCGTCGCCAGCTTCTCGCCGACCGTGGCGCCAATTCCCGGCGCTTCCGGCCGGCCGAACGCGACGAAGAGCGCGGCCCCGGCAACGCACAGCATAAGCAGCAGCACACCGATCGTGCGCAGGCGCTTGCGGTCCTTGGTCGGTATGGGGCCAGCCGTCATGCGGCGGGTTCTAGCATGGCCGCCGGCGAAGGTACCGGCGGCGGATCGTCAGGTTGAGAACAGCCGGTCAGTAAGAGAAGAGAACCGGCAGCGGCGAGCTCAGGATGAGATGGCGGGTCATGCCGCCAAAGATCATCTGCCGCAGGCGGCTTTGCGTGTAGGCCCCCTTCACGATGAGGTCGGCGCCGACGGCGATCGCCGTGTCGACGATCGTCTGGCCCGCCGAACGCGAACCTGGCTTCTCGTGCTGGCTGGTGACGTTCAATCCATGGCTCTTGAGTGACTCGGCGATCTCGGCCGAGGTCGGTCCCGGCACCATCGCACCATCGACGCTCAGCACCACGATCGCCTCGGCGCCGCTCAGCACCGGCATCGCGAGCGAAATGGCACGCGCGCTCTCGGTGGAACCGTTCCAGGCGAACAGGATGCGCTTGCCCACAAGCCCGTCGACGCCCGTCGGCACGACCAGGACCGGACGGCCCGAATCGAACAGCGCGGTTTCGAAAACGCTTTCCGGCATCTTCGGCAGCGCCCCCGGCTGGGGCAGGACGATCAGGTCGTAGGCGCGTCCGATCGTGCCGATCGCGGTCGGGCCGCTGTCGTCGGCCGAACGCCATTCGGACTGGAGTCCCGCCGCGCGTTGATCGAATGCCTGCTTCACCGCGGCGACGCGCTGGCGCTCCTCCGCATCCTCGGCAAGGCCGCCGCCGATCGGCGCCCCCATGCCGGCATCGGCCCATGCCATGCTCATGACGCCGTAGGACGGCGGTTCGAGCCCGACCAGTCGGGCGTCGAATTTTCGTGCAATCTTGGCCGCCAAATCGAATGCGGACGGATCATCTGCCGTCCAGGCCATTGTCAGAATTGATTTCATGACACGCCCTCCCTGCTGCCGAACGATAACACACGCTTGCCGCTACCCGATCTTCTACTTCCATCGGCGACAGAAAATACGGACATCGTGAACAAGTTGATACAATTCATTCGTTGAATACATTATTTAAATCAATACCTTAGTACCAATACCTCAACTATTTATTGAGGTAGGGGCGCATATCGGCCCCAGCGGTTGTGTCGATCACCCCCGGCAGTCCCCAGAACTTCATGGGGCGATGGACGCAAAAGCCGAGCAAAAGACGTCTTTTCCTTTGGAGATAAAAATGCTGTCCATTTTCCGTCGCCTCATGAAGAACGAAAACGGCGCCACCGCCATCGAGTACACGCTCATCGCCTCGCTGATCGCCGTCGCCGCCATCACCGCAATGAAGACCGTCGGTGGCAAGATCAACAACACGCTGAACGCCGTCGGCAACAGCCTCACCTGATCGATCTCGGTTCCGTCGAAATACGGGCGGTCCGGCAACGGTCCGCCCGCGATTCTTCGCCGAATAGCCAGGACCTACTTTTACCTTTGGAGACTTAGATGCTGTCCGTTTTCCGTCGCCTCATGAAGAACGAGCAGGGCGCCACCGCCATCGAATACACGCTGATCGCTTCGCTGATCGCCGTCGCCGCCATCACCGCGATGAGCACCGTCGGCGGCAAGATCAACAACACGCTGAATGCCGTCGGCAACAGCCTGACCTGATCGACCTTCATTCGGTCGAAACATGGGCGGTCCGGCAACGGATCGCCCATTTTCTTTGGCGGCCGATCCCGACTTCTACCAACGTTACATGTCGAACATTGTGCACGCCGCCTGGTTCGATAGACTTCAAGCGACACATCGACAATCGGGTGAGTTCTCTCGCCGTGGTCGAGGAAGAAACCGATGCCAGCCCCTCTGCCGCGCCCCCTGCCGTCCTTCATCGGCCGCCTCGTCGGCGCCCGGCACGGCGTGACGACGGTCAGGTGCACAACGCTCGTCGGCTACAGCTCATTTTTGCTGCTGGTGGCCATCGCCGCGATCGCGGTCCTGACGCAGGTGCGCGCTGGCACGAACGCGCAAGACGGTATTACGGTCGACTTGTCGAGTTGAGCGACGGTCGCATCGGTCCGGGAAACGACGGCGACCTCTCCGACCGGCTGCTCAGGTGATCTGGGATGCCTTGGACACGATCCACGCAAACCGATCGGACAGTGCCGCGAGCGTGATGCGGTTAATGGCAGCCGCATCGATCGTGGCGCCGCCGGTGGCGTCGGGCAGATCCCGCGTAGCCACCGTATCGGCGGCGATCGTGCTCATGAAGCCCTGATCGGTAGCCGACCGCACAGTCGCCGAAACACACATGTGAGTCATGAAGCCACCGACGATCAGGTTCTTGCGGCCGAATGCTGACAAATGCTTGGCGAGGTCGGTACCGGCGAAGGCGTTGGGAAGCCCCTTGTCGACGATGGTCTCGCCCGCCCGCGGCTTGAGCTCGGCCACGATCTCGTAGCCCGTCGAAGACGGATTGAACGCCTTGCCCTTCGATTGATGGCGCACGTGCACGACGGGCGCACCGGCCTTCCGGGCCTTCTCGAGGAGCACGGCAAGCGCGTCGACCGCCGCCGTCACGCCGGCGAGCGGCAGCAGGCCGTCGGTATATTCGCGCTGTGCGTCGATGATCAGCAAGACACCGTCCGCCGTTGTCGCCGGCGTGGGTGCGGCGCCCGCCATCTGCAGCATGGTCATTGCCATGGTCTTCTCCCAACTACACTGAGGTGTCTACGCTACGGTTGTGTACGCTCCGAGTCCATCAACGCGCAATACGATCATTTTGGCAAGACCTACGACGCAATGCCGCGGAGGTTCCAGTCACGAATGCGTCATGCACGGCGACAGCAACGATGCGATCGATCGCGGCGCTCCAGCGATAGCGCAGTTGTCCGACACTGATGCCGAATTCACGTGCAAGGCGCGACCATGACAACCCGACCGCGCGCGCCCACACGAGTTGACGATCCGCGTTGTCGAGCGCTCGCAGCCACGGCAGAACGCCGTCGAGTTCGGAGATCGCCCGCGGTCCGGGCGGAAGCCTGGGCGCACGCGCCGTGGCCTTGCCGCAGGCACCATCAGGATCGTTCGGCATCGTCGGCCACGATGAATGCTCCGGCGCCGGCCTGCCATTCCGCGGCATCGGCAGGCGCCTCAGCGTATCGGCCGCCCGTTCCAGGGTGGCGATCACCGCGCGCCGGACTTCGGCAAAAGTCAGTTCAGCGGTCATGGCGGTCTCCGTTCTGCTCGGCTTCTGCAATCAGTTGTGCAAGGGCGCGATCGGCCGACAGGCCAAGTGCCCGCGCGGCCTCGCGGGCCAGCGGCCGTGCCATGAACGGCAGGACGTCGACCGGGCGCAGGCCCATCTTGGCGGCAAGGAGCCGGGCGATCCGGACACCATGGTAGTTGGCGGCAGCGGCGCGGCCGCCGAAGGCGGTGGCGAAGCGCTGGGTGGGGAGTCGATCGTAAAGTCTGGGATAGGACATCCGTACCTCCTGTCGGCAGGAGTATAGGAATATTTATCCCTGTCAATCGTACAATTCCTAGTAGACGAAATCGTCGCCGGCTGGCAAAATGCCAGCATCATGGACGCACCCCGCAAAGTATTGGTCGATACTCTGGCGCGTCGGCCGGATCTCGATCTCAAGAACCTGTCCCTGGCCATTGGCCGCAATCACGCCTACCTTCAGCAGTACCTGATGCGCGGCTCGCCGCGTGAACTGCCGGAGGTGGCACGACATGGTCTGGCCCCCCTGCTCGGGGTTTCGCCGGACGATCTGCGTTCGACCGCGGCCCCCCCGGGCGCGGGCGCCCGGCTCGAAGGCGACCTCCGCATGGCGGGCCCGCTGCGGGCAGCCGATCGCGCCGATCTGCCGGTCTACGCCTCGGCGGAAGGCGGCAATGGCGCCATTATCATCACCAGCGAGCCGATCGACTATGTACGCCGGCCCGAGCCGCTCCTCTCGGTGCGCGACGGCTACGGCTGCTACGTCATCGGCGACAGCATGAGTCCGGCCTACGAGCAGGGCGACCTGCTGCTCGTCCATCCCGGCCGGCCGGTACGGCCGGGCGACGACTGCGTCTTCGTCCGCGACCAGGGCGACGGCACCCAGCAGGCCCTGGTCAAGCGCCTGCTGCGGACCACGCCGGAGAAATGGCGGGTCCGACAGTTCAATCCGGCGAAGGATTTCGACCTCGACCGAAGCCAGTGGCAGAAGGTCCAGCTGATCGTCGGCAAGTATTCCCGCTAGCCTATCGCTTGACGTCCCATAGGAGTTTATCCTATCTACCCCTATCGTCCTCGAACGGAGGGGAGATGGAAAACACCTATTATCTCATCGTCGAGCAGCAGGCCGGCGGCCAGTGTCTCAGGACCATCGACGAATACGCCTCGGCCGACCGCCTGGTCGCCGATGCCGCGGACTACGAGGCCGGGGAGTTTCCCGGACGCTGGGTTGGTGCCCTGAAGCTGTCGTTCGACAGTTCGGGCCGACTGATCGCGGCCCTTCCCCTGCCCGACGTTGCAGCGGGCGTGCATGCCGAGCTCGTATCACGCCTGGAGTGGCGCGAGCGCCAGGCCGCTCTCGAGCGCTGGCCGGCACGCTAGGCGATGATTTGAGGACACGATCATGAAAGCGATCATCGTCGGCGGCGGCATCATGGGGCTGAGCACGGCGTGGGGCCTGGCGCGCGACGGCCACGAGGTCGAACTGTTCGAGCAGGGCCCGTTGCCCAACCCGCTCGCCTCGTCGATGGACGAGCATCGTCTCATCCGCCATCCCTATGGCGATCATGTGGGTTATGCCCGCCTGATCGACGACGCCTTCACTGCTTGGGATCTGCTGTGGGGCGACCTCGGCCAGCGTTTCTATGCCGCTACCGGAACGCTTGCCCTCACCGGCAATGGGGCCGATTGGGCCGAGCGCTCGGCCACCGCGCTGGCGACCATCGGCAAGTCCATGATCGAACTGCCGCTCGCCGATTTGCGGCTCCGCTTTCCGCAGATCGAAGCCAAAGGGGTGGAACGCGCGTTCTGGATAGATTCGGGTGGCGTGTTGTTCGCTCAGGATATCGTCACCGCACTTGCCGAATACCTCGCGCGCCAACCGCGCATCCGTCTCCATCCCCATACGACCGTGCGCTCGGTCGATCTGGAGCAAGGCCGCATTGTCACCGAGGCCGGCACCTCGCATGCCGCCGACATTGTCGTGGTCGCTGCCGGCGCCTGGGTCGATCGTCTGCTTCCCGATCTCGGACGGCGACTGATCCCGTCCCGCCAGGTCGTGATCTATTTCGACCTGCCGGAGCAGGATCGCGCCGCCTGGGCCAAGGGGCCCATGATCATCGAGAAGACCGGCGACGTCGGGCTCTATCTGGTGCCACCGATGGAAGGACGCGGCTTCAAGGTCGGCGACCATGAATTCAGCCGATCCGGCGACCCGACGGCCGAACGCACCGCGACCGAGGATGACATCCGTCCCCTGCTGCAGCGCTGCCGCAGCCTGCTGCGCGGCTTCGACCGCTGGCGCACCGACCGGCTGAAAGTCTGCTTCTACACCGTGACCGAGGACGAACGGTTCCTCGTCGAGAAACGGGCCGCCCGCGGCTGGGTCATGTCGCCCTGCTCCGGCCACGGCTTCAAGTTCGGCGCCCTGATGGGGCTCGAACTCGCCCGGACGATTGCCTCGGGCCGCGATGCCGCGACCCATGCAAGATGGGCGGCCGGTCTGGAAGCGACCGCAGCGACCTGACAAAATGCGCTGAACTCAGGAAAGAGAGAGCAACATGGCTTCCCGCAAGCGCGCGACAAGTGCGCCGAAAGCGACCGGACTACGCCAGGGCCTCGCCACCTATGGCGATGCGGGTTTCTCGCTGTTCCTGCGCAAGGCCTTCATCAAGGCGGCGGGCTACACCGACGACGCGCTCGACCGGCCGATCGTGGGCATCACCAACACTTTCAGCGACTTCAACCCCTGCCACGGCAACGTCCCCGACCTGATCGAGTCGGTGAAGCGCGGCATCCTTCTGCAGGGTGCGCTGCCCATGGTGTTTCCCACCATCTCGATCCACGAGAGTTTCTCTCACCCGACCTCGATGTACCTGCGCAACCTGATGGCGATGGACACCGAAGAGATGGTGCGCGCGCAGCCGATGGATTCCGTCGTGATGATCGGCGGCTGCGACAAGACCCTGCCGGCCCAGCTCATGGCAGCCGCCAGCGCCGACCGCCCCACCATCGTGCTGCCCGTGGGCCCCATGCTCGTGGGGCACTTCAAGGGAGAGGTCCTGGGCGCCTGCACCGACTGCCGCCGCCTGTGGGGCCAGTATCGTGCCGGCACCTTTTCCGAGCAGGACATCCAGCAGGTGAGCGAGCGGCTGGCGCCGACCAAGGGCACCTGCATGGTGATGGGCACCGCCAGCACCATGGGCTGCATGGTCGAGACGCTGGGCATGGGACTCCCCAACAGCGGCTCGATCCCGGCTACTCACTCCGATCGCCTGCGCGTGGCCGAAGCCACCGGAAAGCGCGCGGCGGAGATGGCCGTGAGCGGCGGACCGAAGCCCAGCGAGATCATGACCAAGGCTGCCTTCCGCAATGCACTTACCGTCATGCAGGCGATCGGCGGCTCGACCAATGCGCTGGTCCATCTCACCGCCGTCGCGCGCCGCCTCGGCATCCGGATCGACCTCGAGGAATTCGACACGATCGGCCAGAACGTGCCGGTACTGGTCGACCTCAAGCCCTCGGGCGACCATTACATGGAGCACTTCCACTGGGCCGGCGGCAATTCGCGCCTGATGAAGGAGATCCGCGGCTCGCTCGACGAGACGGCGATGACTGTGAGCGGGCGCACGCTGAAGCAGGTGATCGACAAGGCCGAGATGGTGCCGGGCCAGACCGTGATCCGCAGCGCGAAGAATCCGATCAAGCCGACGGGCGGCATGGCCGTGCTGCGCGGCAACCTCGCGCCGCGCGGTGCCGTCATCAAGCACTCGGCGGCTTCGCCCGCGCTGCTGACGCATACCGGCCGCGCCGTGGTATTCGAGTCGCTGGAGGACCTCGCTGCGCGCGGCGACGATCCCAAGCTCGACGTGAAGGCCGATGACATTCTGGTTCTGCGCAATGCCGGCGCCAAGGGCGCGCCCGGCATGCCGGAGGCCGGTTCCTTCCCGATCCCGATGAAGCTCGCACGCGCCGGCGTGAAGGACATGATCCGCATCTCGGATGCGCGCATGAGCGGCACGGCCTTCGGCACGATCGTGCTGCATGTCTCACCGGAGGCTGCGAACGGAGGGCCGCTCGCACTGGTGAAGAATGGCGACCGCATCACGCTCGATGTGCCCAAGCGCAAGCTCGAGCTGCATGTCTCCGCCGCCGAACTCGCCAAGCGCCGCAAGGCCTGGAAGGCACCGACACCTCCGGCCGGCAGCCATCGCGGCTATGCCAGCCTCTACTTCGACACGGTGCTCGAAGCCGACGAAGGCGTGGACTTCGATTTCCTGGGCTCGGCGGGCGCGAAGCGCTAGCGGATGGCCGACACCAAGCTCCCGAAAATCTCCGTTGTCGTCACGTGCTATAATTGCCGCGACTACATCGGCGATGCGATCCGCTCGGTGGCGCTTCAGACATTGCGCGACTTCGAGTGCGTGATCGTAGACGATGCCTCGACCGACGATTCCGCCGCGGTCGTCCGCCAGTTGCTCGATGAGCTCGGCGATCCGCGCTTTTCACTGATCCGGCTGGACAAGAATGTGGGTCAGACCGGCGCCACACGGCGCGGCCTCGCGGCCACCCGCGCGACGTTCGTCTGCTTCCTCGATTCCGACGATCTGTGGAATGACGATTTCCTGGAACGCCATCTCGCCGCCCATCTCAACGAGACCTACGCGGTTGGTTTCACCGCCTGCAACGCCCGGCTGATCGACGGCCAGGGTGCCCTGATCGCCGGCTGCGTCTACTGGTTCGGCAAGGAACGCGCCCGCGTCGATCGCGACCAGGCCTTTGCTCCGGTCGACCCGGCCCGCGTGCCCAAGCTCGATGCCGCCAACGGCACGGCGCACTGGGAGACGCAGACGCCCTATCGCCTCTACACGAAGCGTGTCGTCCACTGGGTCTGGGTCAGTACCTCCTCGATGATGTTCCGACGCTCGCTGATCGACCTTGTCTTCCCGGACGATGATGAGGCCTTCCGCCTGCACATGGATTTCTACATCGTCGTCATGGCCCAGATGGTGGCGGGCTCCCTGCTGATCGACGAGGCGCTTTATTCGTACCGACTGCACGGCCGCAACGGCGCCGCCGACAACCCCGTGCTGGGTGGCCGCCTGCACCTCTCCAGCCGCAACTGGGGCGACACCCACGGCCGCATGCTCGACCGCATGCTGACGGCGATGATCCGCGACCGCGAGCGATTCGTCCTTGCCTTGGGCGATCGGCAGTATCGCCGCATGGTGCTGCGCATGCGGGCTGCCCGCGCCGGGCCCCTGCTGGGATGGGCTCTGATCGTCCGGAGCTGGTTGATTTAGCCCCCCTGCTCCATCACTCTGCTCAAGTGACCTCGCGTTCATGCGGGCCGTGGGGAGACGAAGATACTCGGGCAGTTCAAGCGTATTGCAGGCGTCGTGGCAGCTTGCGCATTTGTCGCGGTCGCAGCGGCGTCCCTGCCGGGTGACGCGCAGGCCCAGACGGCGGCCGTGTCCGCCAGCGCCGAGAAGCAGTACGACGACGCCTTCCAGGAAATGCTGAAGAAGCCGGCCGATCTCGACGTCCTCTTCAAGTTCGCCACGATCGCAAGCCAGACCGGCGACCCCGAAGGCGCGATCTCGGCCCTGGAGCGAATGCTGCTCATCAATCCGGACCTGCCCCGGGTGCGGCTCGAGCTCGGCGTCCTCTACTATCGGCTTGGATCCTACGAGATCGCCCGCACCTACCTGGAAACCGCCCTGAAGTCGCAATCCCTGCCGGCCGACGTGCGCAGCCGGGCCGAGCAATTCATGGCCGAGGTCGAGAAACGCCAAAGCCCCTCGCGTTTCTCGGGGGAGCTGTTCCTCGGTACGCGCTACCAGTCGAACGCCAATCTCGGTCCCGCGACATCGGCGGTCCGGCTATTCGGCCAGACCGCCAACCTGAACCAGCAGGCCCTCGGAACATCGGACTGGGGTTTCGTGAGTTCGGCGCAGTTTCGCCATACCTACGATCTCGGCCTCCAGGACAAGTCCGCGCTCGAGAGCCAGCTCACGGTCTACGCCAATCGCCAATTCAGCCTCCAGGCAGCCAACGTCTCGCTGATCGATTTTACCACCGGGCCGCGCTTCCAGGCATTCCAGGGCATTTTCGAGGAAGTGATCCTGAAGCCGTTCCTGAGTGCCGGCTACATCTGGGTCAACGACCAGCCCTACTACGGCAGCTATGGCGCCGGCCTGGAGAGCGGCGTGGTACTGGCGAATGGACTGCGCAACATCTCGATCTTCAGCTGGCGACAGCAGAACTATCCCAACACCAATTACCTACCCACCAACAGCCAGTTCACCGGTACCCAGTACTCGGCCACCACGACCTTTCAGTATCAGCTGACTGATGTCATCACGATCTACGCACTCGGCAACGCCCAGCGCTACCAGACGCAACAGACGATCTCGCAGAACTACGTGGTTGCCGGTGCCGGCGGCGGCATGGCTTTCCGGTTCGCCGACCCACTGTTCAAGAGCGAGCTCCCCTGGAGCATCAATCTGACGGTCAACCAGCAATGGTGGAAATACGACGCTCCCGACCCGATCATCGATCCAGGTGTCGTTCGCCAACAGCTCGACACCATCCTCAATCTGGTATTGTCGATCCCGTTCGACGAACGGACGACTTTCAGCATTTCGGGCGGCCGATTCTCACGCGGCTCCAACTTGCCGAACTACGAGTTCGTCAATAATAATGTGATGTTTGGCATCGGCTGGCGCTTCTGACGCCGGCCAGGGAGACGAGATGGTCAAGGCTAACGTCCTGGGCTTTCCGATTGTCCGCGCCATGCTGCTGGGCACGACGGCAATCGCGCTGTCTGGTGCTCCGTTCGGCATCCCCGACGCTGCCGCCCGGGTCGGGGTCACCTCGGCAACTGACGGTGATCCCCTCGGCAAGCCGCCCTCCGAGGCCGAGCGCGTTCTGCGCATTGGCATCGACGTGCAGGCCAACGAGGTCATCACCACCAACGCCCGCGACCGCGCCCATCTCGTGTTTCTCGACGGCACGTCGCTCACCGTCGGGCCCAGCGCGCAGCTCACCATCGACAAGTTCGTCTACGATCCCGCCACCAAGACCGGCGACCTCGCGATCAACGCCAGCAAGGGCGTGTTTCGCCTGGTCGGCGGCAAGATCAGCAAGACCAAGCCTGTCACCATCACGACGCCGTCAGGCACGATCGGTATCCGTGGCGGCATCACCATCTTCACCGTCCAGCCGACCAGTACGACCTCGACCTTCGTCTTCGGCAACGGCATGACTTTCACTGCCGCCGGCCAGACCCAAACGGTGACGCGGCCGGGGTCGCAGGTGACCGCCAGCGGCGGCGCGGCGCCCGGCGCGCCGACGATGGTCGGTCAGGGCGGCCTCACCGCCCAGCTCGGTCAGCTCGAAGGTACCAGCCAGAGCAGCGGGCAAGCCAGTGGTGGCGGTGGTGGTGGCGGCGGTGGTAGCGGCGGCGGCACGAGCGGTGGCAATGCCGATCAGAAGGCACAGAGCTCAGGCTTCTCCAGCCGCAACTCGGGCCAGGCCCCGGGCGCCGTTCAGCCGGGCGCCAATATAGGCCCGACACCAGCCGCGCAGAGGATCAACAATTCGGAACTCGTCGCCACTGCCTTGTCCAACAATCAGACGGTGGAGCAGACGGCACAGGCCGAATCGAGCAAGAAGCAAACCACAACCTCCTCGACGCCGGCGACCCAGGTGATCGTCACCCGCGGCCGGTTCTTCGGCAATATCCCCTATACCGCCTTCAACAACCAGACGCTGGGCGTCACGCCGGACTCGCAGAAGAACGTGCTGCTGAACTCTCAAGGCACGGTGACCAGCGGAAAGGCGACGATCACGCTGAGTGACGGCCGGTCGGTCACCGTTCCCTGGAATCCTGGATCGGACGCCTTTACCGT
>CAMAYC010000105.1 GCA_945862125.1 Reyranella massiliensis 521
ACGAACAGCCTGGAGCAATGGCGGACCAGGGCGGTCTTTTCGACCTCCGGCCCCACCATCATGCCGGGCGTGTCGCACAGGAACAGGATCGGGATGTCGAAGGCGTCGCAGAGCTGCAGGAAGCGCGCGGCCTTGTCCGAGCCGTCCGAATCGATGGCGCCGGCAAGATGGGTCGGGTTGTTGGCGACGATGCCGAGCGACTTGCCCTCGATGCGGCCGAACGCCGTCACCATGCCTGGCCCGAAGGTGCGGCGCAGTTCCAGCACCGAGCCTTCGTCGCAGAGCGTCGCAATCACATCGCGCACGTCGTAGACGCGCAGGCGATTCTCCGGGATCGCGCGGCGCAGCAGCCGCTGGTCGGCCGCCCGCCACTCCGGCAGTGCGCCCTGGAAGTAGGACAGGTACTGCTTGGCGACCGCAACCGCCTCGGCTTCGTCCTCGACCGCGATGTCGACGACGCCGTTGGGCACCTGCACGCTCATCGGGCCCACTTCCTCGGGCGAGAAGACGCCGAGATTACCGCCCTCGATCATGGCCGGACCGCCCATGCCGATCGACGAGTTCTTCGTGGCGATCACCACGTCGCAACAGCCGAGGATCGCAGCATTGCCAGCAAAGCAACGGCCGGAATTGATGCCGACCAGGGGCACCGCACCGCTCAACCGGCCGAAGATGTGGAAGGCCATGGTGTTGAGGCCGGCGACCGACTGCACGTCGATGTCGCCCGGCCGGCCGCCGCCACCTTCGGTGAAGAAGACCAAGGGGATGCGCTGCTTCTCCACGATCTCGAACAGCCGGTCCTTCTTGTGATGGTTGTTCTTGCCCTGGGTGCCGGCCAGCACGGTGTAGTCGTAGTGCGCCACCGCCACGCGGCTCTGTTCGGGTCCGAACAGCGAGCCGTTGACCCGGCCGATGCCGGCGATCAACCCGTCGGCCGGTGTCTTCTCGATCAGATCCTCGATCGTGCGCCGTGTGCGCTGGCTGGCGATGGCGAAGGCGCCGTATTCGACAAAGCTGCCGGGATCGACCAGATCGTCCAGATTCTGCCGCGCCGTGCGCTGGTTGGTCTTGCGCCGGCGCGCCACCGCGTCGGGCCGCCTCTCGTCGAGCGTCATCTCGCGGCGCTCGAAATACTCCGCAAGGTCGGGACGGACATGATCGAGGTCGATCTTCTCCTCGGCCGCCGTCCCCTTCACTTCGACATCGGCCTCCTCGACGAACAGCAGCGCATGGCCCTCGTAGATCGTCTCGCCCGCCTCGACCGCGATCCGCCGCACATAGCCGCGCGCCGGGCTCTTGATCTCGTGCTGCATCTTCATCGCGTCCATGACCAGCAGGGCCTGGCCCGCCGCCACGGCATCGCCCTCGGCCACGGCAATGCTGACGATCGTGCCCTGCATTGGCGCCTGAACCGGCACCGTGCCTTCGGGCGCTTCGCTCACGGCCTCCGGTACGGTCTGCTGCGTGGCCTTGCCAAAGCTCAGCACCGCCAGCGGATCCATGGCATCGACGCGCGCCCCGGCCTGCCGTCCGCCGGGCGCGGCTGCGGCCACCGCAGGGAAATAGAGCCCCGATTGCGGCTGGGCCGCCGCCTCGACCAGTGCCCTGGCATGTTCATCGACGAAGCGCGTATGCACGCGGTCGGCGCGGAAATCGGGATGGGCGAGCAGCGCCCGCAGGAAGGCGATATTCGAGGGGGCGCCCTCCAGCCGGAATGCCGCCAGCGCCCGCTCGGCGCGCGCCAATGCGTCGCCGAAATCCGGCGATGGCGCATGCACGATCACCTTGGCCAGCAGCGAGTCGAAATTGGGATTGGTGCGGTAGCCCGCATAACCGTAGGTGTCGACGCGCACCCCAGGCCCCGACGGCGGCTCGAACACGGCGAGCGTGCCGCCGCCCGGCTTGGCCGAACCATCCGCGGTCATGGTCTCCATGTTGACGCGCAGCTGGATGGCATGGCCGCGCGGTGCGAGGCCCGTCACGCCGGCCTCGTCGAGCGAGGCACCGCCCGCCAGCCGCAACTGCGCCTTGACCAGATCGACGCCCCACACTTCCTCGGTCACCGTGTGCTCGACCTGCAGGCGCGGATTGGCCTCGATGAAGCAGAAGGAATCCTTTGCCGCATCGTCGACCAGGAATTCGAAGGTGCCGAGGCTCCTGTAGTTCACGGCCATGGCCATGGTGACCGCAGACTCGACGATCTTTCGCCGCATGTCGTCAGCCAGGTTGGGACTTGGCGCCAGCTCGACGATCTTCTGGCTGCGGCGCTGGATCGTGCATTCGCGCTCGCCGAGGGCCACGATCCCGCCCGCGCCGTCGCCCACGATCTGGATCTCGATGTGGCGGGCCCTGGCGATCAGGCGTTCGGCATAGAGATCGCCGTTTCCGAACGCGGCCTTGGCCTCGGCCGCGGCGCGCGTGAAGGCGTCCGCAATGTCGCCCTCGGCGGTCACGATGCGCATGCCTCGCCCGCCGCCGCCCGCGATCGCCTTGATGACGATACCCGACTGGCCGGGCCCCGACTTGCCATGCTTGGCGAAGAACGCCTTCACCCCCGCCAGGTCGGTCGCGCCGTCTGTACCCGACAGCACCGGCGCCCTGTTCTTGCCGGCATGCGCCCGGGCACGAGCCTTGTCGCCGAACAGCTCGAGCTGTTCCGGTGTCGGGCCGACGAAGACCAGGCCGGTGTCGGCACAGGCGCGCGCCAGGGCAGCATTCTCGGACAGGAAGCCGTAGCCGGGATGAAGACTGTCGCATCCCGCTGCGCGGGCGGCCGCAATCACGCCCGCGATATCGAGATAGGCCGCCGCGCCGCGCCCGCTGAGCGCCCGGACCTCATCTACTCGCCGGACATGCAGGGAGGCCGCGTCGTCCTCGGAATGGATACCGACTGTGGCGATGCCGAGTTCGGCGGCGGCCTGGGCGATGCGGATGGCGATTTCGCCGCGATTGGCGATCAGGAGTTTCTTGAGCATGGCACCGACTATCGAGGTAAAATCGACCTATGTCGAAACGCCTGCTGATTGTGGCCCACGCCCCGTCGGAGAACACCCTCTCCCTGCGGACCGCCGTCGAACGCGGCGCGCGGAGCGAAACGGGTCTCGACATCCGGGTCGTAGCGCCGCTGCAAGCCGGGCCCGATGACGTGCTGGCCGCCCAGGCGATCATCCTGGGGACGACCGAGAACCTGGGCTACATGAGCGGCGCGCTGAAGGACTTCTTCGATCGCAGCTACAACCCCTGCCTGGAGAAAACCCAGGGCCTGCCCTACGCGGTCTATATCCGCGCCGGCAGCGACGGCACGGGCACGCGCCGCGGCATCGAGACCATCACCACCGGCCTGCGATGGCGCGCCGTACAGGAACCGCTGATCTGCAAGGGTGCCTGGCAGCCCACCTTCGTCGAACAATGCGAGGAATTGGGGGCCGCCATGGCAGCGGGCCTCGCCGCCGGCATCTTCTGACCCGGCGAACTTCAATCAGCCTGCCGGCGGCCTGTTGACCGCCAACTGAGCGGCGAACGCACGCTTGTACGCGGGCCGCGCTTCGCCGCGGGCCACATAGGCGGAGAGGTTCGGATACTCGTCCAGCAAACCCGACGCTCTCAACCTGAGCAGCACCGACACCATCATCAGGTCGCCCGCACTGAACGCACCGTCGAGCCAGTCGTTATCGCCGAGGCGACGGGAAAGTTGGCCCAGCCGGCCACGGATGCGATCCCTGACCAGAGGCATGCGTTGCGCGGACCAGGACTTGTCGCTCTCAACAAGTGCTGCGGTTTGGAGTTCAAGGATTGGCGGCTCCACCGTGCTGAGCGCGGCAAACATCCATGTGATCGCGCGCGCCCGGCCATTGGCATCGTCTGGCAGCAAGCCCGCATGTCGCTGGGCGACATGGAACACGATAGCCCCCGTCTCGAACAAGCCGAGATCGCCTTCCTCGTAGGTCGGAATCTGTCCGAAGGGATGCAGCGCCAGATGTGCCGGTTCCTTCATCGCGTCGAACGACACAAGGCGAACCTTGTAAGGTTGGCCCACTTCCTCCAGCGCCCACCGAACGCGCGTATCACGCGCCAGTCCCTTGCCGCCATCGGGTGATCGTTCAAAGGCGGTAATGGTGATGGTCATCGTGCGCCTCCTCGTCGGTCGACAAGCCCTGACCCTAGTGCGCGGTCCAGCCACCATCGACGACGAGGCCTGCACCCGTCATGAAGCTCGCATCGTCGGATGCCAGGAAAACGATGCCCTTGGCGATGTCGGCAGCGACACCCAGCCGACCTATGGGATGGAGGCCCAGCGTGGCCTGGCGCGCCTTCTCCGTATCGTTGGTGCCCTGCTGCTGAGCGCGCATCACGAAAGTCTTCTCGCCCATGTCGGTCTCGATCAGGCCGGGATGGATGGAGTTGACCCGGATGCCGTAGCCTTTGCGGCCGAACTCCAGCGCCGTCGACTTGGTGAAAAGCGTCACGCCGCCCTTGGTCAAGGAATAGAGCGGGTCGAGCTGCGAGCCCACCAGGCCCGCGATCGAGGCAAGATTGACGATGTTGCCCTTGGTCTTCTTGAGGTACGGCAGCGCCGCGCGAGTGCCCAGCACGACGCCGGTCAGGTTCACGGCGACCAGCTTGTGCCAGTCGTCGAGCGAGGCCTCCTCGACGCCCTTGCCATTGAAGATGCCGGCGTTGTTCACCAAGACGTCGATCCTGCCGAATCTCTTGGCCGTAGCGTCCATCGCCTCGGCCCAGCTCGCCTCGCTGGTGACATCGAGATGCACATAGATTGCGCTCTCGCCGATCTCCTTCGCCGTCTGCCGTCCGCGTTCGTCGAGTACATCGCCGATCGCCACTTTGGCGCCGGCGCTCACCATCAGTTTCGCCGTCTCCGCTCCGATGCCGCGCGCCGCGCCTGACAGAAAGGCAACCTTGCCGTCCAGCCTGTTCATGTGTTTCTCCCGGTTTCTCTCGATTTGCGCCTGCTCTGTTTGCAGCTATGCTGCTGCCAGAACAAGAAAAGAAGATAGGGAGGGCCGCCAGGCATGCGCCAGGGTCGGCTGATCGCGACGGGTGCGATGCTGGCGTTCTGCCTCTTCGCACTCTGGCAGTCTTTGCTGCTGTCGTTGACGGACCGCCTGGGCCCTGGCCCGGGCTTCTTTCCGTTCTGGCTGGCGCTGATCGGAGCGGTGCTTGCCGTCGCACTTCTCATCACGATGATTCGCGAGCCGAAGGACCCGGCCGGCGGCGACGTCCGAATTTTACCGCATGGACCTGGCGGACTGCGCTGGCTGGCCGTTGTGGGACTGCTGGCGGCGGTTGCCATGGCGATGGAACTCGTCGGCTTCCGTTTGGCGATGCTGATGTTCAACGCTGCCCTGGTGATTGCGCTGGGCGAACGGCGCTGGTGGGTGGTTGCCGTGTTCGCTTTCATCGGCAGCTTTGGCGTCTACTATGTCTTCACGACATGGCTGGATGTGCTTCTGCCGACCGGATCTCTGGGGATCTAGGCGATGGAATCTCTCGGCTATCTGCTCCAGGGCTTCTCGGCGGCGCTTTCCGTCAACTACCTGCTCTATGCCTTCGCCGGTTGCTTTTTGGGTACGCTGATCGGCTTGCTTCCCGGACTGGGACCGGCGGCCGGCACGGCCATCCTGATCCCGCTCACCTTCAGCCTCGACGCCACCGGCGCCATCATCATGCTCTGCGCCATTTATTATGGCGCCATGTACGGCGGCACGATCACCTCGGTGCTGATCAACGTGCCGGGCGAGGCGGCATCGGTCGTGACCTGCATCGACGGCCATCAAATGGCGCGTCAGGGTCGGGCCGGATCGGCACTGGGCATCGCCGCCATCGGCTCGTTCGTTGGTGGAACGATCGCGACGGTGGCGCTCGTCGTCGTTGCCATGCCGCTCGCGTCGCTGGCGTTGAAGTTCGGGCCGGCCGAGTTCTTCGCCCTCATGGTCGCGGGCCTCTGCCTGGTCGTGGGCCTGGCCGGCAACAACATGATGGCGGCGCTCCTGATGACGGTAATCGGCCTGCTGTTCGCCATGATCGGTGTCGATCCAGTGCGAGGCGCGCCGCGCTTCACCTTCGGTGTCGAGGAACTCTATGACGGCATCGGCTTCATACCGGTGGTGATGGGTCTGTTCGGCGTGGCCGAGCTTCTGCTGGCGGCAGAGAAACGCCAGACCCACATGGTCGAAGCCGAGCTGAAGTCGTGGATGCCGACCGGCGCGGAATGCCGTCAGTCCGCTGGAGCGATCGGCCGCGGTACTGTCGTCGGCTTCGTGCTGGGCCTGATCCCGGGCGTCGGCGCGATCGTTCCGACTTTCATGGCCTATGTGATCGAGAAGCGCGTGTCGAAGACGCCGGAGCGCTTCGGCAAAGGGGCGATCGAGGGCGTCGCGTCGGCCGAGACCGCGAACAACGCCTATGCCAACGCCTCGATGGTGCCACTGCTGGCGCTCGGCATCCCGAGCTCGCCCACCATCGCAGTGCTGATGGGCGCCTTTATCGTCAATGGCATCACGCCGGGCCCGTTCCTGTTCAAGGAGCAGCCGCTGCTGGTCTGGACGGTGATCGCGAGCTTCTTCGTGGGCAATTTGCTGCTGTTGATCCTCAACCTGCCGCTGGTTGGCTTGTGGGCCAAGCTGCTCAAGATTCCCTTCAGCTACATGTGCACGGGCGTCCTGATCTTCTGCGTGATCGGTGCCTATGGCCTGAAGCAGAGCCTGTTCGATGTCTGGGTCATGCTGGGCTTCGGCATCCTGGGCTACCTGCTGCGCAAGCTCGACTTCCCGATCGCGCCCGCCATCCTTGCACTGATCCTGGGTCCGATGATGGAGAGATCGCTCCGAACGACGCTCGAGATCTCGGGCGGCAGTTTCGCGATCTTTCTCGACCGTCCGGTGGCGCTTGCCCTGCTGGCCGTACCACTGATCGTCATCGGCTTTCTGATGTTCAAGCCCCGCTCGCTGGCCCCGCTCCGGGAAAGCGACGTCGAATAAGTCAAAGGGAGGAAAGAATGCTCATCCGTCGTCGTACCCTGCTTGCCGCCTCGGCGGCCGCCACTGTCGCAACCCCCGCCCTGGCGCAGAACTACCCGCGCCGCGCCGTCCAATTGGTCGTCGCCTTTCCGCCCGGCGGCAGCACCGATGTCGGCGCCCGCATCCTGGCCGCCGCCGCCGAAAAGGATCTCGGCCAGACGATCACCGTGGTCAACAAGGCCGGCGCCGGCGGCCAGATCGGCTTCACCGAAGTCGCCCGTGCCAAGCCCGACGGCTACACCCTGGGCTTTCTCAATCTGCCCGCCGTGAACACCATCATCCTCGATCCCGAGCGAAAGGCAGCGTTCAACGTCGACAGCTTCATCCCGATCGTGAACCAGGTGCTCGATCCCGGCCTGATCTGGGTCAAGGGCGACAGTCCCTACAAGACCTTGGCAGATCTCGTAGACGCAGCCAGGAAGTCGCCGGGCAAGATCAGCGCCTGCACCACCGGCATCCTGAGCGACGACCATCTCGCCATCCTGATGGTGCAGGAAGCCGCCAAGTGCGAGTTCCGCATCGTCCACTTCGACGGCGGGGCGCAGCAGATCACCGGCGTGCTGGGCGGCCATGTCGACTGCGCGTTCGACAATGTCGGCGGTGTCTTCAAGCGCGTGCTCTCGGGCGAGGTCCGCGGCCTTGCCGTGACCGACGTCGAGCGCTCCAAGTTCCTGCCGAACGTGCCGTGCACGAAGGAACTCGGCATGACGACGGTGATCTCCTCCTCGACGCGCGGCGTCGGCGCCCCCAAGGGCACGCCGGCCGACATCGTCAAGGTGATCGAGACCGCTTTCCTGAAGGCGATCAACAGCGCCGAAATGAAGCAGAAGATGGATGCGGTCGGCCTCGCGCTGAAGCCGATGGTCGGCGCCGAGTACGCCAAGTACTACGCCGACACCCAGGCCCAGGCGAAGAAGTACACGGAGTGGGCGCTCAAGCAGCGCTAGCGCTGCCTAAGCGCCGGCCGGCGGCGTCGTCTGTCGTCAGACGCCGGAGCCCGCCGAAGCTGACGCGCTACGAGCGCGTCAGCTTGTTGAACGGCACATCCTTGTCGACGCGGATGTCGGCCGGAAGTCCGAGCACACGCTCGGCCACGATGTTGCGCAGGATCTCGTCGGTGCCGCCGGCGATGCGGAAGCCGGCGCCGGCGATCCATTGCGCCTGGAAGCCCGCGGCGAAGGGCACGTCTTCCTTCATGACGCCGGCATGTCCCATCAATTCCATGGCGAAGGCGCCCAGGTCCTGCATCTTGGGAGCCGCCACGATCTTGATGATCGAGGATTCCGGTCCCGGCGTCTGGCCCTTGGAGAGCGCCGTCAGCGTGCGGTAGCGGGTGAGCTTCAGCCCCTGCTGCTGGACGTACCATTCGGCAATCTTGCCGCGGACCTGCTGATTGCGGATGGCGGGACCATCCTCGAGGTCGGTGTCGCGCGCCAGCTCCATCAACTCGTCCATGTCGAGGCCGCCGGACGGCAGGCCGACCGCGAGGCGCTCGTTCATCAGCGTGGTGAGGGCGGCCTTCCAGCCCTCGCCGACCTTGCCCAGGCGCTGGCTGTCGGGAATGCGCACGTCGGTGAAGAATACCTCGTTGAAGTTGGCGCCGCCCGACATCTGCTTGATCGGCCGCACGTCCACGCCGGGAGTCTTCATGTCGAGGAAGAACATGGTGAGACCGGCGTGCTTGGGCACGTTCGGGTCGGTGCGGGTGATGACGATGCCGAAGTCGCAATAGTGCGCGCCCGAGGTCCAGACCTTCTGGCCGTTGATGATCCAGTCGTCGCCGTCACGCTCCGCCCTGGTGCGGATACCGGCCACGTCGGACCCGGCGGCGGGCTCGGAAAAGAGCTGGCACCAGACTTCCTGGCCGTGCAGCGCGGGCTTCACGTAGCGGGCAAGCTGCTCGGGCTTGGCATAGGCCATCATGGTGGGGATGCACATGCCAAGGCCGATATCGAAGAAGCCGAGGGGGACGAGATAGTCGGCCTCCTCCTGCTGGTAAATCACTTGCAGGATCGGCGAAGCGCCGCGGCCACCGAACTCCTTGGGCCAGGTCATGCGGGCGTAGCCGGCCTTGGCCTTCTTGTCCTGCCACTCCTTGGCTTTGGCGAGCAGGCCGGGATCGTCGTTGCGCGCGCGAAAGCTCTTCGAATCGTCGCTCTTGCGCGTGGCGTTGGCATCGAGCCAGGTCCGGACTTCCTTGCGAAAGGCGGCTTCCTCCGGGGTGTCGTTGAAATCCATGTTCCTGCCCTCCCCTAGGCCGCGTTCTTCTGTTCGAGACGGCTCACCAGCTTGTCCTTCCACGCCATCGGCCCGCCAATCGAGAGCGCCATCAGGCGCGAGCGGCGATAATGGAACTGCGTGTCGGCCTCCCAGGTGAAGCCGATGCCGCCGTGCGTCTGGATGTTCTCCTTGGCGGCGAAATCGTAGGCATCGGTGGCGGCAATACGCGCCGCCGCGGCGGCGAGCCCGAGATCGGCGCCGCCCTCGGTCAGCATCATGGCGCCGTAGTAGGCGTTGGACCGCGCCAGCTCGAGCTTGACGTAGCAGTCGGCGAGCTTGTGCTTGATCGCCTGGTAGGAACCGATGGCGCGGCCGAAGGCCTGGCGCTGCAGTGCGTAGTCGCGCGCCATCCACATCGCGGCTTCGGCGCCGCCGACCTGGGCGAAGGCGAAATAGACCGCCGCCGCGTCGTAGAGCTTCTCGAGCGTCTGCCAGCCCTCGCCCTCGGCGCCCAGCAGCTCGGCCGTGGCGTCGGTGAAGGTGAGCTCGGCGTGCTTGCGGGCGGGATCGATGGTGTCGATGCGCTTGCGGGCGACGGCAGCCTGCCTGAGGTCGACGACGACCAGCGACACCGCGCGATCGCCTGTTCCGCCCGTATTGGCGAGGACGATCGCGAAAGTCGCGGCTTCGCCATCGGTCACCGGCACCTTCTTGCCGTTGAGGCGGCCGTTGCCGAAGGTCGTGCGGATACTGCGCGGCTTGGGTGGCTGCGGGCCCTCGGCGATGGCCAAGGTGCCGATCGCCTGGCCGGACGCCAGCTCGGTCAGCCACTTCTTCTTCTGCGCCTCTGAGCCCGCGAGCTTCAGCGCCTCGGTCGCCAGCACGACGGAAGTGTCGAACGGCACAGGTGCTGCCGCACGGCCGATCTCCTCGGCCACGACGCAGACCTCGAGCGGCGACAGACCCGATCCGCCGTAGGCCTCGGGGATGCCGATGCCGGGCACGCCGAGATCGACGAGGCCCTTCCAGACGTCGTCGGCATGGGTTTCGTTGCCGTCGAGCACGCGCCGGACGACCTTGGTCGGGCACTTGTCGGCGAGGAATTTGCGAACCTGCTCCTTGAGCAGTTTCTGATCGTCGGAAAAATCGAAGTTCATGATGGCGCGAGCCTAGCAAGGCTTGCCCGTTCGGGGAACGGTTCTAGGTTTCGTCTGGCGGGCTGGCGAATATGCTAGGCTGCGGCCATGGACACACCGCAAATCACGGACTGGCACGCCCACGTCTACTTCGATCCGGCCTCGCGCGACGCCGCCTGGGCGCTGCGCGAGCGCATCGAGAAATCCTTCCCCATCGAGATGGGCCGCTTCCACGAAAAGCCGGTCGGCCCGCATCCACGCTTCAGCTATCAAGTTGCGTTCAGGAACGACCTGCTGGCGCCGCTGCTGTCGTGGCTCACGCTCAACCGCGGCGATCTCACGGTGTTCATTCATCCCAACACCGGGCACGATCTCGAAGACCATCGCGACCGCGCGATCTGGATGGGCCAGCAGGTGCCGCTGATCCTCGACATCTTCAAGAAGAAGGACTGACTCCATGGATTCGTTGTTGCCGCTCGCCAAGAAAGTCGGCGAGAAACTGAAAGCCCGCAAGGAAACGATCGGCGTGTCGGAATCCTCGGCCGGCGGACTCATCTCCGCCGTGCTGCTCGCGGTGCCTGGCGCCTCGGCCTATTTCATGGGCGGCGCCGTGGTCTATACGCGCCCGGCGGGTGACGCCTTCCTCGCGGTACCGCGTGAGAAACGCGCCGGCGTGCGCTCCTCGTCGGAGCCCTGGGCGCTGCTGGCGGCCGAACATGTGCGCGAGCGGCTGAAGACGACATGGGGGCTGGCGGAGACCGGCGCTTCAGGCCCCACGGGTAATTCCTACGGCGATCCCGCCGGCCATACCTGCGTGGCCGTAGTCGGCCCCAAGGGCAGCATCGCGCGCACCTTGCGCACCGGCTCGGCGGACCGCGTCGCCAACATGCGCGCCTTCGCCGCCGAAGCGCTGAACTTGATGGACGAGCAGCTGTCTTAGCGGATCCGCTATCTCCAGCATTCCACCTGAATGCTGCTGGCTTCCGCGCGCTGGGCGCGCTCGGTCGCCGGCAACTCGCGCGCGGCTGCTTCGGCCGGCTGGTAGGCGATGTTGTGCGCCTCGAGGAAGTTCACGAGGGTCGCCACCTTGATGGCGAAGTTCACGTTCTGGGGAATGTCGCCGGTGAGGCGCGCGATGGCGAGAGCATTCAGCTTCGAAACCACGACGCCCATTAGGCGGCCGGCTTCGTCGACCGCCGGGCCGCCGCTGTTGCCAGGCTGCACCGCCGCCGAGATCTGCATGAAGCGCGAATCGTCACGCAGTCCGGCCAGCGCGGTGACGTTGCCGAGCGTCGTATTGCCGGCCGACGACAGCGCCTCGGCCAGCGGATAGCCGAACACCAGCACCGGTTCGGCGGGCTTGATCGGCACGCCGACTCGCAGCTTCAGGAAACTCTTCGAACGGTTCGAGGCGCGCAACGCGGCCAGATCGTCGGAGCGGCTGGTCGCAACGACACGCGCCGGGCCCAAGTCGCCGCCGGTCTTGCGCAGGCGCAACTCGACGCAACCGTTGATCACATGGAAGTTGGTAACAACGATGTCGGGCCCGATGAAGAAGCCGGTGCCCGAACTCGCAACCGCCTTTTCCCTCGGAGACGTGGGCGGGCGCTGTTGCATTGGCGGTGGCGCCGAAGCCGCCGGAGCGCTGCCCGGGTTTCCACCGGGCCCACGCGCGGCTACCGCCCTCTCGAGCTGGCCGCGCAATGCCTCCGACGGCAGGCCGTCGCCCCGCTCGCCGATGCTCTTCTGGAAGGCCGAGATCGCCATATTGGTCTTGATCCCGATGACGCCATTGGTCGGGCCGGGATCGTAGCCGAGGCGGATCAGCAATGTCTGAATTGCCTGCACCAGCGCGTTCGCCGCAACAGGCGGTGAAGGTGGCGGCGGCGGCGCCGCCTGACCTGGAGAGGGCGACGGCGGCCGCGTGGCGGTCGCGTACTGCTTGATGCAATCGCGCGTGCGCTGCTGGGCGGCCTCGATGCCGTCGAGACTAATCGTGTAGCGCTTCTGGTTGGCCGACACCGTGAACTGATGGCCCGATTTCAGTTGGTCGAAAATCTCGGGCGCTACGTTGAAGGACATGCCGCGGCCATCGACGGCGCGGCCGGTTGCGGTGTACGACACGGAGCCGACCTGCAGCGTCGCGGTGTAGGACTCCTTGGCGACAAGGCCCCAGGTCGGCGCCTCGGCAGCCATCGTCCAGATGCCTTGCACGGTGTAGCCGATCGCGAGGCCGAAACCCTCGTTCTGCACGCGATAGAGCACGCAGTGGTTGAACAGACCAGTCTGATTGCGAGTGTAGGCTGTGACCCGCCAGGCGCCGATCTGGGTTGCCGACCCGGCGATGGGATCAGCCGCAGCGAGGCTCGGCAGAAACACTGCGACGCAAAGCCCAACCCAACCGCCGACCTTCATGCCGCCGTTCCCCCGAGCACCGAACGCCCGGAGGCAATCGTCACATGCGATTCGTCGGCCGTCCACCGGCAGTCATGCCGCCGTCGATCACCAGCTCCTGGCCGGTCATGTAGTTGGCGGCCTCGGTGCAGAGGAACAGCACGCCGTTGGCGATATCCTGCGCCTCGCCGACGCGCGGCAGCGGAACGGACTGCGCGGCGCGTTCGAGCGGATCGATCGGGGCGTTGCGGCGGTTGCCCTCGGCACCGGTCGGGATCTTGCCCCAGATCGGCGTGGCGATGATGCCGGGATGCACGGAGTTGCAGCGGATGTTGTCATGGGCGTGCTCGAGCGCCACCGATTTGGCGAGCAGCCGCACGCCGCCCTTGGTCGCCGAATAGGCGGCCAGGCCAGGCGCACCCCGCAGGCCCGCAACTGACGACATCAACACGATCGAGCCGCTGCCCGCACGCTTCATCGCCGGGATGGCATGCTTGATCGAAAGGAAGACGCCGTCGAGGTTGATCGCCTGCTGGCGCTGCCAGTCGGCCAGGGTCATTTCGGCGATCGGCGCCATGATGCCGATGCCGGCATTGGCCACCATGATGTCGAGCCGGCCAAACAGCCTCTCGGCCTCGGCGATGACACCGGGCCAGCCGGCCTCATCGCGCACGTCGTGCTTCAGCCAGGCCGCCTTGCCGCCCGCCTTCGTGATGCGCTGGACGACATCCTTGCCGAGCGCATCGTCGATGTCGGTGAGGAGGACCGCCGCGCCCTCGCGCGCCAGCGTTTCAGCACAGGCATCGCCAATGCCGGAGGCGCCACCGGTGACGATGGCGACCTTGCCCGCGACCTGTCCCATGGGGTCTCAGCGACCCTTCCAGTTGCCGGGACGCTTCTCGGCATAGGACTTCACGCCCTCCTTGAAGTCCTCGGTCTTGCGCGTCCAGTCCTGCTCGGTGAGCTCGCGCTCGGTGGCGATCTCGGCGCCATCGGCGAAGCCGCGGCGCATGGTCTCGCGAGTCGACATCACCGCGAGCGGCGCGCTCTCGGCGATCTCCTTGGCGAGATCGATCGCGGCCTTGCGCACGTCGGCCTGCGGCACCAGCACGTCGGCCATGCCCCAGGCGACGGCTTCCTCGCCGCCGATGCGACGGCCCGTATAGAACATCAGGTTCGCCTTCTGCTGGCCGATCAGGCGCGGCAGGGTATAGGTGAGCGAGAAGCCGGGATGGAAGCCCAGCCGCGTGAAGTTGGCGGCGAAACGGCCCTCGGCGCAGGTGACGCGGAAGTCCGGCATCAGGGCGAGGCCGAGGCCCCCGCCGATCGCCGGTCCCTGGATCGCGCCCACGCTCGGCTTCTTGGCGCGGAACAGGCGGGTCGCCTCCTTGTAGAGATGCTTGCCGCTCTCGGCCGCGCCGGTCTGCGGGCGGTTGGCGAAATCGGCGCCGGCGCAGAACGACTTGCCCTGCGCGCAGAGCACATAGGCGCGGATGTTATTGTCCCGGTCGAACGCCTCGAAAGCATCGGCGATCTGGTTGATCAGCGAATTGTCGAAGAAATTGTGCGGCGGACGCTGGATCTCGACGATGCCAACGGCGCCGTCGGTGCTGATGCCGATGTCCTTGGTGGCGCTCATACGTTTTCTCCCGGGTTAAAACTGTCTAGCTTGGGCGCGATATTGCCCCGCCCGTGGGGCATCCGTCGATATGGGAGGACAAAGAATGTCGCAAAGCGAACAGCGCGCACTCGTACTGGGCGGCGGCACCATGGGTGTCGGCATCATTGCGATGTTCCTGGGCGGCGGCTGGAAGGTCGACGTGGTCTCGCGCTCGGCCTCGACGCGCGATGTATTGCCGGCGGCCACGGCCAAGGCGCTGGCGGCGATGGGCAAGCCCGCCGACACGTCCGGCCTCGCCACCTATGCGACATTGCCCGAAGCGCCGTGGCCCAAGATCGACCTGGTCGTCGAAACCGTGACCGAAGATCTGGCGCTAAAACAGCAGATCTTCGCCGACATGGAGAGGCTCGCGCGACCCGACTGCGCGCTCACCTCGAATTCCTCGAGCTTCCCGATCAGCGAGATCGCCAAGGGGCTGAAGACACAGGGCCGCATGATGGGGCTGCACTTCTTCATGCCCGCCCACCTGATCCCCCTGGTCGAGGTGGTGCGCTCCGTCCACACCGACATTCCGACCGCGGAAAAAGTCGGCACGATCATGAGCGCGCTCGGCAAGCGGCCGGTGCAGGTGAAGAAGGACGTGATCGGCTTCCTCGGCAACCGCATCCAGGGCGCCTTGATGCGCGAGGCGCTGTGGCTGATCGAACAGGGCGTCGCGAGCCCCGAGGACATCGACGCCACCGTGCGGCTGTCGTTCGGCTTCCGTTACGCCGCCGCCGGCCCGATCATGCAGAAGGAGCATTCGGGCTGGGACACGACCTGCGCGGTCGCCAAGATCATCTGGCCCGACCTCAACAATGCCGACGGTCCGCCACCCGTGCTTCAGCGCAACGTCGACGAGGGCCGCATCGGCTTCAAGACCAAGGCCGGGTTCTTTCCGTGGAACGACGAGTCCATAGCAAAAGAGCGCGCCCGATATGAGCGCGCTCTTCGCAAGTGTCTCGAAATCTTCCGTGAGGAAGGAATTGTCTAGCTAGGCTGCACGACCCCGGCCACCGAAGCGGCGGGCGCCGCCGTTCGAACGGGGGCGGTCACCCTGGGGACGATCGCCTTGCGGGCGGTCGCCACGCGGCGGGCCATTCGGACGATCGCCGAACGAGCGCGGACGGTCGCCCTGCGGACGATCACCCTGGGGGCGGTCGCCTTGCGGCCGATCACCATGCGGGCGCTCGAAGCGGGGACGATCGCCGTGCGGGCGATCGCCATGAGGACGGTCGCCGCGCGGCGGGCCATTCGGACGATCGCCGAACGAGCGCGGACGGTCGCCCTGCGGACGATCACCCTGAGGACGGTCACCTTGAGGACGATCACCCTGCGGACGATCGCGGAAATCACCTCGCGACCACTGGCGCTCGCCTTGCGGGCGATCACCCTGGGGGCGGTCACCATGAGGACGATCACCGTGAGGACGATCACCGTGCGGGCGCGGGCCACGCGGCGGACCGTTGGGACGATCGCCAAACGACCGCGGGCGGTCGCCGAAGGAACGCGGACGGCCGGGACCACCCGGACCGCGGCCGCGCGGACGCTCGTCGCGGCCGCGTTCGTCACGGTCATCGCGATCGTCGCGGGTGCGCGCCACCACCGGCATCACCGGCATGTCCTCGTTGGCCGG
>CAMAYC010000106.1 GCA_945862125.1 Reyranella massiliensis 521
TCCGCGAGGGTGATCGATGCGTTCGACAGGTTGACTTTCCACTCTGTGATCGCCGTCTGTCGCGCCTGCCACAGCATCAGCGTCGACCCGGCGATGACAAGAACAACGCATAGAAGGCCGGCGCCGATTACCGACCAGCCGCGTCGACCGAGGTGGAGGCGCTCAGCCAAGCGCGAGATGGACTTAGTCGAGGAAGGCATGAATGACACACAGGGTGCGATTGCGGGGGGCCTGCCCCGGAAGCTGCCGATCAGGCAATCACAAGTTCCATAATGCACTCATTCATACATATCAAATGAACGTTCTACCCTGCGCTTGGCGATCGCACATGTGCACGCGCGAGCGGGCTTTTCGCGGCGCACTACGCGTGATCGAACGTCACGATGTCGCGATAGGCATGCCAGGTGGCATGCGCGACCAGGGGCAGAGTGACGACCAGGCCAAGCAATCCCGGCACCATGCCGAGCGCGACCAGGAATACGATCAATAAGGCCCATAGCAGCATCGGACGCAGATTGAGGCGCACCGCCGCAACCGACGTGGCGATTGCCTCGAACATGTTCGAAGTTCGCCGATCGAGAAGATACGGAATGGAAAAAGCACCGATGGCAAAGACAGCTGCCGCCAACAGGGCACCGACGCCCACGCCCAGCGCCAGAAAAGGCAGGCTCTTCGACGATGTCCAGACGAGGTCCATGAAGCGGTCCCACGAGGGAACGGTTCGCCATTCAAAGATGGCGAAGAGCAGCTGCGCTGCCCGCATCCAGGCGAGATGAAACAGAAGCAGGAGCACCCCCATGAGGGCAATCTGTTCGGGATTGCGTCGCCACGCCAGCAAGGTCGTCTCGCCATCGACGACATGGTTCAGCTCCAGGCGGCGGCTGATTTCGTAGAGGCCGACGGCAATAAAGGGCCCGACGAAGAAGAAGCCGGCACTGAGCGGCAGCATGAGATACGGCAGGTCGAGCCACAGCATCAGGAGAATGGCGAGCCAGCCGGCCACGACCGGAATCAGGCCATAGGCAAGGCTGGGGCCGGGGGCCGCAACGATGTCACGCCAGCCGGCTGCCAGCCACACCCACGGCCGGTCCACCGGAACCCGCCTGATTTGCGGCCGAGGTTCCGGAAACACCGAAATCGTCTCGCTCATGGCCTCTCTCCCCGTCGTGCGGGCAGATTGACGCCGGAAGCCGCACCCGGGCCTTGATGCACATCAAAGAGGGATTGCTGTTTCCTGTCTAAGGTCCGGCCGCGTCAAGAGTGCGGGGAGATCGAATGTCCAGTAGTGCCGCCCTATCAGCCGGTCCGAGGCCGGCGCCACGCTATGTCGAGGACGTCATACGTGCGGCGTTGATCCTGACCATGTTCTGGGGCGTCGTGGCTTTTCTGGTCGGCGTCGTCATCGCAACCCAGCTCGTATGGCCGCAGCTCAGCTTCGATAGCCCATACCTGACCTTCGGACGCCTGAGGCCCCTGCATACCTCGGCCGCCATCTTTGCTTTCGGCGGCACCGCACTGATCGGCACGGCCTTTCACATCGTGCAACGAACCTGCCGCACCCGCCTGTTCGGTGGCGCACCGCTCGGCTGGTTCGTCCTGCTTGGCTACCAGTTCTTCATCGTCACCGCAGCCGCCGGCTATTTGCTTGGCATTACGCAGAGCAAGGAGTACGCCGAGCCCGAGTGGTTCGTCGACCTTTGGCTGACGATCGTGTGGGTGGCGTACCTGATCGTCTACCTCGGCACTGTGCTGAAGCGTGAAGAGCCACACATCTATGTCGCCAACTGGTTCTACCTCGCCTTCATCATCACCGTTGCCATGTTGCACATCGTCAACAACCTGGCGATGCCCGTCTCATTCACCGGCACCAAGAGCTATGGCGTCTGGTCGGGCGTCCAGGATGCGATGATCCAGTGGTGGTACGGCCACAATGCGGTGGGCTTCTTCCTGACCGCGGCCTTCCTCGGCATGATGTACTACTATATCCCAAAGGCGGCGAACCGTCCGGTCTACTCGTACCGGCTATCGATCGTTCACTTCTGGTCCCTGGTGTTTATGTACATCTGGGCCGGGCCGCATCATCTGCACTACACGTCCCTCCCCGACTGGGCGCAAACGCTGGGCATGGTGTTCTCCGTCATGCTGTGGATGCCGAGCTGGGGCGGCATGATCAATGGCCTGATGACGCTATCGGGTGCCTGGGACAAGTTGCGCACCGATCCCGGCCTGCGCTTCTCCGTTACTGCCGTCGGCTTCTATGGCATGTCGACCTTCGAAGGTCCGGTCATGTCGATCAAGGCCGTCAACTCGCTCAGCCACTACACCGACTGGACGATCGGTCATGTCCATTCCGGCGCGCTCGGCTGGGTCGCCTTCATCGTGTTCGGCACGATGTATTACCTGGTGCCGAAGATGTGGAACCGTCCCGCGATGTGGTCGACGCGCCTGATCGGCTGGCACTACTGGATCGCCACCATCGGCATCGTTCTCTACATCACCGCGATGTGGGTGAGCGGCATCATGCAGGGCCTGATGTGGCGCGCCTACGACGAGCTCGGCTTCCTCCAGTACTCGTTCGTCGAGACGGTCGCCGCCATGAAGCCATTCTACGCGATCCGGCTGCTGGGTGGACTGTTCTTCCTGAGCGGTGGCCTGATCATGGCCTACAACATGTGGCGCACGATCCGCGGCGAGCCTGAATCGGCGCCCGCGCGCTCCCAACCGGCACTCGCGGCCTAGGAGGCGCGCCATGAAATTCAGCCATGAGAAGATCGAGACCAACGTCATCCTAATGGTGGTGCTCACCCTGATCACCGTGTCGATCGGCGGTCTGGTGCAGATCGTTCCCCTCTTCACGATCGAGAGCACGATCGAGCGGGTCGACGGCGTCCGCCCCTACACGCCACTCGAGGTGATGGGACGCAACATCTACATCCGCGAGGGATGCTATCTCTGCCACAGCCAGCAGATCCGTCCCTTCAAGGACGAGGTCGAGCGCTACGGCCACTACAGCCTCGCGGCCGAGAGCATGTACGACAAGCCCTTTCAATGGGGCTCCAAGCGGACGGGTCCCGATCTGGCACGCGTAGGCGGCCGCTACTCGAACGACTGGCACGTGGCCCACATGGTCTCACCGCGTGCCGTCGTACCGGAAAGCGTGATGCCGGCCTATCCGTTCCTGGCCACCCGCAAGCTCGAGTTCGACGACATCGCCCAGCATCTCAAGGCGTTGCGCGCGGTCGGTACCCCTTACACGGACGAGATGATTGCCAACGCCCGAGCCGACCTCCAGGCCCAGGTCAACCCGGATGCCGATCCAACTGCCCTGGAGAAGCGCTACCCGCGCGCCGTCGTCGGCAAGTTCAACGGCGAGACCACCGAGATCACGGAACTCGATGCCCTGGTGGCGTACCTCCAGATGCTGGGCACGCTGGTCCGCTTCGGTGACCTGCCGCCCGACCGGCTGCGGCAATAGGGCGGCCGCCATGAACCTCGAAGCCGTCAACGAGATCCTGACCTCGATCTGGACTGTGTGGGCCGTACTGATTTTCGCCGTCATCGTCTTCTGGGCGTGGCGACCCAAGAACCGCAAGCGCTTCGAGAAAGATGCGCGCATTCCGCTGAACGACGAAGACTGAGGGACCGGTCATGCCGACGAAGATCGAGAAAGACACCGTGTCGGGCCAGGACACGACCGGCCATGAATGGGATGGCGTGAAAGAGCTCAACACGCCGCTGCCGACCTGGTGGGTCTACACCTTCTACGCGACGATCGTCTTTGCCGTCGTCTACTGTGCCCTGTACCCCTCCTGGCCGTGGCTTACGGGCCACACGCAGGGTTTGCTGGGTTATTCTAGTCGTGCCGAATTGTCGGTCGAGCTGGAAGCCCAGACCAAGGCGCGGGCAAAGTTCGTCGACAAGATCCGCGCAACGTCCCTTGCCGACATCCGCAAGGATCCCGAGCTGTTCAATTTCGCCCTGGCCGGCGGCCGCTCCGCCTTCCAGACCAACTGCCTGCAGTGCCATGGCGCGGGCGGCGCCGGTAGCCCCGGCTTTCCCAACCTGGTCGACGACGACTGGATCTGGGGCGGCAGCATCGATCAGATCTACGCCACTATCGAACACGGCATCCGCAATGCCGACGACAAGTCGCGGCAATCCCTTATGCCCCGTTTCGGCGTCGACGGGCTGCTGACCGGCACGCAGGTTGCGGCCGTGACCGACTATGTCCTGAGCCTGTCGGGACGCGCAAAGGCCACGCCGGAAGGCGCCAAGATCTGGCAGGAACAGTGCGTCGCCTGCCACAAGGCCGACGGCACCGGCAACCAGGAGCTGGGCGCCCCCAACCTCGCCGACGGCATCTGGCTCTATGGCGGCGATCGCGACTCGATCTATCGCACCATCTTCTATGCCCGCAACGGCAGCATGCCGGCATGGAACACGCGCCTCGACGATGCGACGATGAAGATGCTCGCGATCTACGTTCATTCGCTCGGTGGCGGACGCTAGGCGCCCGGCGAGGATGAAATGGATGTCAGGCTCCAGGATGAAGACGCGGTCTCGCTGCGCACCCGCAAGGCGGAGCTGCCGCTCTATCTCACGCGCCTAAAAGTCTATCCGCGTGCGATCACGGGTCTGTGGCGCCGCGTCAAATGGACGGCCCTCGTCGTCCTGCTCGGCCTCTACTACGCCGTGCCATGGTTGCGCTGGGATCGCGGCCCCGATGCGCCGAATCAGGCCATCCTGATCGACCTCGACGGCCGGCGCGGCTGGTTCTTCGATGTCGTCATCTGGCCGCAAGAGATCTACTTCGTCACCGGCTTCCTGATCCTGGGCGCCTTCGGCCTGTTTTTTGCAACGGCCCTGTTCGGACGGGTCTGGTGCGGCTTCGCCTGCCCGCAGACGGTCTGGACCGACCTTTTCATGCTGGTCGAACGCCTGATCGAGGGCGACCGCAATGAGCGCATGCGGCTCGACCGACTGCCGATGTCCGCAAACAAGGCCATTCGCAAGACCCTGAAGCACGCGGCCTGGCTGTCCATTGCTGCGGCAACCGGCGGCGCCTGGGTCTTCTACTATGTCGATGCCCCCAGCACGCTGGTGAAGATCTTCCGCGGAGAAGCCTCGCTCGAGGTCTACGTCTTCATCGGCCTTCTGACCGCCACGACCTACACACTCGCCGGCTGGGCGCGCGAGCAGGTCTGCACCTACATGTGCCCGTGGCCGCGCTTCCAGGCCGCGATGCTCGACGAGCAGAGTGTCATCGTCACCTATCAGAAGTGGCGTGGCGAGCTGCGCGGCAAGCACAAGGCCGGGGCGAGCTGGGACGGCCGCGGCGATTGCATCGACTGCAACCTCTGCGTCGCCGTGTGTCCGACGGGGATCGACATTCGTGATGGCCAGCAGATCGAATGTATCGGCTGCGGCCTCTGCATCGATGCCTGCAACCAGACCATGGGCAAGGTCAACCGGCCGCCCAACCTGATCCTCTGGGACACGCTGGCGAACCAGCAGGCGAAGGAGAAGGGCACCACCGCGGGCTGGCGCCCGATACGCCCACGCACTCTGCTGTATGCAGCGCTGCTGTTCGTCGTCGCCGCGGTGATGCTAGGCGCCTTCTGGCTGCGCACCGACACCGAACTCACCGTACAGCGTGACCGCAGTCCGAACTTCGTCCGCCTGTCCAACGGCGATATTCGAAACTCGTATGCCGTAAAAGTTCTGAACAAGAGCCGCGACGAACGGCATCTCCAGCTCACCGTTGACGGCCTGCCGGGAGCCACCCTCGGCTTCGTCGGCGCCGACATCCAGGGCGGCGCTGCGGGGAAGCAGTTGACCGTACATCCCGACAGCGTTGGCACGTTCCGCATTTTCCTCACCGTACCCGCTGGCGCCGCGCCGTCGGGTTCGAAGTCGATCGAGTTCACCGCCAGCGACGCGGACGGCCGAAAACGCGCCACTCATGACGCCGTTTTCGTCGGCCCGGCACGATAGGAGCTGACAGATGACCACCGCCATTGCTTCTCGCAGCCGCTACATCCCTTGGCTCTTTGTCGCGGGATTTGCCATCGTCGTGGCCGTGAACGCGACCATGATCACCTTCGCGGTCGGCTCATTCTCGGGGTTGTACACGCCCAAGCCACGCGAGCGCGGATTGCACTACAACGGCGTTGTCGCCGAGCAGAAATCCCGCGATGCGCTGGGTTGGCGGATCGATGCGACGTGGCGGGCCGAGTCGAATCGCCTCGAAGTCACGGTATTCGATGCGGCGGGGCAATCTCTGGGCGGCGCCCGCGCTTTCGCGGAGTTGGTGCGGCCGGCCGAGAAGAGAAAGCCGGTCGGCGTTACTTTGGCCACGGCTGGAGACGGCAAGTTCGCCGGCTATGTCGACCTGCCGATGCGGGGAAACTGGGACCTCGACATCGTCGTCGAGCGAGACGGGAATCGCTACGCACAGACCCGGCGGATGTTCCTGAAATGACCGTCGCCGCCCTCTTCGCCTCGCCCGGAGCCGCTGCTGCGGCGCGGACGTGCGCGCATTGTGGCGATGATCTTCGCGGAACAGGACAGACCACGTTCTGCTGTGCCGGATGTGCAAGCGCCCACGCCATTATTGACGCCGCCGGCCTCGGTTCCTTCTATCGGCGCCTCGAGGATTCGCGTGCCCATCGACCGGCGTCTCTCGACATCGATTTTGCGGGATATGCCCGTACGTCAGGTGCAGACGAGACCGCCCTCGACCTGCTGATCGATGGTCTCGACTGCGCCGCCTGCGTCTGGCTGATCGAGAGCCTGCTGGCGCGCAACCCTGCAATCCTGCGGGCGCGAGTCAGCCTCTCAACTCGGCGCCTTTCCCTGCGCTGGCGCGGGCCGGCAACCGACGCCAACGCCCACGCCGGCCTGGTGGCGGCTCTGGGGTTCCGGCTGGCCCCCTACGAGGCGATCGCTGCAGCGGCCGACGACGATCGCGCTACTTCTGACTTGCTTCGCTGCCTCGCCGTGGCAGGTTTTGCCGCTGCCAATGTCATGTTGTTGTCGGTGGCTGTCTGGTCGGGCGAGGACGGCTCGATGGGCGATGCCACGCGCGGCCTGTTTCATTGGCTGTCGGCCGCCATCGCCCTGCCGGCCGTGGCCTATGCCGGCAGGCCGTTCTTCCGCTCCGCATACGCGGCGCTCCGTGCCGGCCGTACGAACATGGATGTCCCGATCTCGATCGGCGTCACGCTGGCCTGCATCATCAGCCTGCACGAAGCGTGGGTTGGCCAGCAGCACACCTTCTTCGATTCGGCGATCACACTCGTCTTCTTCCTGCTGATCGGCCGCTATCTGGATCGTCGCGCCCGCGGCCGCGCGCGCCAGTCGGTGCGCGCTCTGCTGGCGCTGGCCAGCCGCAACGCCACCGTGCTCGCGACAGACGGCACGACTTCTTCGCGGCGTGTCGACTCGCTGCAGCCGGGCGAGATCCTGCTGGTGGCGGCGGGCGAACGCCTGGGCGCCGATGGCGTCGTGAGCGAGGGAACCTCGGCGCTCGATGCTGGCCTGGTGAGCGGCGAGAGCGTGCCGGTCGACGTGTCGCCCGGCGCGAGGGTATTCGCCGGCATGGTCAATCTCGGCGCGCCGATCCGCATCCGGGTCACGGCCGCGGGCGAGCATACCCTGCTGTCGGAGATCGTGCGTCTGGTCGAGGCGGCGGAACGTGGACGGTCCCGCTTCATCGCCATCGCGGACCGTGTGGCGCGTGCCTATGCGCCGGTCGTCCATCTGACGGCGCTGATCACATTCATCGGCTGGATGGTGCTGGGCGGACTTCCCTGGGATCGTGCACTGGTGATTGCCACCGCCGTCCTGATCATCACTTGCCCCTGTGCGCTGGCCCTTGCCGTTCCTGTCGTGCAGGTCGTCGCCAGCACGCGCTTGCTGCGGACCGGCGTCCTGCTGCTGTCGCCGAGCGCACTCGAACGGCTCGCCGGCGTCGACCACGTCGTACTCGACAAGACCGGCACCCTGACGCTCGGCCGGCCGGAGCTGGTCGAGGGCGGCTATTCCGCCGAGGCGCTGCGGGTCGCCGCCGGCATGGCCACCGGCTCGCGTCACCCGTTGGCCCAGGCCTTGGTCCGCGCGGCGCCCGATGCGACGGCGGTCGAGGGTGTCGTCGAACTTACAGGACAGGGCCTGCAGTCCGGCGATATTCGGTTGGGATCCGCACGCTTCTGCGGCGTCGACGCTGTCAGCGACGATGGCCACTCCGAACTCTGGCTCGTGCGTCCAGGGCAAGAGCCGGTGCGCTTCGCCTTTGCGGACCGCCTGCGCCCCGACGCCGCCAGGGCGATCGCAGCCCTCGGACGCGAGAACCTTTCCGTCGAGTTGCTGTCGGGCGACCGTTCGGCCGCCGTCGCACTGGCCGCCGCCGAGGCGGGAGTGTCGCTGTGGCGTGCCGAGGTTACACCGGCGGGGAAGGCCCAACGGTTGGCCGACCTCGCCGCGCAAGGCAAGCGGGTGCTGATGATCGGCGACGGCCTGAACGACGCCCCCGCCCTGGCCGCCGCCCACGCCTCGATCTCACCCGCGACCGCGGCGGAAGCCACGCAGAACGCCGCCGACGCAGTGTTCCAGGGCGACAGTTTGCTGCCCGCCGTCGAGACGCTGCAGGTTGCGCGTCGCGCTGACCGCCTGGTGCGCCAGAATCTAGCGCTTGCGCTGCTCTACAACCTCAGCGCCGTGCCGCTCGCCATCGGGGGCGAGGTGACTCCCCTGATCGCCGCTGTCGCGATGTCCTCGTCTTCCCTGCTGGTGATTGGCAACGCGCTCCGCCTGGGTGCCCGGCCGCCGGGTCGAGGGATCCGCTGATGGATAGCCTGATGATTCTCATTCCGGTCGCGCTGCTGCTCGGCCTGATCGCCTTGGCCGCGTTCCTGTGGGCGCTGCGCAACGGCCAGTACGACGACCCCGACGGGGCCGCCGGTCGTATTTTGTTCGACGACGATTGAGGAGCGAGACATGTCACATTGGATCATGGGAATACTGGCCGCGCTGTTCGGACTGGTTGGCCTGTTCATGGCGGGAGCCGCCCGAGACTTCGGCATACTGGCCTTCGGCCTCGCATTGTCGCTGTTTGCGGTGCTGTTCTGCTGGTGGATGATCAAGACCGCCTACGACGAGGCAGAAAACAAGTCGGCCGAAAGCTAGTGCCGCGCGCCCGAGTCGATCACCCGCCGTATCTCCTTGAGTAGACGGTTGCGGCTGCCGTCGTCAGGTGCGTTCTGCAACGTAGCGCGCAAATCGAGCAGGGTCTGCGCATAGTCGTTGTGCCAGTCGCGTCGGGCACTGGCGTTGTCGGCGGTCAGCCGCGGCAGCTCCGCCTCGCCGGTCGCCGGCGTTGCGATCCAGCGCCCGTCGCGATGCAGCAGGTCGAAGCGCTGGTCCAAGGCCGGGACGACGATGCGACCGCGCGGAAGCCCTGCTCTTGTAAGCGCTTCGGCAAGGCCTTCCATCGAGCCCGGTTCGCCATGCACCAACAGTGCCGTGCCGAGTTCGCGGAACATGGGCCGCGCCCAAGCCACGAGTTCGTCGCGGTCGGCGTGCCCCGAATAGGCGTCGAGGCTGCGGATCCGCGCCTTGACCCTGACTTCCTCGCCATGAATTCGGACTTGCGCCGCTCCCTCACGAATCAAGGCACCCAACGTGCCGGGCGCCTGGTACCCAACAAACAGGACGGTCGAGTCGGCTCGCCAGAGATGGTCTTTCAGGTGATGCTTTACCCGTCCGGCATCGCACATGCCCGAGCCCGCCAGGATCACCGCGCCACCATGAATTCGATCGATGGCCTTGCTCTGCTCGATCGTCTCGGTCAGCCGGAAGTCACCGGTCGAGAACGGGTGGCCGTCGTCCGACGCGGCCAGCGATGCGCGATGACGTAGGAAAACCTCGGTCGTCCGTCCTGCCAGGGGGGAATCGAGGAACACCGGCACCGACGCCAGAGCGCCATCGCGCTTCAGCGAGGCGATGTCGTCGAGGATTTCCTGCGTTCGCTCCACGGCGAATACCGGCACGATCACGTTGCCGCCCGCCTTGAGTCCGTTGGCAAGTTCGAGCCCGAGCCGGTCGCGCCGCTCGGCCTCGGTCAGCCGCTCCCGTGTCCGGTCGCCGTAGGTCGACTCGATCAATGCGATATCTGACGGTTCGGGCGCAGCCGGATCGTGCTGCAATGCCTTTTCGAGCGGACCTAGGTCGCCCGAGAACGTCAGTCGGACAGGCGACGGTTGGGCATCGACTTCCAGCTCAATGAACGCACTACCAAGAATGTGCCCGGCATTGCGCATTCGGGCGCGCACGCCGGGAATCGGCTCGAACCACACGTCATAGGCGCGGTGATGGATAAGGCCGAGTGAGGCCTCGGCATCGGCCTTGGTGTAGATCGCCGAGACCTCCGGATCGGCGCGGCGCGCGTTGCGCCGGTTCAGGCGCGCCACATCGTTCTCCTGGATGGTGCCCGCGTCGGGCAACAGCCAGTGTAGCAGGTCTCGAGTCGCAGCCGTCGCCCACGCTCGGCCTCGGAATCCGGCGAGCGCCAACTTTGGGAAAAGGCCCGTGTGATCGATGTGGGCGTGCGTAAGCAGCACCGCCGCGATGCGGCCGGCGTCGAACGGAAAGGGACGATAGTTGAGGGTCCGCAACGATTTCGAGCCCTGGAACATGCCGCAGTCGATCAGGAGTTCGCCGCCTGGCGTGACCAGCCGATGGCACGACCCGGTCACGGTCCCGGCCGCACCATGGATATGAAGCGAGATGGTCATGAAATGCCCTGAATGCTGAAGCCGTTTCCTTCGGCGGCGAATCTGGTCGAGAAGCGAAAGTCCGCTTCAAAGGCGGCGAAGATGCGATAGAGCGGCTCGCCCTGGGCGACGGGATCGCCGATCTTCTTGAAGAGATCGACACCCGCACCCTTGTCGATGGGCGCGCCCGCAAGCCGCGCAACGCGGGCAATCCGGAGGCAATCGATCGCCCCGACGACCCCATCTCGCGGCGCCACGACATCCTGCTTCAGATTCCCCAGGGCCGCCGATTCAGGCGGTTGCCCTTGGGCGGCCATCAGCTGCCGCATCTTGGCCAGCGCCGCCCCGCTCTCCAGCAGTTCGCGCGCCCGCGCGATGCCGTGGCCGCCACGCAGGGCCGGATCGAATTCCAGCACATGACCCGCCAGCAGGATTGCCCGCTCCTCGAGGTCGCGCGGGGCGTCGTCGCGGCGCTCGAGCACTTGCATGACATCCCGCGCCTCCAGAAAGGGACCGATCCCGCGGCCAATCGGCTGACTCCCATCGGTTCCCACGACATTGATGTTCAGGCCAACTTCATCGGCGACGTATTCGAAGAGCTTGCGCAGCCGGACGAACGACTCACGGGCGCGCAACTTCGCCGTCGGACCGACCGGCAGGTCGAGCACGAGGTGAGTCGAACCGGCTGCCAGCTTCTTCGACAGGATCGAGGCCACCATCTGCTCCGGCGTGTCGATCGACAGCGGGCGCTCGACAGCGATCAGCACGTCGTCTGCCGGCGAAAGATTGGCATGCCCGCCCCAGACGAGGCAGCCGTTATGGGCGGCGACGATCTCGTGCATTTCCTCAGATCCGACATCGACACGCGCCAGCACTTCCATCGTGTCGGCGGTGCCGGCCGGCGACGTGATGGCGCGCGACGACGTCTTGGGCATCTTGAGCCCGTGTGCCGCCACGATGGGCACCACGATCATCGAGGTGCGATTGCCGGGAATGCCACCGATGCAGTGCTTGTCGACGATCCGGTCGCCGTTCCAGGTGAGCCGGCTACCAACCGAGGCCATTGCCCGCGTCAGCGACAGAACCTCGGGGGCCGTCGTGAATCGGGCGCCAGCGATCAGGAAGGCGGCAATCTCCATTTTTGAATAGCGATGGGCCGCAAGGTCGCGCGCGATCGCCTGGTACGCTTCGGGCGACAGCACCGCACCATCGATCTTGGCACGGACATGTTCGAGGCTTGGAGGTGGTGCCGCCTGGGCAATCTCCACCAAAGTGCCATTGGGCAGGCCAAGTTGCCGATAGGCGAGCTGAGAGAGTCCGAGTTCGTCGGCCGCCATGATCGATTCGTCATCGACGATATTGAGCGTGGCAATGATGCGGCGGCCGCCGCCCGAAATCTCGATGCGGGCGAGGGCCACGAATTCCTGGGCCCGGTAAAGCGGGCAGCGCCGGGCGAGGAAGGCCACCGTCTCATGGCAGGTATCGATGCCCAGCTGCTTGAGACGGAGCATGGAAGTCAGCGGCGATGCATCTGGGAAGTGAGCATGGCGATCGGGGAACCCATCAGGTAGCTGTGGCCGACAGTCAGAACTGAATAGGCCGAGAGGGTGATAATGGCGAGGCTATTCCTGTACGACTGGTCGCCGATACGCCATCTCGCCCGGATCTTCGACAAGCTTGCCCGGATGCCGGTGACCCTCCAGGCCTTGCCTCCTAGTGCGCCATGAAGACGGGCACCGTCATAGCGCCAAGCACGGTCAGGCTGGCGCCGCCCAGGACAAGCTCGCGCACCCGTGAATGGCCATAGACCCCCATCACGATCAGATCGACACCGCAATCGGCGGCCCGCGAAAGAATGACCGACCCTGCATCGGCATCAGGCGCGGAATGGTGCTCGATTGTGAACTTGACGCCGTGCCACTTCAGCCAGGCCGCCATATCGGCGTTGGCTTGCTTGCGCCCGGGTGCCGGTTCGCTGGCCGCAATGACCAGAACCACTACCTTGTCCGCACCTTGAAGGAGCGGCAGGGCGTCCGACGCCGCGCGCGCCGCTTCGCGACTGGCATTCCAGCACAGCATCACAACCTTGCCCGGTGGCTTTGCCGCGCCACGCCGGGGAACAACCAGGACGGGCCGGCCGCTCGCAAGTGCTACGCCTTCAGGCAGGCTCGACGGTATCCCGGGAACGTTCGCTTCGCCTTGCCCAACAATGGCAAGGTCGGCATACCGCGCCTGCGCGACAATTTCCGTCTCTATATGTCCATCGACAGCGCGCCATTGCGTTGAGACGGACCTGCCCTCGATCGACTTGGCAAAAGCTGCCGACGCGGCCGCCTCATCGGCCTTTATCGCCGTGTCGTAGGTCCGCAGCAGTTCGTCCATCGGCAGCCTGTTCGGAGCGCCAAAGCCGACCGGCGGTTCGAATGGGCGACGCACATGAAGGCCCACAAGTTGGGCACCGAAGCGCTCAGCCAGCCCGACTGCCATATCGGCCCGATGCGAAGTCGCTTCGCTCGCATCGCAGTGCACCAGGATGATCTTGAAACTCATGGCTGACTCTATTCCAGTTGCCGCCCAATGCCGCTCGTGCCGGGATCGGCCCCAACCGTTTCTAGGCCCTGGGCGCGCGCAACCCCTTGACCTGCATCAACATCGCAGGCGCTCCCATCGCAGGAACGATTGATCTGTATCAAGGCTCATGGACGAGACGCCATTCAGAGTGATTGTCACACTTGGGAGAGCTACATGCCCCTTCAACGTATTCGACTTGAACTGGCCCGGACGCCGCAGTTCCCGAACGGTAGCTCGCGGCACGGGTACGAATTCACGGCTCCCCTCGACGCCAAGGGGCATCTCGATCCTGCGGGTTGGACCAAGGACAAGGCGGTCTGCACTGTCCGCCGGTTCTGGGAGAAGGCCGATGACGAGGCTGGAACGCTGATCCATCGCCGCGACGGCAATTGGGCTTTTTCCTACAGACCCGGAGACGAGGACGACGAACCGATCTTCCGGTTCGATACACACAGGTTCCTAGTCGGGGAATATGTAAGCGTAACAGAGCACGATGGTGTCGAGCGGCCCTTCAAGGTCGTCGACATTCATCCAGTGCTCGTGACGCGACGGGCCTAGGCAAAAACGGCGCGTCCGGTGGGGTGTCAACCATCCGTGGCACGGAGCGGACAAGGCCACTCCGTGCCTTGGACAGCAGCCCAGGTCGCCCTGGCTCGGTTCCTACTTGCGCGATTTGACGCGAACTTCCTGGCGATTCCAGCTGTGGTACCTGAGGCAGGCGGCCCCCAGTGAGAGACCGAAGCCACCAAACGCCATGCAGACCAGAAGCAGGTAGTAGAATTCGTTCTTCGACATCGTGCGCTCCGTTTGAAACGAAGCGAGCGTGGTCAACTACGGATCCGGCCACCTTGATACAGGTCAATCCCGGTGAAATTCCCCTCCGAAGCAGCCAAATCCACCACCAGCAGGCTTTTCGGCTGCAACACGGAGACACCTGAACGTTACGTTTTTGTCCGGGGACGCCTGTCCCACACCTGGCCCCTGGGGTGCGTTCAATCGCCCTTCTCTGGCGGAGGCCTTGTCGTTGGCGCAGGACGTTGCCTGCAGTGCTGTCGGTGACAGCGGTCGGCTTGCTTCAAGGTCGGGCCAGCGGGGAGCTGATAGTCCCTCATTCAAATGCCGCGCGTTGAGCCGATTTGCGCGGCGGCCATTATGGTTGTGAACGGCAGGTCAGGACCTGCACCTAACATGACAAGGCCCGTCCCTCGGATCCCGAGGCCGGGCGCAGGCTGGTTCATGCTAGCGGATTTACCCTATTATTTCCTGCTGAACTTGCAAATTCCAGATCGCATTGCTGGGTTGCCGAAATGGCAGGCCTGACAGCACTGCCTGCAGAGGAGCGTCCGCATCCATCGGATTTTTCCAGGATTCGACTCTGCATTTTCCTGAGCCTCGCATATTTTTTGCACGAGAAGACGATGCGCAGATGACGGCGCGTCAACCGGGGAGAAAGGGTTGTTCGGAACTTACTTCGACAGGATCGATGACGCGCCGCGGGACATCGACTGGTTCGAGGGGCTGTGGCTCGGCACCTTGGTCCTGAGCCTGTACATCACCTTCACGATGTTCGATTGGTCGGCAAGCCGGCTCGGGCGCAGCGGTGCCGCGCTGCTCACCGCCGTGCGCTTTGGCGGGACCTTCCTGGTGATGCTTCTCTGCACCCGCCGCAAGAGCAACTTCATGCGCTGGGTGATTGCGGTTCCCTTCAGTTTGACGATCCTCGCCTACGACTTCATGCGGCTGCCGATGATCCTGGAGCGGGATCCCGTGCTGTGGTTCATCCTGTTGCGTCAGGGACTGATGTTCGCTGCCATCTACATGCTCTTCACGCCGCGCTCCCGTGCGTGGTTTGCCGACAGGCCGCCACCGGAGGATCTGTAGACTGGGCGACCCTCCATCCTCCATCCCTGCAGGGGGCAGAGCAGAATTTCGAGCGAGGAGACCGGTCAGCGCGCGCGTCCCGGCTCGGCTCTCAGGGTCGGCGCCTCCAACGGACCTCGCACCGACATGAAATAGTCAATCGAGCCGGGCGTGCCGGTATCGAGGGCAATCAATGCATCCACGGCCCGTTGCCGGAGATCGAACCGGCTTTTGACATAAGCGGTCGCGTGCGGGGCGCGCACGGTGTGTTCGTCGAAAGTGACGATGCCGCCGGCCACGTCGAACCCACCCCTCGTCGCGATCCAGTTCCCCACGAATCCATCGATGACGGCTGACGTAAACCCCATCTCCGTGCTGAAGAGGCTGGCGACCCCGGTCGCGAAGGAGGCGAAGGAAGCGGATCCTCGGGTCACGCTTGCGCGGACCTCGCCGTTGGACAGCCCATGCCCCGCCACCGAGGCGATGAACTCATCCAATGTTTCGCCTTCGGCTCTCAAAGCGAGATCTTCCAGGCTCAATCTGCCCTCCAGAGCCACCGCCAACTGATCGGCGCCAAATTCGTTGGTGCCGCCGGCGACAGCAATGGTGCGCGAGATGTCGATGTCGCGGACGCTGCCCCTCACTTCCATGATCGGTACGGCGCGGCGCGCATCGATCGTCGCCGTCAACTCAAGGCCGGCTGTAAGCGCCGGAGAGAAAATCCCTCACTGAAGCGGCCAGAAAGTCTGGTTGCGCCGGAGCAAAAATGCCTCGGCAGATAGCTCTTTGCATGGAGTGCAGAGGGCGGAGGGATGAAGGACGTGGAACTTTACAGGCAGGTCCGC
>CAMAYC010000107.1 GCA_945862125.1 Reyranella massiliensis 521
TACCAGTCGATGCGCACGGCCTGGGAAAATCGCGCGCGCGCGTCGCTGCGGCCGGCGCCGGTGGGCCACTACGAACGCATCGCCGCGGGCCCGGCCGATCCGACCCTCGGGATCGTACGGTCGTTGCTGTTCTGAGGGACGGGCGAAAGACACGACTTCCGGCGGGCACGCGCGCTGTCTATCGTGGCGCCCGAAAACGGGAGAGGAAAGGCCATGGGCGCGGAGATCAGGCTGACGGCATCTGACGGCGGACAGTTCGCGGCATATCTGGCCTTGCCCGCGCGGCTGCCGGCGCCGGCCCTGATCGTGCTGCCGGAGGTGTTCAACACCAACCCGCACATCCGCTCGGTGGCCGACGGCTACGCCGCCGACGGGTTCATCGCCCTGGCGCCGGATGTCTTCTGGCGGCAGGAGGCGGCCTGCTACCTTCCCTACACCGACGAGGGGCGCGCCAAGGCACGGGCGCTATGGGCGGAGCTCGACACCGACCAGTTCGCCCGCGACCTCGGCGACATCGTGGCGTCCCTGCGCGCCCGCCCGGACTGCACCGGCAAGGTCGGCGTGATGGGCTTCTGTCTCGGCGGCAAGTTCGCTTACCTCGCCAGCACCCGCCTGCCGGTCGAGGCCGCGGTGAGCTACTACGGCGTCCAGATCGACCAGCACCTCGGCGAGGCCGGCCAGCGCGGCTGCCCCCTCCTGATGCATTTCGCCAGCGACGATCCGCACGTCCCCGAAGCCACGGTGGCGGCGATCCGGGCGCGCCTGGGCGGCGAGGCGGGAGTCGATATCCACGTCTATCCGGGCACCGAACACGGCTTCAACCGCCGGGGCTACCCGCCCTACAACGACGCGGCGGCCGGCGAGGCGCGCCGCCGCACGCTGGCGCTCCTGCGCGATCGCCTTGGGTGAGGGCGTAAGGCTATCGCCTATGCCCATCGCCAAGGATCCCTCGCTACGCTCGGGATGACAGTAGTGTCGAGATTCGCGCAGTGCGTCAGGCCGCCGGCTTGTAAGGGGGGCGCGCCGGTGGCCGGCGCACCAGCGTCCACCAGCCGACCAGACCGACGATGCCGGTCACGGCGACGCCGATGCCGATGTTCATCTGCGTGTCGTGCGGCACGTAGCCGATCAGCAGGGTCAGCACCGCGGCGGTGATCATCTGCACGAAACCCATCAGCGCCGAGGCCGCGCCGACGCGCTGGGCGGGCACCGCCGACAGCGCGTTCGCCATCGCGTTGGGCATGTTGAGGCCGTTGCCCCAGCCCATCAGGACCAGCGGCACGATCAGCGCCAGCGGCGTCACGTAGCCCAGCGCGGCCGTCGCCATCATCGCCACTGCGCCGAGCGTGAGGATGCCCTGGCCCACGGGGATCAGGAGCAGGCTTCTCACCCGGCCCTGCAGGCGGCTGGAGACCAGGCTGCCGAGGACGAAGTTACCCGCCCAGGCGAGCGTGAACCAGCCGAACAGTTCGGCGGCCACGCCCATCACCTGGATCAGCAGGATGGGGCCGCCGGAGAAGAAGACATTGAAGCCGGCCGAGGCGCAGGTGGTCGCGATCATGAGGCCGATGAACCGGCGCTCGCGCAGCACCGCGCTGAAGCCGTCGACGTAGTCGCGCACCACGCCCGTCGTGCGCGGCGCGGCCTTCGGCGCGGTTTCGCCGAGGATGCGCCAGACCGCGACCATCACCGCGAGACCGCAGGCGGCCGTGAACCAGAAATTGCTGCGCCAGCCGAAGAAGCCGAGCAGCTGGCCGCCCAGCAGCGGCGAGAGCGCCGGCGCCAGCGCCATGGAAGAGGCCATGTAGCCCATCGCCCGCGGGACTTCCGCGCCGGTCCGGCTGTCGCGCACAATGGCGCGGCCCAGCACGACGCCGCCGCAGGCGCCGCAGGCCTGCAGCAGGCGCGAGGCGATCAGGGTCTCGATCGTCGGGCTGACCGCGCAGCAGACGCTGCCGAGCGTGAAGACGGCGAGGCTGGCCAGCAGGAGCGGCCGGCGGCCGAGCCTGTCGGAGAGCGGGCCCACGGCCAGCTGCGCGAAGGCGAAGGCGAACAGGTAGACCGACAGCGTGAGCTGGGCGGTGCCGTAGGAGACACCCAGGTCGCGCGCGATGGTCGGCAGCGACGGCAGGAAGATGGTCAGCGCCATCTGCGAGGACACCGTCGCGCTCATCAGCAGCCAGATCGGCGGTTTGGTCGAACGCATGCGCGGCAACTTCAGGTGTCCGGGTTCGGGAGTCGGGGGAGGGCGGGGCGCGTTCATAGCAGCCTTCGGCCCACAGGGGCAGCCGCGTTCAGGCATCCAACGTAGACCGTGAGCGGGAGGCTCGACAGGGCCCAGACATGGGCCCAGACAGGGCCCAGACAGGGCCCAGACTATGGCCAGGTGTCGCTCCCCGGCTCTGGTGGTGTAGATTGGAATGACACCGCAGAGGCAGACCGACATGTCGCGTGAGCGCGCCGATATTCTCGAGGCGAAGAAGGTCCTGGCCGATGTCTGGCCGGGCCAGGTGCAGGCGGATTCCGTCGCGCTGCTGAAGGCGCTGCACATTCTCACGCGCGACGGCGCGCTGAACCACGACGCACGGCGCAAGCTCAAGCAGGTCCTGCATCTGGTGCAGCTTCTCCGCCCGTCGCTCGACGCCGTGCTCGCCGGGCAACCGGAGGCGGTCATCGCCGACCTGGGCACCGGGAAGTCCTATCTGGGATTCATCCTCTACGATCTGGTCGTCGGGCCCCTGGGGCACGGCAGCATTTTCGGCGTCGACGTGCGGGCCGAGCTTGTCGAACGCTCGCAGCAGCTCGCGGCGGAAAGCCATTTCACGCGCATGAACTTCGTGGCCGGCGAGATCGCCGAGACGAGGCTGCCCGGCGGCCGCGCCGACATGGTGACCGCGCTTCATGCCTGCGACACGGCGACCGACGATGCCATCCGGTTCGCCCTGCATCACGAGGCCAAGGTGATCGCGCTCGTCCCCTGCTGCCAGGCGGAGGTCGCGACCCTGCTGGGGTCGAGCGGCGGCGCCCTGGAGCAGCTCTGGCGTCACAACATCCATCGGCGGGAGTTCGGCGCCCACCTCACCAACGTCATGCGCTCGCTGGTGCTGGAACTGCACGGCTACAAGGTGCGCGTGACCGAGTTCACCGGCCTCGAACATTCGATGAAGAACGAGCTGATCCTCGCCACGCGCCACCAGAAGAGCAACCCGCTCGCCCGCCGCAAGCTCGATCAGCTCGTGGCCCAGATCGGCGTGAGGCCGGCGCTGCTCGACGTCGTCTAGACCGCCGGCAGATCCACCCTGAAGCGGATGCCGACCGGCATTGAAACAGTCATCATTCGATGCCATATTTCGTGCCTACGGAACCCGGAGAAGATCTTCCATGCGCACCACTCTCGCTCTCGACGACGAGCTCGTGGCCAAGGCCCAGGCCTTCACCGGCCTCAAGGAGAAGTCCGGCCTCGTCCGTGAGGCGCTCAAGGCGTTGATCGAGCGCGAGAGCGCGCGGCGGCTGGCGCGATTGGGCGGCAGTGAACGCGCCGCGACGGCTCCCGGCCGCCGACGGCCAGCGCGCGCATGATCCTGGTCGACACATCCGTCTGGATCGACCATCTGCGCACCGGCGACAAGTCGCTGTCGAACCTGCTCGACGCGGGAAGAGTTCTGGCCCACCCCTTCGTTACCGGCGAACTGGCTCTGGGAAACCTGCGGCAGCGCGCGATCATTCTGGAGGCTCTCTCGGACCTGCCCCAGGCCAAGGTCGCGACGGATACGGAGGTCCGGCACTTCATCGACGGGCATGCGCTGTTCGGGCGAGGCATCGGCTATGTCGATGCCCACCTGCTGGCGGCCGTCCGGTTGACGGCCGGTGCCGCCCTCTGGACGCGCGACAAGCGCCTTCAGAAAGTCGCCGATCGGTTGAAGCTGGCGATGGCGTAACGCCTGCCGAGCAAGGATCGGACTCCTCCCCATTCAGATGGGTCGCGGCTATGGCTGCATCGGCCATAGCCGCCAGGTGCCCCGTCTTACGGGGCGGAGGGGTCAGACCGCCGGCAAATCCACCCTGAACCGACTCCCGCCGCCGTCCGCCGCCAGGCACACCGCATCGCCGCCGTGGCGGCGCGCGATGTCGAGGACCAGGGCGAGGCCTAGGCCGCTGCCGCGGCCGGTCTCGGCGCCGCCGGCCAGGCGATAGAAGGGCTCGAAGATGCGGCGGCGTTCGGCCTCGGGCACGCCGGGGCCGTGGTCGGAAACATTCAGCACCGCGCGGCCGCCTTCAAGGGTGACGGAGACCGAAATCGGACCCCCACCTTCGCCTGAGCCGCCGTAGCGCTGCGCATTCTCGACGAGGTTGCGCACCAGCCGGCGCAGCAACGTGCGGTCGCCCGAGACGGTGACGGGCTGGCCGGTCGCCTCGAGGTCGTAGTGCGAGGCCTCCTCGGCCGCCAGCGCCAGGAGGTCGACCGGCTCGCGATGTTCCAGGGTCGGCACGGCTTCGAGACGGCTCGCCAGCAGGATCTGTTCGATGAGCTGGTCGAGTTCGGCCACGTCCTGCTTGAGCGAGTCCCGCGTCTTCGGGTCGGCGTTTTCTCCGAGCAGGGCGGCGGCGACGGCGATGCGGGCGAGCGGCGTGCGCAACTCGTGGCTGGCGTTGGCCAGCAGCAGGCGATGCGCCGCCACCAGCTCTTCGATGCGTTGTGCCGAGCGGTTGAAGCTTTCGGCGAGGGCGGCCACCTCGTCGCGGCCCTCGACTTTGACGCGCGCGGCGAGGTCGCCGCCGCCCAGCCGATCGACGCCGGCGCGCAGCCGTTCCAGCCGCCGGCCGAGGCCGCGCACCACGGGGAAGGCCGCAACGGCGACGGCGATGGCCACCATGCCGAGCGCCGCGGCGATCCAGAAGATCGGGTTGGGCCGCTCCCGCACCTGGCGCGCGACCAGCCAGCGGCCGTCGGGCAGCTGCAGGGTGAAGTTCGGCCCGCCGGGGCCGCGCCGCCAGCCGGTGCGGGCGCGGCGAGGCTCGAAGCGGGGCGGCGGCTTGCCGGCCATGGCGATCATGTCGCCGCCGGGCTCGTAGAGCGCGAGGTCAAAGCGCAGCTTGCGCTGCAGCGCCTCGATCGCGCGCTGTTGTTCCGGCTTGGGCGCGCCCTGATCGGGCAGCAGCGCGCCGGTGAGTTCGGCCGCGACGTCGAGATACTGCGGCGTGCGGTTGTCGTCGTCGGCCACGCGCCACAGCAGCACGGCCGCGCCCACGAACACCGCCAGCACGACCAGGATGGTGACGTAGAACTGGAGGTAGAGGCGGTTCATGGTTGGAGGAGTAGTGCGTGCGACGCGAAAATTGTCATCCCGAGCGCAGCGATTGTCATCCCGAGCGTAGCGAGGGATCTTTCCTGTGGCCCCAAAGATCCCTCGCTGCGCTCGGGATGACAGGGATTTCGTTGCGACAACATTGCTAGCGGTCCTGGTCCTTCGCGAAGACGTAGCCCGTGCCGCGCAAGGTCAAGATCCGGCGCGGCTTCTTGGGGTCGTCCTCGATGGCGGCGCGGATGCGGGAGATATGGACATCGACCGAGCGGTCGAAGGCTTCGAGCTTCTCGCCCTTCAGCACGTCCATCAGCGCGTCGCGCGACAGCACGCGGCCGGCGCGCTCGGCCAGCACCAGCAGGATCGCGAACTGGTAGGAGGTGATGGTGCGCTCCTCGCCGTCGATCCGCACGACGCGGGCGCCCTTGTCGATTTCGAGGCGGCCGAAGCGCAGGATCTCGGCGGGCGCGGTGCCGCCAGAGCCTTTGCGGCGCAGGATGGCGCGCAGCCGGGCCTGCAGCTCGCGCGGCTCGAAGGGTTTGGCGAGATAGTCGTCGGCGCCGAGTTCGAGGCCGACGACTCTGTCCATCGGCTCGCCGCGGGCGGTCAGCATCAGGATGGGCACGTCGCTGCTGGCGCGGAGCTTGCGGCAGAGGTCGAGGCCGTCGGCGTCGGGCAGCATCAGGTCGAGGATGACCGCGTCGAAGGTCTCGCGCTTCAGGAGCGCCTCGCCCTCGCGGCCGGTGCCGGCCACGGACACACGAAAGCCCGCCCCGCCGAGATAGTCCTGGACCATCCCGGCGAGGCGGTTGTCGTCGTCGATCATCAGGATGCGTTCGGCCATTATCTCAGTATCGTGCCAGCGCCGTCCCGATGTCATCTGCCGTTAGCCCTTGGCCATTAGCCCTTGGTCATTAGCCTTTCCGGGGGCCGTGGCCGCGCTCGTTCCAGACCTTGAAGAAGGCCTGGCGCTGTTCGGCGTTCAGCACGTTGCCGGCGTCGATCAGGGCCTTGGTGAAGCGCTTGGAGCTGTCGTCCATCATCTTCACCTGCTCGACGCGGAGCTGCTCGATCTTCGCGGCGTCGATGGTCGGCGCGCTCATCGCGGCCTCCAGCGACTTGCGGAGCTCGACCCGCTGGGCGTGCGTGCCCTTCATGTCAGTGAAAGCGGCCTGGAGGATCGACGTCACCTTGGCCTTCTGTTCGGCCGTGGCGGTGGTGCCGGTCAGCGCCTTGTCCACGCGCTTCTCGATGCGCTGCTGGAACTTGGCCGGATCCATGCCCGCGCCGTCGGTCTTGGCGAAGGCCGCGCCGCCCGCGCCGAGCGCGAGACTGCCGGCCAGGAGGGTCGCGAACACCGTCTTGAGGCTGAGGGTCTTCATGCTGAGGGTCGTCATGTCTGTCTCCATCTGTGTCGGGTGACTGTCCCCGTTCCAGCGATATGGAGGCCTGCGGTTGCGCGTCCGTCTCGCACCGGTAAAGTTGTGTAAAGATGATCCTCCAGACCGCTCGCCTGACCCTTCGGCCTCTGATCCTCAACGACGCCGACGCCTATCTCGCGATCCGCCATCACCCCGAGGTGGCGCGGTGGGTGCCGAAGCCCCTGCCGGGCGTGATCGAGCGGTTTTCGGCTTCCTGGGAGGAGCGCCGCTACGCGCCGTGGGGCGTGTTTCGTGACGGCAAGCTGATCGGCCATGGCGGGCTGAACTATGTGCCGGAATTCGGCGAGACCGAGGTGCTGTGGGCGCTCCATCCCGACGCCTGGGGCAAGGGCTATGCGACCGAGGTGGCGCGGGCGGCGCTCGACTATGGCTTCGAGACTTTGGGGCTTGGCCTGATCTTCGCCATCACCTTGCCGGACAATCTCGCCTCGCAGGCCGTGATGAAACGGATCGGCCTCACCTATCGAAAACGCGTGGAATACCGGGGTTTCAAGGACGTCGTCTGGTTCGACAAGTCCCGCGATTAGTGGACAGTTCCGCCGGTTTCAGGTGTCCAGAATTCTCATCGATTCGGCATGCACTTTCGCATCGCCCGCCGCCAAAACCGACCCATCCGAATTCATGTCCAATTCTTTGCCCCGCCAGTCCGTGATCAGCCCGCCCGCCCCCTTCACGACCGGCACCAGCGCCGCGAAGTCGTAGAGTTTCAGACTCGCCTCGACCACCAGGTCGACATGGCCCGACGCCAGCAGCCCGTAGGCGTAGCAGTCGCCGCCCCAGCGGAAGAGCTTCACCTTCTTGGTCAGCGCCTCGTGCGGCTTTTCGTACGCACCAGGAAACATGATCGGCGCGGTTGAATACATGTAGGCATTGGCGAGCGACGGGCAGGCGCGGACCGAGATCGGCTGGCCGTTGAAGGTCGAGCGTTGCCCTTCGACGCCCAGCCAGCGCTCCTTGAGGATCGGCTGGTCGATGATGCCGAGGACCGGCTTGCCGCGATGGAGGAGGGCGATCAGCGTGCCGAAGATCGGCAGGCCGGTAATGAAGGCCTTGGTGCCGTCGATCGGGTCGAGCACCCAGACATATTCGGCATCGGTCCTGACGGCGCCATGCTCCTCGCCGAACACGCCGTGCTCGGGCACGTGGCGCGTCAGCAGATCGCGCATCGCCGTCTCGGCCTCGCGGTCGGCAATGGTGACCGGGCTGTTGTCGGTCTTGTCGTCGATCGCGACTTGGGTGCGGAAGTAGCGGGCCGCGATCGGCCGTGCTGCATCGGCCAGTTCGTTGGCCAAGCCGATGAAGCGGTCGGGAACCACCTACGGCAGCGGCTTGGGCGTTTCCGCCATGGTGCGCAGATAGGCGATCACGTCGGCCCGCTCCTGCTCCTTCGGAAGGCCGGCGAAGGCCATCTTGGTGCCGCGGACATACGTCGTCGGCTTGAAGATCATGTGGTCGATGTCTTCGTAGCTCCAGTCGCCACCCTTGGCCGACAGGGCCGAGGAATAGCCGAAGCCCGGATGCGCGGCCTTCTTGCGGCCGACGATGTCCCACAGGTTGGGACCGACCTTGTTGGCGCCGCCCTTGTCGGTGGTGTGGCAGGTGAAGCACTGCTTCATGAAGATTGCCTTGCCCGCCTCGACATTTGCGCCGGCGAGCTTGGGTCCGATCGGTGGCAGCTCGGCGGGCGCGGCGGATGCCGCCTGCGTCGTCGGCGCCTCATCGACGACCGCGATCGCGGGCTTGTCGAGTTTGTGCGGATGAACCACGGCGTTGGAAACCTTGCCAACCACCATCGCGAAGAGGGCAGAGGCCAGAACGCAGCCCGCAACCGTGTTGAAATTGGCCATAGTCGAATCCCAAAGCGGCAGTATTTTCGGACGTTGCTGTAGCACGCCCGGACACTCGCCAGTAGTATCCGATCGCCGCCCCTGGCTCGCGCGGCGGAACGTCGCAAGTCTCGGATTTTGCGGGGTTTTTCGCCCGTCGGAGGGTGTCAGGTCCGGAGCTGGGGGTCGGGAGATGGGGAGAGATCGGGACATGGCGAAAGCGCGGGTCGGCAAGGCAAAAGGCAGCAACATCATCGCCTTCCAGGGCGAACCGGGAGCGAACTCGGACATGGCCTGCCGGGCGGCCTTTCCCTACATGACGACGCTGCCCTGTCCGACCTTCGAGACGGCCATGGCGGCGGTCCAGGCTGGGCGCGCGGAACTGGCCATCATCCCGGTCGAGAACTCGATCGCCGGCCGGGTCGCCGACCTGCACAGCCTGCTGCCGCACACCCGGCTCAAGATCGTGGCTGAACACTTCCAGCGGGTCGAGCATTGCCTGGTCGCCCTGCCGGGCGCCTCGCTCAAGACCATCCGCACGGTCAAGAGCCACGTCCAGGCGCTGGCCCAGTGCCGGAATTTCCTGAAGAAGCATCGCTTCCAGCCGCTGGTCCATGCCGACACGGCGGGCGCTGCCCGCGAGATCGCCGACATCGGCGACAAGAGCGTCGGCGCCATCGCGTCCTCGCTGGCCGCCCGGATTTACAATCTCAAGGTCTTGGCCAAGAACATCGAGGATGCCGACCACAATACCACGCGCATGCTGGTGTTCTCGCGCGAGGAGACCGCGCTCGACTGGCGCACCGTGCAGTGCATGACCGCCTTCCTGTTCCGGGTGAAGAGCCGTCCGGCCGCGCTCTATAAGGCGCTGGGCGGCTTCGCCACCAACGGCGTCAACATCGTGAAGCTGGAAAGCTACCTGTCGGGCGCGCGCTTCGAGCAGGCGCAGTTCTACGCCGAGGTCGAGGGCCATCCCGAGCAGCGCAACGTGCATCTGGCGTTCGAGGAGCTGGAATTCTTCTCCGAGAAGGACGAGCTCAAGATGCTCGGCACGTTCCCGGTCAATCCGTTCCGGCGCAAGGGCTGGGAAGCGCCGACCCGGCCCGGCACCTGAGGAACACCATGCCGCAACAGCCCGTTCGCATAGCCCCCTCCATCCTGTCGGCCGACTTCGCAGCTCTCGGTCGGGAGATCGAAGCGGTGACGGCGGCCGGTGCCGACTGGATCCATGTCGACGTGATGGATGGCCATTTCGTGCCCAACATCACCATCGGCCCGATGGTTGTGAAGGCCTTGCGCAAGCACAGCAAGCAACCCTTCGATTGCCATCTCATGATCTCGCCGGTCGATCCGATGGTGCCAGCCTATGCCGATGCGGGCGCCGACGTGATCTCGTTCCATCCCGAGGCCGGCCCGCACGTTCACCGCACCGTTCAACTCATCAAGAGCCTGGGCAAGAAGGCGGGCTGCGTGCTCAACCCCGCGACGCCCCTGTCGGCCATCGAGCACGTGCTGGGCGACCTCGATCTCGTGCTGGTGATGAGCGTCAATCCCGGCTTCGGCGGCCAGGCCTTCATCGAAAGCCAGCTCGCCAAGATCGCTGCCTTGCGCAAGGCGATCGATGCGCTGGGCAAGCCGATCGACCTGGAGGTGGATGGCGGTGTCAACGTTGAGACGGCAAGGCGCTGCATTAAGGCCGGCGCCGATGTCCTGGTGGCCGGCACCGCTGTCTTCAGCGGCGGGCCGGACAAATACGCGGCCAACATAAAGGCTTTGAGATCATGACCGACATCATCCTGCACCACTACGGCCTGTCGCCTTTCGCGGAAAAGGTGCGCATCGGCCTCGGCCTCAAGCAGGCGGCGTGGAAGTCAGTCGACATTCCCAACGTCATGCCCAAGCCCGACCTGATGCCGCTGACCGGCGGCTATCGCAAGACGCCGGTAATGCAGGTTGGCGCCGACATCTACTGCGACACCCAGCTCATCATGCTGGAACTCGAGCGACGCTTGCCGTCGCCGTCGTTCCTGCCCAAGGGCCGCGAGGGCGAGGCACGGGCGATCACCATGTGGATCGACCGCAACATTTTTGCGCCGGCGGTCGGCGTCGTCATGAGCCAGGTCGCCGACAGGTTCGGTGACGCCTTCAAGAAGGACCGCAGCGAATTCTCCGGCCGCTCGTTCGACCCCGAGCGGATGCGCGCCGCCCTGCCGATGGTGCGTGACCAGACCTATGGCCAGCTCTCGCTTGCCGAGGCGATGCTGGCCGACGGCCGCAAATTCGTCTTGGGCAGCGAACCCAGCTTGGCCGATTGCGCCCTCTACAATCCGGTGTGGTTCATCCAGCAGCACCTGGGCAAGACGGCCGCGCCGCTCGACCGGCTGCCCGGGATCGTTGCCTGGTCGGAGCGCATGAAGGCGCTGGGCGAGGGCAAGCGCACCGATATCAGGGCAACCGACGCGCTCGAGATCGCCAAGGTGGCCACGCCCGGTTCGACCAGCGTCGATGCCAACGATCCCAGCGGGCTGAAGGCCGGCCAAAAGCTCAGCGTCACGCCCGACGACACGGGCAGGGTGCCGGTAACCGGCGCGCTGGTCGGGCTGAGCGCCGATCGCATCTCGATCGCCCGCAGCGATCCGCGGGTGGGCGACGTCGTCGTCCACTTCCCGCGCGTGGGCTTCATCATCCAGGCAAACTAGAGCGAGACTTCGCCCTTCAGGACGGCCACGCAGCCGCCGCCGACGCTGGCGCGGATGCCGTCAGCGGAGCGGTGCGCCCCGGCACGCAGCAGGCTCGGCCGGCCCATTTCGACACCTTGAACGATGTCGTAGTGCGCCGCGCTGGCGCCGGTCCGAGACAACAACAGCGCCGCCAGCGGTGTCGCCGCGCTTCCGGTGGCGGCGTCCTCGACGGTGCCCGACAGGGGCGAGAACATGCGCGCCCGCAGGTTTGTCGCGTCGACCCTGGTATAGAGGTAGACGGGCAGGCGCCGAGGCCCCAGCGCAGTGAAGGCTTCGTTGGCCTGGCGGAAACGCGCGAGATCGGGCATGGCCCGCGTCAGCGCCTCGCCCGTGACTTCGGCCACGACGAAGGAATTGCCGACCGAGGCCATGATCGGGCGATGCGTGGCAACGACGATATCCGTCGCGGCAAGACCGACGCAGCCGGCGAGCAGGTCGACCGGCATCTCCGGTCCGAGCGACAGGGGTTGCGGTGCCTCGATCGTGACGACGTCGCCCGTGACCTTGACCTCGACCAACCCGGCGATCTCCTCGAAGCGCAGCGCGCCGTTTATCGCCCGGCCTTGCCGCGCCAGCACCCAGCCGGTGCCGACATTGGGATGGCCGGCGAACGGCATCTCGCTGGTGCGATTGAAGATGCGCACGCGCGCTGTGTTGGCCGGATCGCCCGGCGGCAGCACGAAAGTCGTCTCGCTCAGGTTGAACTCGGCCGCAAGGGACTGCATCTCGGCATCCGACAGGCCCTGCGCGTCGGGAAAGACGGCCAGCGGATTGCCGCCGAAGCGCCGGTCAGTGAAAACATCGACAGTGACGAAGGGGTAAGTCTTCATTGCTCGCTCTCTAGACGACTTCGACGCCGATCTCGCCGGCGATGCGGCGCAAGGCGGCGACGGAAAGCGCCGTGGCATTGCGGCCGTCGCCTGGACAATGCGTCTCGATGCTGGCGAGCACTTCGGGCACTTCCACGCCGCGCAGCAATCGGCTCAGTTCCTCCGCCCACGGAATGTCGCCGTCGCCCAGCGGCACGGTTCGCTTTGCCGTCACGTCGCGGTCCTTGAGATGGATGGCATCGACGTGTTCCGCCAGCGCATCAATATCGGCGTCGTTTGGCGGGGCCCCCATCGCCCATCCGTTGCCGATGTCGACCAACGGCTTCAGCGTGAGGGGAAGCGGTTCGGGGTAATTGCCGAAGAATGCCGCGAGTTCGGCGACCGAGCCTACGTTGCAGACCGGCTCGTTCTCGATCTCGACGTCCACGCTGTAGGTGGCGGCAAGGTCGGCCAAGCGCTCGAATTGAGGCACGAGATCGACGGGCTGATAACCGGGATAGCGCAAATGAGTGAACACGCGCAGTTTGCGGGCCTTCAGCACGATGGCCAGGTCGAAAGCATGGGCCAGAGGATCGTCGGCCGGGCAGGTCGCGGGATCGAAGGCGAAGTCGACCTTGCCGCCGGCTGCTTCCTTGCCGGGCATGGCCCATTTCAACACGGGTGAGACGAAGGTTGGAATGCTGAGACCTGCCTGCTCGAGCGTCCGGGCGATGCCGGCGACCTCGTCCGGCTTCATGCCCATCAGATTGCGGCCGCCAACCGTGCGCATATCGAGGCGGCGGACGTTGTTCTCGGCGCAGAACGAGATCATTTCGTCGAGGGTCGGGCCGATTTCGTCGCCGATCACGGCGAGCGCAAGACGGGGCAAGCTCATGAAGCCACCCTACTATCGGCCGCCGTCTTTGGCTAAGGTCCCGTTGACGAGCGAGGGAGGCGGGATGAGCGACGAAGCGGCGATTTTCGTGGGCGCGAGCGATGCCGACCAGTATCTCCTCCTGAAGTACGGCAACCGGCACGGCCTGATCGCCGGCGCGACCGGCACCGGCAAGACCGTGACCCTTCAGACCATTGCCGAGGGCTTCTCCGCCTACGGCGTGCCGGTATTCATGGCCGACGTGAAGGGCGATCTATCGGGCATCAGCCAGGTGGGCGGCGACAATCCGAAAGCCGTCGAACGTGCCAAGCAGATGGGGATCGAGGCCTACGCTGGCCGCGCCTTCCCGACGGCCTACTGGGACCTGTTCGGCCAGAAGGGCCACCCGATCCGCACGACAGTGAGCGAGGTCGGCCCGGTCCTGATGGCGCGCCTGCTTCAGCTCAACGAAACCCAGGAAGGCGTGCTCAACATCGCCTTCAAGGTCGCTGACGAGCAGGGCCTGCTGCTGCTCGATTTCAAGGATCTTCAGGCCCTGCTGCAATGGCTGGCGGAGAATGCCGGCCAGCTCACCACCGAATTCGGCAATGTCAGCAAGCAGTCGGTCGGCACCATCCAGCGCCAGCTGCTCATGCTCGACCAGCAGGGCGGCGAGCGCTTCTTCGGCGAGCCTGCGCTCGATCTCGCCGACATGATCCGCTGCGACGCCGCGGGTCTGGGCACGATCAACATCCTGGCGGCTGACAGGCTGATGCAGAGCCCGCGGCTCTACGGCACGTTCCTGCTGTGGCTCCTCTCCGAGCTGTTCGAGGCGCTGCCCGAGGTGGGAGATCTCGACAAGCCCAGGTTCGTCTTCTTCTTCGACGAGGCCCATTTGCTGTTCGACGATGCGCCCAAGGCGTTGCTCGGACGAATCGAGCAGGTAGTGAGGTTGATCCGGTCGAAGGGTGTCGGCATCTATTTCATCACCCAGAACCCGCTCGATATCCCTGAGTCGGTGTTGGGCCAGCTTGGCAACCGCGTGCAGCATGCGTTGCGGGCTTTCACGCCGCGAGACCAGAAGGCGGTCAAGGTTGCAGCCGAGACTTTCCGCCCCAACAAGAAATTCGACGTCGCCCAAGCCATCACCGAGCTGGGGGTGGGGGAGGCGCTGCTGTCGTTCCTCGACCCCAAGGGTGTGCCGACGCCGGTCGAGCGCTGCCTGATCGCGCCGCCCCAGGGACGCATCGGTCCCGTGAAGGATGCCGAGCGGGCGGCGGTCATGTCGGCGAGCCCCCTTGCCGGCAAGTACGACAAGGCCATTGATCGGGCCTCCGCCTACGAAAAGCTGACAGGCCGCGTGGTCGCGGCGGCGCCGGCCGAGCCATCTGCCCCGGTCGGCGGCGGACCGAAGCGGCGCGGCCAGTATGGCTCGGTGCCACCGACCGTTCCGACCACGTCGGGTCCCTGGGGGACGCGGCCACCGAGCTCGCCGCCCGTGGAGTCACCCGCCCCGCAGCCAGCACCGCGGCCAGAACCGCGCCTCAAGAAGGCACAACCGCCTGCGCCGGCCCCCGAGCCGAAGCCCAGGGCGCCGGTCGGCCGGCCGCGCGATTCGATCGGCGTCACTGTGGCCAAGGCCGCGGGACGCAGCATGGCGACCGTGGCCGCGCGCGAGGCGGCCAAGGCAGTATTCGGGAAGGGCAAGGCCGCCAGCATCGGCGCCACCGTAGGCGGCGCCGTGCTGCGCGGTGTGCTGGGATCGATCCTGCGCTGAACTCAGACCAGCCGGTCGAGTTCCTTGACGATGGCGTCGCCCATTTCCTGGGTCCCGACCTTCTTGATGCCGTCGGTCTTGCCGCCGACCAGCAGGTCGCCGGTGCGATAGCCCGCCGCCAGCACGTTTTCGACCGCCTTCTCGACAATATCGGCATCCTTGCCGAGGTCGAACGAGTAGCGAAGCATCATGGCGTAGGAGAGCGTCTGGGCGATGGGATTGGCCAGGCCCTTGCCTGCGATGTCGGGTGCGCTGCCGTGGATTGGCTCGTAGAGCGCCTTGCGCCGGCCGGTCGCGTCGGGCGCGCCGAGCGAAGCCGACGGCAGCAGGCCGAGCGAGCCGGTCAGCATCGACGCTTCATCAGAGAGGATATCGCCGAACAGATTGTCGGTGACGATCACGTCGAAATCTCGCGGCGAGCGCAGCAGCTGCATGGCCAGCGCATCGGCATACATGTGGCTGAGCGCCACGTCAGCGTACTTCTCCTTGTGCAGCTTGGTCGCTTCCTCGCGCCACAGCACGCCGGTGTGCATGACGTTGGCCTTCTCGGCCGAGAGCACCTTGTTCTTGCGCTTGCGCGCCAGCTCGAAGGCGACGGCGCAGACGCGGCGGATTTCAGGTGCTGTGTAGCGCTGCGTATCGAAAGCCTCGACTTCGCCTTGCGCGTTGACATGGCGGCCGCGCGGCTCTCCGAAATAGACGCCGCTGGTCAGCTCGCGGATGATCATGATGTCGAGACCTTTGACGATCTCGGGCTTTAGCGAGCTGGCATCGACCAAGGCGTCGAACACTTTGGCCGGGCGCAGGTTGGCGAAGAGGTCCATCTCCTTGCGCAGTCGCAGCAGGCCGCGCTCGGGCTTCTTGCTGAAGTCGGCGGTGTCCCACTTCGGGCCGCCGACCGAGCCGAACAGCACGGCGTCGGCCTCGAGCGCCGCCTTCATGGCGTCGTCGCTCAGCGGCACGCCATGCTTGTCGAGGGCGGCGCCACCGACCAGGTCTTCCTTGATGTCGAAGCCGACCGCGCGCTTCTTGCCCATCCAGGCGATGATCTTGCGGACTTCGTTCATCACTTCTGGGCCGATGCCGTCACCGGGCAGCACCAGCAGATTGCGGTTGGACGCCATGTTGTCAGATCTTCCAGTTCGAGTTGCGCATTTGCAGGCAGGAGAGCCGTGTCATCCCGAGCAAAGCGAGGGACCCTTACACGGCCTGAGCAAAGGTCCCTCGCTTTG
>CAMAYC010000108.1 GCA_945862125.1 Reyranella massiliensis 521
TGCCGGAAGGTTAAGAGGAGAGGTTCACGCCTTGAATCGAAGCCCCGGTAAACGGCGGCCGTAACTATAACGGTCCTAAGGTAGCGAAATTCCTTGTCGGGTAAGTTCCGACCTGCACGAATGGCGTAATGACTTCCCCGCTGTCTCCAACACCAGCTCGGCGAAATTGAATTCCCCGTGAAGATGCGGGGTACCCGCAGTTAGACGGAAAGACCCCGTGCACCTTTACTACAACTTTGCAGTGGCATTAGAGAATGGATATGTAGGATAGGCGGGAGCCTTTGAAGCATTGGCGCTAGCTCGTGTGGAGGCAACCTTGAAATACCGCCTTTTCGTTCTTTGATGTCTAACCGCGGTCAGTAATCCTGATCCGGGACCCTGCATGGTGGGTAGTTTGACTGGGGCGGTCGCCTCCCAAAGAGTAACGGAGGCGCGCGATGGTGGGCTCAAGCTGGTCGGAAATCAGCTGCTGAGTGCAATGGCACAAGCCCGCCTGACTGCGAGACTGACAAGTCGAGCAGGGACGAAAGTCGGCCATAGTGATCCGGTGGTTCCGCGTGAGTGGGCCATCGCTCAACGGATAAAAGGTACGCCGGGGATAACAGGCTGATACCACCCAAGCGTCCACAGCGACGGTGGTGTTTGGCACCTCGATGTCGACTCATCACATCCTGGGGCTGGAGCAGGTCCCAAGGGTTCGGCTGTTCGCCGATTAAAGTGGTACGTGAGTTGGGTTCAGAACGTCGTGAGACAGTTCGGTCCCTATCTGCTGTGGGTGTTCGAGACTTGAGAGGAGCCGTCCTTAGTACGAGAGGACCGGGATGGACTTACCTCTGGTGTACCGGTTGTGACGCCAGTCGCAGCGCCGGGTAGCTATGTAGTGAAGGGATAAACGCTGAAAGCATCTAAGCGTGAAACCCGCCTCAAAACTAGGTCTCGCTGAGAGTCGTGGTAGACCACCACGTTGATAGGCCGCGTGTGCAAGTGCAGTGATGCATTCAGCTTAGCGGTACTAATAGCTCGATAGGCTTGATTCTCATTCGTTCCGTGCAGCGGTCGACCCGCTGCCGGCTTTGATCCGCAACTTACAAGTTGCAACCAGCACGGGCTTTCAGATCCTCTTCGCGCTTCGGCGACCTGGTGGCACTAGCGAGGGGTGTACACCCGATCCCATTCCGAACTCGGACGTGAAAACTTTCAGCGCCAATGGTACTGTGTCTCAAGGCACGGGAGAGTAGGTCGCTGCCAGGTCTTCCAAGCGCGAAGAGCCTCTTCAGGTACACGATCAACGCGACACGCACGGATTTGACGCGGGGTGGAGCAGCCCGGTAGCTCGTCAGGCTCATAACCTGAAGGTCGTAGGTTCAAATCCTGCCCCCGCAACCAATTCGGACTAAAAACCCAGCAACTCCTTCGAGTTGCTGGGTTTTTGTTTTGTGTTGATCACGTCCCGCGGGAGTTCGCACGATGCGTCGTCCTGACAAGCGCCTGTTGCCGAGTTGGGCGATCAAGGACCCGCGAAAGCTACGGGCGCTGCCGGCGCGCAAGCTGCCTCGAACTGTCCCTCCCCACGATGAAGCTGTCGAAGCCATTTGCGCCGTCATCCGCCGCATCCCTTTCGGCTGGGTCGCGACCTATGGCCAGGTCGCCGCGATGGCCGGCCTGCCGAGACGGGCCCGCCTTGTCGGCCGCGTGCTTCAGCGCCTCGACCCACAGGCCAAGATCCCGTGGCACCGCGTCGTCAACGCCAAGGGCGAAGTGTCCTACAGCCTGTCCCGCAATGGCGGTGACATCCTCCAGCGGCGCTTGCTGGAAAAGGAAGGCATCACATTTGACGACAAGAACCGCCTGAACTTGGAGCGATGCCGCTGGCTCGACTAGGAAACCGGCACGACGATACCGGCGATACAAAATTCCGAACGGGCGATACGGCGAAGATACGGAGCGAACCTAGAAGGTACCTCGTCCCGTCGGGAGCAATGCCGCTTCCCCCGAATCGCGAGCCGGTAGTCCCATGGTTCAGTTCCGCATCGGCGCCCTTGTGCTCCTCGCCACTCTTTCCGTCCTGGCCGTTTTGATGGGCCGCGCCGACGCGCATCCGCCGGCGATGACAGGCTGGGACCTGGAAAAGGACGTGGATGCGCCCAGCTACGCGGTGGCCGAGCCCGTCAATGCAGCCGTCGATATCGACACCATCGTTCTCACCTGCGAGCAGGGCCAGCGCCGTCCCGGTCTGCAACTCAGGCTTTATCCCATGGTCGGCAGACCGCTCGCCTCGCGAGCCGTCGGAGATCTGTCAGATCCCACGCTCGAATTGGCCGTCGATGGCGTGCGCTATGACGTGCAGCTGCTCTTTGCCGACAGCTTCATCGTGGTGGCCGACTCCGCCGATGGCGCCGTGCCGCTGCTGTCGGAGACGCTTCTCGACGTCATCCAGGCGGGGCGTCGGTTGGAATTGCGCCTCAGCTCAGCGGACAGCCTCACCATCGTGGATCTGCAGGCGGGCCGAGGCGGCGCGGCCGTCGCTGCGGTGCGCCGTTGCGCCGGAAAGGCCGATCCGCGGATTGCCGGAACGGGCGCCGGTCGCTCCTAGGCCGCTTCCCGAGCGCCGCGCACCAGGCGGCCGGGCAAAAGACCTGTCGCTTCGCCTTGCCGGTAGACGACGGCACCGGAGACGATGGTTGCATCGAAGCCGTCCGTCCGCTGGACCAACCGCTTGCCGCCCGCCGGCAGGTCGTAAACGATCTCGGGCCGGCGGAGACAGAGATTGTCGTAGTCCAGAATATTGATATCGGCCTTCATGCCGACCCGCAGCAAGCCGCGATCGTTCAGCCCGATCGCCGCGGCATTGTCCGCCGCCAGTCGCTTGATCGCCCAGGACGCCGGGAAGAGAGCACCCCGCCGTCGATCGCGCGTCCAGTGCGTCAGCAGATAGCTGGTCGAAGTGGCGTCGCACATGATGCCGACGTGGGCCCCGCCATCGCCGAGGCCAATCAGGGAATTCGGCGCATCGATCATGTCCCGCACCACGTCGAGATTGCCGCCGGCAAAGTTGGTGACGGGCAGGTACAACATCCCTTTGCCGTCGCCCTCGATCATCAACTCATAGGCGAGTTCCTCAGGCGGGCGGCCTTCCCGGGCGGCCCGGCCGGCGACGCTGTCTTCGGCCCTGGGTTCATAGTCCGGCGGATCGGCGAGCGGATAGAGGCGGTCCCAGCGGTCGATCATTTGGCCGCGCCGGTCGCCCTCGAATTCCTCAGCCAGGATTTGCGCACGGAGCTCGGGTTGGCGCAGGAGGGCCAGACGCTCGGCGAACGGCAGGTGGGCAATGCGCTTGTAGCTCGGCCGGCCCGTGAACGCGTTCTGCGAGAGCTCGAGCCCCAGCAACACGCTGGTCGGACGTGGGCGGACCTGGGCAGTGATCCGCAGTCCCTCGTCGTTGGCCTCGTCGATTTGCGCCATCAGTTCGCGCCACCCCTCGGGCCGTGCGTCGGACTGGATGAGCGTGATGGTGACGGGGCGGCCTGATTCCCTGGCCAGGCGGCGAAACAGCTCGATCTCGCCTGTCTGGTCCTTGAAGTCCGAGACGATCTGCAGCCAGCCGGCGCCGGTTTCGCGCATGGCGTGGGCGATCGCGGTCAGCTCTGCTTCCTCCGCCCGCAAGGTCGGGATGTGCCTGCCGTCGGCAGAACGGTGATTGAGCGTGCGCGAGGTCGAGAAGCCGAGGGCCCCGGCCCGCAGCCCTTCCGCGGTGAGTTCGGCCATGCGCCGTCGGTCCTGCTCGGTGGCGGGCTCGCGGTCGGCGCCGCGCTGGCCCATCACATAGACCCGCAAGGCAGCGTGCGGCACCTGAGCCGCGACATCGGCATCGTAGGAACGTGCGGCAACGGCATCGAGGAAATCCGGGAAGCTGTGCCAGTTCCACGGCAGTCCTTCGCTCAGCACGACTTCGGGAATGTCCTCCACGCCCTCCATCAGGTTGATCAGCATGTCGTGCTGATCCTCGTGGCAGGGCGCGAAGCCGACGCCGCAATTGCCGAACAGCACGGTCGTGGCGCCGTTCCACGAGGACGGCGACAGCCGGTCGCTCCAGGTCACCTGTGCATCGTAATGCGTGTGAACATCGACGAAGCCCGGCGTGACGAGCTTGCCGCGTGCCTCGATCTCCTCGGTGCCCTTGGGAATGCTGTCGCCGATGGCCGCGATCCTGCCGTTGATCGCGAGAAGATCCGCCTCATAGGGATCGCCACCAGAACCATCGACGATCGTGCCGTTGCGGATCACCAGGCTGGAACTGGACATGCGAAGGCTCCATGGCGCGGGTGAGACCATCTAACCGCATGCCAGCCTCGGCCTTGTCAAGGGACGCCCGCGCCCTTGCTGTCGTCCATGGCAGGCGTGTAACTACGCTGTCTATCGAGCCGAGGAGCAATGGAATGGCGCACCAACGGACAATTCTTGCCCGATCGATTGCCGCTCTGATCCTGATCCTATCCGCCGCGTCCCTCGTCGTGCCGTCAGACGTTGTAGCCCAGGCGGAGCCCGCTCGAGGAAAAGTTGCCCTGTCGGTACAGGGAAAATTCATCGACCAGCGCATCGCCGAGTTCATGGAAAGAAACGACGTGCCCGGTCTGACCATGGCCATCGTCCAGGCACCCTATATTCCAAGATCCGCCGGTTATGGCCGTGCGAACCTGACCGACGACGAACTCGCGTCGACGAAGACGATGTGGAACATCGGCCCTCTGACCCAGGGCTTCACCACGGTCGCCATCTTCCAGCTTCACGAGGCGCAGAAGCTCGATGTTCGCGACACCATCGGCAAATATCTGCCGACGCTGCCGGCGGCCTGGACAAAGACGACGATCTTCCAACTTCTGCAGCACGCCTCTGGCATTCCCGACTATCGCACCAGCCCCGACTACAAGGACGGCCTGGTCTACAAGCCCGCCGATCTGGTCGCGCTCTTGGCGGCCAAGCCTCTCCTGTTCGAGGCCGGTACCCAGGTGCGGCTGAGTGCGACGAACTTCCTCCTTCTCGGGCTGATCGTCGAACGAGCCGGCGGCATGTCCTTCCATGATCATGTCACGCGCCACCAGATCGAGCCGCTGGGCTTGCGCAGCACTATGTTCGCCGGGGATTTCTTGAAGAAGTCCTTCGCCGACAAGCCGCACGCCCGGTTCAAAACCGAAATTCCCTACATCAATCCAGTCGAGCCTGCGGTCGGCTACAGGGATGTCCAGGGCAAGCTCGCGCCCGTGGATCCCAAGGCGTCGGAGAACCTCTTCGCGTTCGGCAGCCTTTGGTCGTCGGCCGAGGACATCAGCGCCTGGGATATCGCGCTGGCCGGCGGCATCCTCGTCAAGCGCGAGGAGAATCGGGCGCTCATCTACAAGCCAACCAGGCTCGACAACGGTACGACGGTGCCGGCCATGGCCGGCTGGGAGTTTTCGCGCCATCCCGGATTCATGGAGATCAAAGGCTCGGCGCCCGGCTTCAGCGCCTACCTGAGCCGCTTCACGGCATCCGCCGACCTCGTCTGCGTGACCTTGCTCGCCAACAAGGAAGGCCTGGACCTAACGGGTCTCGCCCGCGATATCGCCGATGCCTACAAGGCGGGCCTCGGCGCCGGGGTGGGCTCCGATGCGATCGTGACGCGGGAAAGCAAATTCTCGGTCGACGAGACCGTGGCCCGCCTCGAGAAACTGTTGGGCGAGCAGAAGGTGCCGATTTTCGCCACGTTCGACCATGCCGACAATGCGCACAAGGCAGGCATGCAGCTGCGGCCGACCAAAGTTCTCGTCTTTGGGAATCCCAGGGTCGGCACGAGACTGATGCAAAGCAGCCAGTCCGTCGCCCTGGACCTGCCGCTGCGACTGTCGATCTGGGAAGATGAGCGCAACCGCGTGTGGGTGAGCCATCACGCCATGGATCGACTGGCGGCGGAGTATGGCGTCAAGGATCCCGCGACCGTGCTCGCGCTTGAGCGTGTGCTCGACAAGTTGGTGGCCCGCGCCACCGATGTTTACAGCGACTGAGCGGCGCTAGGCCGCAGCCCTGATGTTCGCGACGGCGTCGGCACCGAGCAGCCGGTCGACCGGTCAGAAGAGCCTTGGCGTAAAGGTGCCGTGCAGCGGGTAAGGCACGTGGTGTTTCAGCCGGGCCGTGAATAGCGGCTTGGTCGCGAGGTCGCGCGCGTCGAGGCCGACGATCTCGGTCCGGTGGTCCGTTGAATTGAACACCATCGCCAGGACGACGCCGTCATCCTCCGCGCCACCGGAACGGGCTGGAACGAACAGCGGCTCGCCGACGTAGCCCGCGGGGCCGAAGTCGTGCGAGGCGACCGCACCGGTCTCGAAGTCGATCCGGGAGATCCGCTGCTGCAGGCCACTCTCGCGCTGGGCCGGGTTGCTGGCGATATAGGCGTAGCGGTGGCGTTTGCCGGTGAACGCCGGATTGATGGTGGGGAATTCATTGGCGGTGCCGGTCGTGAAGGTCTGCTTCTCGACCTTTCCCGTCTCTAGGTCCACGCGGAGGCGGGTGAGGGCCGCCATGCCGCGAGACGGCCAGGGCGAGCGCCAGTAGGTCCGCAGCGCCTCGCCGATTGTGGTGTAGTTCGGGTAGCGCGCAAGATCGAGCACGAGGTCGCCATCCTCCTCGAAGCCGTTGGCGAAGTGGAACTGGAAGAAGGCGTCGGTCTCGATCCGGCGCGGCTCGCCCCGCCCGTCTCGCGGTACCAGCAGGATCAGCGTCGGCTTGGAGCCTTCCCAATGCAGCGCGCCGTCGAAGCTTTTCAGGCCGAGCAGGAACTTCAGCGGACTGACCAGGATCGGCCCGAGGCAGAACACCATGTAGTGGGCGGTGAGAACGAAGTCGTGGTTCATGACCGGGTAGGGCAGCACGACCGGCGGCAGCCGCGTCAGGATCCCGCGATAGAGGCGATAGGGCGTGAGCGTGGTCTTGGCGCCGTAGTCGATGCCGAAATTGAACAACTCGCCGGTGTCGGGATCGGTTTTGGGATGGGCCGAGAATGCCTTTACGACGCCGCCGAAACTTTCGATGCCTTCGGTGCCGAGCGTCCCCGGATCGACCACGGTCGGCGGGCCGCCTTCCCACAGCGACAGCAGTCGGTCACCCTGCATCACGACCGACGTGTTCGACACGTTGGCCGGTTGGTGGAAGGCGTTGCCCAGCGGGCCGTACGGCCGCATCTTGCCGAAGCCGCGATGGACGATGCGGCCGGCCTTTGTTTCGTCGCGGTAATTGGCGGTCGTGACGTAGCGGTTGCGATAGTGGATGCCGGAATCGTCGAAGCGGATTCTGGAGATCATGCCGTCGCCGTCGAACCAGTGGGCGAACCACTGGCCGCCGAGATCGTTGCGGCCAGAGCCATTGCGGAAGAGCGTCCCACGCAGGGACGAGGGCACGACGCCGTCTATGTCCTCGACGCGATAGTCGTGCTCCTCCCGCAGAGTCCGGAAGCCGGCACTCCAGGGATGGTCTGACGGGCCCGGGCTATTCGCTGGCAATGGATGGCGACGGCGCGCCGACGCCGAACTTGTAGGCAAGGCCGGCACGGATCGTATGCGTCTCCGGCTGGATGCCGATGCCGCTCAGGATCTGCTGCTGCTGGAACTGGCTGTAGCGATACTCCAGGCGCGTCGTCCAGCCGCCGGTCACGACCGTCTCGACGCCTGGACCCACGGTCCAGCCGTGAAAGGTATTGTCCTGCGAGGCGAAGGCGCTGGTGCCGCCGACGAAGGCCGTCGCGGTCGAGGTGATGTTCTGCCCGGCATAACCGCCGGCGGCATAGAGAAGCGTCGCCGGCGTGGGCAGATAGCCGACACGGGCCATCACGCTCCAGGCCCTGTTCGCCTGCGCCGAGATCGAGGCATTGGCGCCGCCGGCCGACAGGCTGGCGGTCGATTGCAGGCCAGCCCAGGTGAAGTCACCCATCAGGCCGACGAGAGCTTGCGGCGCGAACTGATAATCGGCGCCGGCGAAGACCGAACCCAGCAGGCTCTGTCCGGCGCCGGTGATCGAGGTCGAGGCGCCGCCGAAGGCGGTCGAGACGTTGTTGACGGCGACACCGCCGCCGCCGGCCACGCCGCCATAGAAGCCGGTCCAGTTGGTCGCGATCGGTCGACTGGGCGGAGAATCGTCGGTCGCGGGTGCCGTCAATCCGCCGAAGCGGTAGGTCAGGCCAGCGCGGATCGCCTGCGTCGAGGGCGAGACGTTGATCGCGGTGCCGGACGGTGTCGTCGCGCCGAACTGGCTGTAACGATATTCCAGCTTGGCCGACCAGCCGCCCGTCAGCATGGATTCGAAGCCGGGACCGACGGTCCAGCCGTGCACCGTGTCACTGCGAGAGAAGCTGGCTACCGCGCCACCGGCCACGGCCGTCCCGCTGGTGTAGACGTTCTGCCCGGTATAGCCGCCGACGAGGTAGAGCAGCGTCGAAGGATTGGCCAGCAGGCCGGCACGGCCGAGCAGGCTCCAGCCAAGGCCGGTACTTGTATTGGCGACTGCGCCGGCGCCCGGCACCTGGGCCGAGGCGGATGACTGGAAGCCGGACCACGACGCTTCGGCCAAGGCACCGATGATGGCCTTCGGCAACACCTGATAGTCGACGCCACCGTAGATGGAACCGAGCACGCCGCTGCTGCCGAGCCCATCGAGGCCGAGCGAGGCGCCGCCGCCCGAGGTGTTCACCTTGTTGACCAGGGCGCCGCCGCCAAAGGCCGCGCCGACATAGAAACCGGTCCAGACGGGCCCGTAAGCCTTGGCGGGAATGGTGGTCTGGGCCGCGGCGGGCGCGGCCAGGACCAGCGACCCGAGCAGGAAGAGGCCCTGTTGTATTCTGAAGGAATTAGAGGCCATTAGACCCGACAACAGAGACCCGAGATGAAAATCAGTATAACACAACCGATGAGATCGTCGGCGTGCAGAAGCGAAGAGAAGTCCGCAGTTGCACTGTGAATGGTTGGGGGAGATTCTTCGCGGATGCGCGCCATCATCATCGGAGCCGGCCGGGGCAGCCGGCTCATGCCGACCACCGAAGACGCACCCAAGTGCTTCGCCGAGATCCGCGGCAAACGTATTCTCGATTGGACGCTGGACGCGTTGCGCGGCGGCGGCTGTACCGAGATCGTTTTCATCGGTGGCTACCGGATCGAGTCGGTCAAGCGTGATTACCCGGATTTCATCTTCCGCGAGAACAAGGACTGGGAGAACAACAACATCCTGGTATCGCTGATGTGCGCGGAGGACCTGATGGACCGGCCGTTCGTCACCAGCTACTCCGACATTCTGTTCACCAAGGATGTCGTGCGCGGCCTCGTGCAGTCGAAGGATGAACTGGCGCTCGGCATCGATACCGACTGGCGTGAACATTATAAGCCCAGGACCCAGCATCCGCCGCATGACGCGGAGAAGGTGATCACCCGGGGCGGCAAGGTGGAACGCGTCTATCGCACCATTCCCTACGATGAAGCGACCGGTGAGTTCATCGGCGTCGCCAAGTTCGGCGCCGATGGCGGGAGGCGGTTCCGCGACTTCTATGCGCGCCGCAAGGCCGAGTTCTGGGACAAGCCCTACCGCGAGGCGGCGATTTTCCAGAAGGCGTACCTGATCCACATGTTCCAGGACATGATCGAGCAGGGGATCTCGTTCGGTCATGCCGACACGCCCGGCAAGTACCGCGAGATCGACACGCAAGAAGACATGAATCTCGCCCAGACGCTGTGGGAGCCGTGAGCCCGATGAAGAAATTGCCGCTGTTTCCCGCGTCGATCGTGGGGTCGATTCCGCGCCCGCTGGTGGTGCGCGAGCTGATCGAAAAGGCCCAATGGGACGAAACTGACGCCAACACGATGGACGCGGCGGTGCGCTTCGTCGTGGCCCTGCAGGAACGGGCCGGGCTCGACGTCGTGAACGACGGCGAATGGCGCCGCCGCTCCTACATCGGCGTCATCGCCGAGCTGGCGCACGGTTTCACGCTAGAGATCAACCCGGCCGACGGACGTCCCTGGACGGTGGTTACCGAGAAGCTCACGCCAAAGCCGGCGGGGTTCATCGCGGCCGAAGCGAAATTCGTGAAGCAGGTCGCACGCGTTGCCACCAAGATCACTTTGCCGGCGCCGGCGCTGCTGGGCGAACGCCTGTGGGATGCCGAGCGTTCGAAGAAGGCCTATCCCAAGCGGGACGATTTCGTCCGCGATTGCGTGGCGCCGCTCAGGGCGGAGATCGCGTTGCTGCAGGACATGGGCGTGGAGATGGTGCAGATCGACGATCCGCATCTCTGCCTGTTCGTCGATCCCGATGTGCGCAGGAAATACGACGATCCCGACCGCGCCGCCGACTTCGCCGTCGACATGATCAACGAGACGGTCAAGGGCTTCAAAGGCGTCAAGTTTGCCGTCCATCTCTGCCGTCGCGCCGGCGCCCGGGTGCGCGGCGAGAAGCACCATGCTGGCACCTATGGGCCGATCTTGAAGCAGCTCAACAACCTGAAAGTCCAGCACCTCACCATGGAGTTCACGGCGGCTGGGGCCGACGATCTCGAGAGCCTCGGCTGCCTGCGTGAAGATTTCGAACTCGGCCTCGGCGTGGTCGACGTGACGCCTGGGGCCCCCGAGGCAGCGGCGCTGATTGCGTCACGCGTCGAGAGGGCGCTCACCCGCATCGACAAGAAGCGGATCACGCTCAACCCGGATTGCGGCTTCGCGCCGGGCTCCGCCGCCAAGGTCGACACCGACGAGGTCTATCTCAAGCTCAAGGCCGAGGCCGATGCGGCCCGTACCTTGCGCGCCAAGTATGCCTAGCGGCAGATCACCGGAATCATCGAGCGGGTGAAGGCCCGCAGTTCGGCGGCAGGGACGCCCAGGCGCGCGCGGATTCCGGTCGCGTACATGATGGCGCCGGCCATGCTGGCGCGCTCGATAGGCGAAGGGGAGGGCTTGAGGTCGCTGTTGATGAAGCCGCGTTCGAAGGCCTTCTCGAAGCTGGCCAGGATCTGGTTGGCCGCGACGCCGATCTCGGGATGGCTGGGCGATTCGACGGTGGCGGTGCCAACGATGATGCAGCCCGGCCGGTTCGGCGGTTTGGTGTAGATGTCGATCGCACCCTTGTAGAGGCGACCCAGCCGCTGCTCGATTGGCTCCGGCCCCGACAAGATCGCGTCCATCGCCTCGACGCTCTTCTGGCCCATGTGACGAAGCGTGCTGATGTAGAGCTGCTCCTTGTCGCCGAAGGCGGCATAGAGGCTCGGCCGGTTGAGGCCGGCCGCGGCGCAAAGTTCGTCGAGCGAGGCGGCCGCGAATCCCTTGGCGAGGAAGACGTCGCGCACACGCTCCAATACCTCGCTGGTAATAAAGCCGCGCGGTCGCCCGCGCGGGCGGGCTTCTCTCTGTATTTTTGTACTATTTCGCATAATTATCCTTGACGCGGGCCGCGGCCCGTATTTGTGTACCACCTCGTACATAAATACGAAAGCCTCCACCCATGAGCCATTTTAGCCGCGACCCGTTCCCATCCAAGCCGGCATTGCTCTCGGTTCCGGCCGTACGCCAGCCGCTGCATCGGCGCATTGTCGCGACGCTCGTGCTCTGGAGGGCGCGATTAAGGATGCGCGCGGCGCTTGCCCGGGTGGATGCGCGCAGCCTGCGCGACGCCGGCATCACCCCGTCCCAGGCCGTGTTCGAGGCCAATCAACCATTCTGGCGCAAGCCAGGATCGCTCCGCTGAAATGTTCATACAAAGGAGAGACTGAGATGGAATTGTTTGCTTCGCCGATGGCGTGCTCGCTCGCGTCGCATATCGCAGTGATCGAGGCCGGCTTGCCGGTCAAAGTCCGCTTCATCGACAACAAGAAGACCGACGACGGCGGCGACTACTACAAGATCTCGGCCAACGGCTACGTGCCGGCGCTGCGGCTCGACGATGGCCTGGTCCTGAACGAGGGTCCGTCGGTCCTGCAGTATCTCGCCGACCGCAAGCCCGAGGCGGGCCTCGCGCCGGCGTGGGGCACCCGCGAGCGCTACGAGCTCATCGACGCGCTGAACTATCTGTCGACCGAAGTGCACAAGCGCGTCTTCTACAACATATTCGCCGCGACGGTTCCGGCGGAGGCCCGGGAGGCGGCCAAGGCTCAGCTCGCGCCGACCCTCGACGCGATCGCCAAGCGTCTCGGTGGCCGGCAGACACTGGTCGGCGAGACGTTCACCGTGGCGGATGCCTATCTCGTGACGCTGCTCAACTGGAGCGTCTTCCTCAAGGCCGACCTCGCGAATTGGCCGACGCTCCAAGCCTACCACCAGCGTCATCTGAAGCGACCCTCGGTCGCCCAGGCGATGGGTGTGGAGATGGCCGAGCGTAAGCGTCGCGCGGCCTGAAAATAGGGGAAGCAGAGGTCCTTCGGGCTCTCTGCATTTCCGCCGATACATTGGATTGCGTCTAGTAATTGATCGCGTCCGTGGTACATCTCGTCCCCGGAGGAAATCACCATGCGTATCGTCGTTGCCGCTCTTCTTTGCTTGTCGTTCACTGCCACCGCCTCGGCGCATGCGCTTTGGATCGAGCCCGGTGAGGCAGGCTTCGAAATCTATTTCGGTGAGTTCGACGAGAATTTGCGCGAGGGCTCGCCGGGCCTGCTCGACCGGTTCAATCCGCCGCCTGCTGCCAAGGCGTTCGGCGCGTCGGGCGATAACGTACTAAAGGTCGAGAAGAGGGCGACGTCCTTTCAGGTGAGCGGGGTGCCGGCTGGCGCCACCAGCGTCGTGGCCGAACAGGCCCGCGTCACCGAGCGCAAGCAGGGCGAGAAAGTGATGCGGACCCTGGGTCGCTTGTCGGCTCGCTACGTCAGCGACTTCTCCGAGCGCCAGCCGGTGATCCCGCTCGACGTCGTGCCGGCCGGCAAGCCCGGCGCGTTCAAGGTGTTCTACGACGGCAAACCGCTGCCCAACGCCAAGGTCGAGATCGCAACGGAGTTCGGCTGGAAGCGCGATTTCAAGACCGATGACGGCGGTGCCTTCGACGGTGCCCTGCTTTGGAAGGGTACCTATCAGGTGGAGGTGAGCGTCATGGACGCCACGCCAGGCGTTCACGGCACGGAAGCCTATGACGGCATGAGGTTCGTGACGACGCTCGTCTTCAAGGTCACGACAGGTCTCGAGGCGCCGCCACGGCCACCCGTCACGATTCCGAAACGCTGATCAGCCGGTTTTCTTGTTGAGGACGCCGAAGCGGTCCTTCGGCGCCTTTTCGCGCGCCTTGGGTCCATAAGTGCCCATCTCGATCCGGTGCGGAATTGTCATCATGTAGTTCTTGAAGGCGCCTTCCATCGACTGGCGCCATCCCTGCGCATCCTGCATCTCGTTGACCGAGGCCTTGGCGAGCTGAAGCGCGAAAGGGTCGCGCTCGGCGATGTTTTGGGCGAGCGCCATCGTGTCTGCCTCGAGTCTTTCCCGCGGCACGACTCGGTTCACGAGGCCCGCCTTCTCGGCGTCGACGGCGCTGATGAAGGCGCCGGTGAAGAGATATTCCTTGGTTTTGCGCGGCCCGAAGTCCCACGGCATCGAGAAATACTGGACGTGGCTGCCGCCCCATTTCACGGCGCGGTCGGCGAACTGGGCATCTTCGCTGGCGATGATGATGTCGCAGGCCGAGGCGATCATCATGCCGCCCATGATGCAGTAGCCCTGGACCTGGGCGATCGTGGGCTTCGGAATGTCCCGCCAGCGCATGGTGTTCTCGAAGAACCGCTCGGAGAGGCGCCGGTATTCGCCCTGGAAGCCTTGGACGGGATTCTTCTTCTGGTCTTCCATCTCCTGCGGGCTGCCGAGATCGTGGCCGGCCGAGAAATGCTTGCCGGCGCCGGCCAGGATGATGACGCGCACGCTGTCGTCTTTCGTCGCCTTGATAAAGGCGTCGTCCAGCTCTTCCAGCAGGATGCGGCTTTGTGCGTTCAGCACATCGGGCCGGTTGGCAGTGATTTTTAGCACCGCGCCGGTCTGCTCGGTGAGGAGGGTGGTGTAGGTGCTCATGCGGCCACCCTCAGCTCGGGCGCAAGTCCCGCGCCCATCAGATCCATGAAGTTGTCACAGTAGAAATGCTGCTTCTGGCGTTCGCTGGTGCCGGCGGCTTCCATCGAAGCTTCGAAACGCTTGATCGGGTTGCGGCCACCTTCGACATGCGGATAGTCGGAGGAGAACAGGCACACATCGTCGCCGGTGTTGGCGATGATCCAGCCTGCGTCCTCGTGCGGATAGGGCGTCACGCGGATCTGGCGTTGCACGAATTCAGAGGGCTTGAGCGACATCTTCTGCAGCCGCTCCTCGTTCTTGTAGAAGGCGTTGTGCGCGCTATCCATGTTGCGCATCCAGCCCGGCACCCACGAAGCTCCTTGCTCGATGACGCCGAACTTGAGGCGCGGGTATCGGTCGAGCACGCGGTCGACGACCAGTGCCGTCAGAGCCTTCATCGGCGGATAGGCGATGGCCATGTAGTCGATCGACTTGAAATTGTCGTCGCCGCCGTGGAAATCCGGCACCGGGGGCAGGCCGTTGTTGAAGTAGGCCTCCTCCAGCAGCTTCCCGCCGCCGCCGACGTGGAACACGATCGGCAGGCCAGCTTCCTGGGCGATCGCCCACAGCGGGTCGAAGCCGATATGGCTCGGCGAATGATGGTCGGGGCAGCGCGACGGAATCAGCAGCGCCTTGGCGCCCATCTCGATCGCCTCGCGGGCAGCCTTGGCGGTGCGCTCGAAGTCGACCAGCGGCACATAGCCGGTCGCCAGCAGGCGCTTATCGACCGAGCAGAAATCCACCATGTGGCGCGTATGGGCGCGGGCCACGGCATAGGTCAGGTCGGCATCCTTGCCGCCTTCCAGCACCGAGGAGTAGTTGAGCAGAGCCGTGGTGAACATGAGCTGGCTGGCGAAGCCCAGCAGATCGACGGAGCGCGGGCGATCCTGCTTGGTACTGGAGCCCAGCGCGTCCCAGTTCTTGCGCAGCATGATCTGCGATTCGTCGAAGTCGCCCGATGCGTCGGCCTTGAGCCGCGTGCTGTGGAAGCCTTCGTGGCGCGGGAACAGCACCGTGTCGGTCACGGCCGCGCGATGCTTCGCTTCGAGATGCTCGGCCAGGAAGCCCGGAACTTCCATGATGTGAGCGTCGGCGTCGTGAATGACGCGCCCGCTGGCGTAAGGCATTGTTCCTCTCCAGTCCGACTTCTTTTGTGCGAGCTTAGCATGACCTCAGACATTTCATACGCGGTGCGCACCCTGCTCGAAGCGCGGCGCAGCGGCCTTCAGGTGGCGCCACCCTTCGCCCTGCCGGATCGCAGTGCGGTCTACGCCATCCAGGATGGCGTGGCCCAGGCAAGCGGTCCGGTCGCGGGCTGGAAGGTCGGCGCGCGCACGCCGACGGCGGAACCCAATCCCGCGCCGCTGCTGGCCGGCGCTCTGGTTGCCTCGCCAGGCAGGTTCGACGGCAAGGCGATGCACATGATCGGCGTCGAGGTCGAGATCTCCTTCCATATCGTGCGTGACATCGCAGCCCGCAGCCAGCCGGTCGGTCGCGAAGAGGCGCTTGCTGCCGTGGGAGATGCTTTCGTCGGCATGGAAGTCGTCGACACGCGGCTCGCGAACTTCAAGCAGGTCGATCCCGAATGGCTGCTGGCCGACAACCAGATGAACCACGCCTTGGTCGTGGGCGAGCCGATCGCGAACTGGAGAGGCCTCGATTGGGCAAACCTGCAAGTCCGCCTCGTCGTCGACGGCAAGACCATTGTCGACCAGAAGGGCGGCCTCGGCGCCATCGACCCCGTCCGGCCACTCGCCTGGATGATCGATCACGCGGTGCGCGAACGCGGCGGCATTCGCAAAGGCCAGGCGATCACGACGGG
>CAMAYC010000109.1 GCA_945862125.1 Reyranella massiliensis 521
AGATGAAGAGTGGCCTGGTCGTCACGGCGTTCTGGGAGGCAAGGCCGGAGGAAGTCGACGCTCTGGTCGGCATCATCGGCAAGTTCCTGCCGCAGGCGCAGCGCGAGCCGGGCGTAAAGGCCTTCCAGATTCATCAGTCGCTGACCGAGCCCACGAAGTTCTTCTTCTATGAGGTCTTCAAGGACGAGGCCGCGTTCGCCGAGCACCAGCAGAGCGAACACTTCAAGACGCTGATCGTGGGGCAGGCAGTGCCGAAGCTTGCCAGGCGCGAGCGCAGCCAGCACAGGTTCGTCTGCGGATAAGCGGGCATCCATTCGCTTTCCGCATCGTCAGTCTCATTGCCTCGCATCGAAGAATGCCCCAAGTCGCTGCCGCCGGCCGGGCGAACCTGCTAGATTTGCCCGGTCAAACGAGGGGGAGCGGACGATGGCGATCGCAAAGCGGCATGCCGCGGACAGGGCGCATCTGCGGCACTTGAAGGAGGCCACCGAGGATCTCTCCATGCTGGCGAGCTTCACCGACAAGCGGCCGTCGGTGAAGGAGCGCCTGGCCATCGGCAAGGCGATGCGCGATGAGGTGCCGCGCGCCGAGCACGCCCGCTTCGAGAAGCGTCACGACCGGCCGGATCCCGTCGCGATCCTCGAGCAGCAGAACGTCACGCGTGTCCAGAAGCTGGTCCCGGTGCGCTTTGCGCGCATGCTGGCCTCGCCGTTCGCCTTCCTGCGCGGCTCGGCCGCGGTCATGGCGGCCGATCTTTCCCACACCCCGGTCACCGGCGCGTTCGTCAACGCCTGCGGCGACATGCACGTGGCCAACTTCGGCGTCTACGCCTCGGCCGAGCGCAACCTCGTCTTCGCGATCAACGATTTCGACGAGGTTCATCCCGGGCCCTGGGAGTGGGATCTCAAGCGCCTGGCCGCGAGTGCCGCGGTGGCGGCGCGCTTCATGGGCGGCGACAAAGACAAGGCCGCCGACAGTGCCCGCGCAATCTCGCGCTCCTACCGCAAGCGCATCCGACGCTTCGCCGAAATGGGCTACCTTGAGGTCTGGTACAATCGCATCGACGACCGGGCGGTGATGGACACGCTGTCGGCCAAGGCGCGCAGGCGCGCCGAGCGGATCACGGCCAAGGCTCGCGAGAAGGGACATGTGCAGGTGCTCGAGAAGCTGACCGAGCAGGTCGACGGCGAGCATCGCATCATCGAGGAAGTGCCGCTGATCGTGCGCGAGACGCACCTCGAGAACGGCACGCCGATCAACGAAGCCCTCGACATGATGTTGCGCTCGTACATCGAATCGCTGCCGTATGATCGCCGGAAGCTGCTGTCGCGCTATCGCATCGTCGACTCTGCGCGCAAGGTCGTGGGTGTCGGCAGCGTCGGCACCGGCTGCTGGGTGATCCTGCTGCAGGGCGTCGACAGCGACGATCCGTTGTTCCTCCAGGTCAAGCAGGCGAATACTTCCGTACTTGCGCCTTACGTCGAAGGCCAAATGCCGTTCGGCGACCAGGGCCGCCGCGTGGTGGTCGGCCAGCGCCTGATCCAGGGCGCCCCCGACATCTTCCTGGGCTGGGGGGAGGGGCTCGGCGCGCACTTCTACGTGCGACAGCTTGCCGACATGAAGGGCAGCGTATCGTTCGGAGAAGGCGATGCCGATCAGCTCGAGACATTCGAGGAATACTGCAACATCTGCGGCTGGGCTCTGGCGCTGGCGCATGCCAAGTCCGGCGATCCGGCGCTGATCGCGGGCTATTGCGGCAACAGCGACGACCTCGACGAGGCCATTGCCAAGTTTGCATTGGCCTATGCCAAGCAGACCGACAAGGACTACGAGGCGCTCGACAAGGCGCGGCGCAGTGGCCGTATCCGCGTCGCCAGCGAGGCGATGGTGAAATAGGTAGAGTCCGAACTCCGCCAGACCGTCGGCGTATCTCTGCCTACCTTCGGCGACATCGAAGGAGAATGGCGATGACCAACGACGAGATTCAGGAGTTCGTGACCAGATTCGCCGCAGCGTGGGCGTCGCGCGATGGCGATGCCTTCCTGGCGTTATGGCACCCTGATGGGGTGCTGCTCTCGCCGCTCTACGACCGGCCGGTGGCCGGCAAGGAGTTGAAGCGACTGACGGAGATGGTGAAGGAGCGGGCCCCCGATTCGGTGTGGCAGCTCCTCGACTGGACGGTGCGCGGCGACACCGTCATGGTCGAATGGCAGAACACGCGCACGGCGGGCGGCAGGCGTTTCGACTGGCGCGGCGTCGACAAAGTCCGCCTGCGCGAAGGCCGTATTGTCGAAGAACGGGTCTACACCGACACCGCGCCGCTGCGCGCGGCGGCTAAGGGCGAGACGCTCAGCGCGATCATTCCGCTGGAGGATTGACAGCCGCGGCAGGATAGGATAGGAAGTAACCTATGACTTCTCGCCCCATCTGCACGCCCGACCTTCGGTTCCCGGTCCGACAGGCCTGTGTGTTGGTCAGGCGACGTGAAACGAGTCATCCGGTGTCCAACGTACTTGTGTCGGCGGGCGGCGATTTTTCTGCTGGATCAATGGTTTGTCGGCCGTCTGCAATGGCGCCGGCGACGTAGACCACTGTCCAACTGACTCAACTTGCGGCGGCCTGTTTTGCCGTCTTCCACGGGCCGACGTCGAGCCAGGTGCTCTGGTAGGTCGCGCCCTCGCCGATGTCGGTGTAGCGGTCCGAGCAGAGCATGTTGATCGTGCCGGAGAGGGCCTCGCCGGTCGGACGCTGGCCGGGGACCAGCAGGACGCCCGGCTGGACCTCGTCGACGACCTTCAGCATCAGGCCGATCTGGCCGCGATCGTTGAAGACCCGGACCTCGTCGCCGTCCTTGAGGTTGCGTTTTTGCGCGTCCTCGGGATGGAGGATGCAGAAGGGCTTGCCCTCGCGGGTGCGCAGGAAGCCGACGCCGGAATAGGCGGTGTGTGCCTGGAAGTAGCCGGGGGCGGTCAGCAGCCGCAGTGGCCATTTCTTCGCTTCCGCCTCGTCGATCGCGTCGGGCTGCCAGTCCGGCACCGGCGACACGCCCAACTTGGCGAGCTGCTCGGAATAGAATTCGAGCTTGCCCGACGGTGTCGCGAAGGGCTGGCCGTCCCAGTCGTGCTTGATGTGGATCGACTCGCCCGCGAACAGTTTGGCCGGATCGGCCTTGGAGGCGGGGCCGGTCGAGCCCTTGAACAGTTCCTTCGCAGCCTCCTGCGGCGGCAGCGTGAAGATGAGGTCTGTGAGGCCCATCCGCTGGGCCAGCGCCTGTGCCACGTCGAAGTTGGAACGCGCCTCGCCCGCGGGCTTCACCGCCGCCCGGCCCCACTGCATCCAGTAGGCGCCGTAGGCGCGGTAGAGGTCGTCGGTCTCGAGGTAGAGCGCGGCCGGCAGCACGATGTCGGCGTACTTCGCGGTGTCGGTCATGAAGGGATCGTGCACCACGGTGAACAGGTCCTCGCGGCTGAGGCCCTTCTGCACCTTGTGGACCTCGGGGCAGGTGACGGCCGGATTGTTGGCCGAGATGAAGAGCGCGCGGATCGGCGGGTCCTTCATGTTGAGGAGATCCTCGCCCAGCCGCAGGTGATTGACGGTGCGGGCCACCGGCGCGCCGCCGCCCGGCCGCCGCACGGCCGCATAGTTGAGATCGCACGACGCCGCCGTGAGCAGGATGGAGCCGCCGCCCTTCACGCCGTAGTGGCCCGTGACGCCCGGCAGCAGCGCCACCGCGCGCAGCGCCTGGCCACCGGCCGCGAGACGCGTCATGCCTTCGCCGAGCCGGATCAGGGCAGCCTTCGCCTTGCCGTACATCGACGCGAACTTCTCGATGTCGGCGACCGGCAGTCCGGTGATCTCGGCCGTTCGTGCGGGCGTGAACTTCGGCAGGATGTCGCGCTCGACCTTGTCGAAGCCCAGCGTGTGGCGGGCGACGTAGTCGCGGTCGACGAGCTTGTCGCGCACCAGGATGTGCATGACGCCCAGCGCCAGCGCGGCGTCGGTGCCGATCCTGATCGGCAGGTAGAGGTCGGCGTTCTTGGCGCTGCGCGTCCTGCGCGGATCGATGACGACCAGCGGCAGGCCGCGCGACTTCTTGGCATGCTCGACCAGCGAGTAGAAATGCAGGTTGGTGGCGGCGAGGTCGGCGCCCCACGAGATCACGAGGTCGGAATGGACGACGTCCTCGGGATCGGCGCCGCCGATCGGGCCGAGCGTGAAGTTCCACGCTTCCTCGCAGCACGTGTCGCACACCGTGCCGGCGAGCAGGCGGGTGCCGCCGAGCCGGTGGAAGAGGCCGCTCACCAGCCCGCGGTTCATCAGGCCCTGATGGGCGGAGTAGGCGTAGCCGAGCAGTGCGAGGGGGCCGCTCTCCCGGATGATCGCCTTCCACTTGGTGGCGATCTCGTCGAGTGCTTCGTCCCAGGTGATCGGCGTGAACTGACCGGAGCCTTTCGGGCCGCTGCGCCTGAGCGGCGTCAGGACCCGCTCGGGCGAGTTCACCAAGTCGGCGTCACGGTTCACTTTTCCGCAGGCGACGCCCGCGGTGTAGGGATGGTCGGGGTCGCCCTGGACGCGCACCACCTTGCCGTCCTCGACATGTGCGATGAGCGAGCACATGTCGGGACAATCGTGAGCGCAAACAACTCGAACGGACTTCACCACGCCGCCTCCCGGGAAAGGTATCGCGGCGGCGAGTGTAACAGAGCCTTTAGAAAAGCTCGGCCTTACTTCTTCTTGGCTGCGCCCTTAGCCGGCTTTACCTCGGCGGGCTTCGCGCCCGACGACTTGGTGCCGGCGCCCATGGCCGCTTCCGCGCTGCCGGTCATGCCGAAGCGATCCTTGAAGCGCTGCACGCGGCCGCCACGATCGATGCTCTGGCGCACGCCGGTCCACGCCGGATGGGTCTTGGGGTCGATGTCGAGGCGCATGCTGGCGCCTTCCTTGCCCCAGGTCGACCGCGTCTCGAAGGACGTGCCGTCGGTCATCACCACGGTGATCTTGTGGTAGTCCGGGTGGATCTTCTCTTTCATAAGCCTTCTCCAGCGCTTCGAGGCCGATTTCCGACCGGCCGGCGCAATAGGGCGCGGTGTATAGCGTTCCGGGCCACCCCCGACAAGCCGGTTGTCCGGGCCTCGGCGGGCCTGTAGACCGACCGGGCTCATGGCCGATATCCCCTTCGAAAGTCTCGCCGACAGCCTGCTCGCCGCCCTTGAGGAGGGAATCGGCCAGCATGCCGATGCCGAGCTGCAGGGCGGGGTCCTCACGGTCGAGGGCGACGCCAAGTCCGGTGGGGGCGTCTGGCTGGTGAACAAACATGCGCCTACCCGGCAGATCTGGCTGAGTTCGCCCCGGAGCGGTGCCCGGCATTATGCCTTCGACAGCGCGTCGGGGCAGTGGCGGGACACGCGGGGCGGCGCGGACCTCCTGTCTGCTCTGACGGCCGAACTGGGCGTGGCGCTGAAGTGGCAGGCACCGTGAACCGTCTGGATGGCCTGGGTCTCCTTTGGCCCTATCTCAAACCATATCGCGGCCGGGTGGCGCTGGCGCTGCTGTCGCTGCTGGTCGCGGCCGGCACGGTGCTGGCCTTCGGCGCCTGCCTCCGCGCCCTGATCGACCGCGGTTTCGCCCAGGGCCGGCCGGATATCCTGAATTATGCCCTGGCCTCGCTGCTGGCGGTGGCCGCCGTGCTGGCGATCGCCTCCGGCGCACGCTTCTATCTCGTGTCATGGCTCGGCGAGCGCGTGGTGGGCGACTTGCGCCGCGATCTCTTCGCCCATGTCGTGCGGCTGGGGCCGGCCTGGTTCGAGATCAAGCGCTCGGGCGACGTCATGAGCCGGATCTCGGCCGACGCCCAGCTCATCGAGCAGGTGATCGGCTCGTCGGCGTCGGTGGCGCTGCGCAATACGCTGATGTGCATCGGCGGCATCGCCATGCTGATCATTACCAATCCCAAGCTCGCGCTGCTGGCGCTGGCCGTGGTGCCGCTCACCGTGGCGCCGATCGTGCTGTTCGGCCGCAAGGTACGGGCGCTGTCGCGCGAGGCGCAGGCGCGCATGGCGGACATGGTCTCGGAAGGCGGCGAGACGCTGGACGCGGTGCGCACCGTGCAGGCCTTCGCCCAGGAGGATCGCGCGGCGCGGCGCTTCGGCGAGGCCACCGAGCGGGCGTTTTCCGCCGCTATCCGGCGCGTCGCCCGGCGGGCCATCATGACGACGCTGGTGATCTTCATCGTCTTTGCCGCGGTGGGCTTCCTGCTGTGGATGGGCGGCCATGACGTGCTCACCGGCCGCATCAGCGCCGGCGATCTCACGGCCTTCGTGTTCTATGCCGTGCTGGTCGCCAGTTCGGGCGGCGCCATCAGCGAGACCATCGGCGACCTGCAGCGCGCCTCGGGCGCGGCCGAGCGGCTGTCCGAGCTGAAGGCCGAGCCGCCCTCGATCGCCGAGCCTGCGGTGCCAAAGCCGCTGCCCAAGCCGACTGAGGGCGCGGTCGCCTTCTCCGACGTGTCGTTCCGTTACCCGACGCGCCCCGACGCCCTGGCGCTCGACCGTTTCGACCTTGCCGTCCAGCCCGGCGAGACCGTCGCCATCGTGGGTCCCTCGGGCGCCGGCAAGACCACGGTCTTCAACCTGCTGCTGCGCTTCTACGATCCCGAGGCGGGCACCATCCGGATCGACGGCATCGACATCCGCGACCTCAGTTTCGCCGACCTGCGCGGGGCGCTGGCCATCGTGCCGCAGGAGCCGGTGCTGTTCAGCGCCTCGGTGGCTGACAACATCCGCTATGGCCGCCCCGACGCCTCGGAGGCCGAGGTTCGGTCAGCGGCCGAGGCGGCCTCGGCGGCGGCCTTCATCGAGAGCCTGCCGCAGGGCTTCGCCACCGATCTCGGCAATCGCGGGGTGCGGCTGTCCGGCGGCCAGCGCCAGCGCATCGCCATCGCCCGGGCGCTGCTCTGCGACCCCGCCATCCTGATGCTCGACGAGGCCACCAGCGCCCTCGATGCAGAGAGCGAATTGGCCGTCCAGCAGGCGCTCGACCGGCTGATGCAGAAGCGGACCACCCTGGTGATCGCCCACCGGCTGGCGACCGTGCAGAAGGCCGACCGGATCGTGGTGGTCGATCAGGGCCGGGTGGTCGATGTCGGCCGCCATGCCGACCTGGTCCGCCGCGGGGGGCTCTATGCCCGGCTGGCCGAGCTGCAGTTCAACCTGCCATCCGTCGCCGCGAGCTGATCCAATACTTTAAGTATCCAAGAATCTTCCTTGAATAACAGGGAGGTATTGGCTAGTGTTCAGCCATATTACGGTCGCATTTTGACGATGACTAAAGGCTTGGCCATGTTCATCACATCGCATTCCTCGCAGCCACTCGCCCGCCGCCAGGGTCTCGCCCGCTTCGCCGAATGGTGGCCTGCCGCCCTGATCGGCCTTGTGGCTCTCCTGGGCGCAGTTCCCGAGAGCAACGCGCAGACGATCCTCTCGCTCTTCTAGGCCTTCCGCTCCTTATCGAGGCGCCGCAGTTCGCGGCGCAGGATTTTGCCCGTCGTCGTGAGCGGTAGCTCGGCCACGAACGCGACCTCGCGCGGATACTCGTGCGCCGCCAGCCGGGTTTTTACGAAATTGGCCAGGTCGGCCTTCAAGGCGTCGGTGGCCGCGATCTCGGGCCGGAGCTGGACGAAGGCCTTCACGATCTCGGTGCGCACCGGGTCGGGCACGCCGACCACGCCCACCATGGCGACCGCCGGATGCTTCATCAGGCATTCCTCGATCTCGCCCGGTCCGATGCGGTAGCCGCCGGAGGTGATGACGTCGTCGTCGCGGCTCTTGAAGAAGACATAGCCATCTTCGTCCATGCGGCCGAGGTCGCCGGTCAGAAGCCAGTCGCCGGCATACTTGCGCGCCGTGGCCTCCGGGTTGCGCCAATATTCCAGCATGACGATGGGATCGTGGCGCCAGCCCGCGATCTGGCCTTCCACGCCCGGTGGCAGGACGTTGCCGGCCTCGTCAACGATGGCGACCTTGCGGCCGGGGCAGGCGCGGCCGCAGGAGCCCGGCCGCACCTCGAACCAGTCGGGCGAGTTGAGCGTCATCAGGTTCATCTCGGTCTGGCCGTAGCCTTCGGAGATGGTGGTGCCAAAGGTGTCGCGGCCCCAGGCCAGCAGCTCCTCACCCATCGCCTCGCCGCCGGTGAAGAGGGCACGAAGCGAATAGTCCCAGCGCTCGGTCGGCCGGTTCACCTGCCGCATCAATTTGAGCGCGGTGGGTGGGATGAAGCTCACGCCGACCTTGTGTTTGGCCAGCAGAGCGAAGGCACGCTCGGGGTCGAACTTGGCGAACCGATGCGCGAGTACCGGGGTGCCATAATACCAAGCCGGGAACAGCGCGTCGTAGAGGCCTGCGATCCAGGCCCATTCGGCCGGCGTCCACATGATCTCGTTGCCCCTTGGCCAGTGGCTCAGCGTCTGTTCCATCGCCGGGATACAGCCCAGCATCATGCGATGAGCATGCAGCGCACCCTTTGGCTGGCCCGTCGTGCCGGAGGTGTAGATCAGCAGCGCCGGATCCTCGGCCGCGGTGTCGACCGTGGCGAAGCTGTCGGAGGCGGCGGCCAGCAGGCGATCCCAGTCGAGGAAGGCGCTGCCGTGCGCGCCGGCGCCGATCACGACGATGGTCCTGAGGTGCGGCAGGCGATCACGCACAGCCAGGATCTTGGGCAGGTTGGCCATATCGGTGATGACGGCGGAGGCTTCGGCATTGGAGAGCCGGAATTCGACCGCTTCCTCGCCGAACAGCGTGAAGAGCGGCAGCACGATCGCGCCCATGCGGTAGCCAGCGAGGTGGCAGAGCGTGAGTTCCGCACCCTGGCTCAGGAAAACAGCCACGCGGTCGCCCTTCGTGATCCCACGTGCGCCGAGCGCGTTGGCGAGCCGCGAGCTGGTGGCGAGCAGCTGGCCGAAGGTCCAGTTGCGGACGCTGCCATCGGCATTCTCGACGATCATCGCCAGCGTGTCGGGCGGATGGCGCTCGCAGACCGCGCGACCGATGTTGAAGCGCTCCGGCGTGGGCCAGCGGAACTGCTTCATGGCGTCGTCGTAGGAAAGACCGCGGGGGATCATACGGGATGGAACCTCATTCAGCGGTTTAAGCGCTTGATGACGCGCGCCGCCAGCAATTCCTCCGGCGTCGGTACCCAGATCGAATCGCCCGGCGTGTCGAGCACGCGTTGGGCGAAATCGGGCGCGATACCGGCGCTCATCGTGAGGAACCGCTTCATGTCGCGGTTGGCCTCGAACATGTCGTCGGCGCTCATGCCGGGGAAGCTCGCCTGGTGAAAGCCGAGCTTGGCGCCGGGCGCGATGCTGCGATCGACACCGCCCAGGAAGGCGATGGTGCAGGCCGAGGCGCAGCCGGTTTCGACCCGGGTGGCGAGCCGGCGGCTGCGGATCATCCGGCTGATCTCGAAGCCCGCGCCCATGCGTCCGCCGGGGCCGGACAACACGACCTCGCGAACCTTGGGATTCTGCTCGAGCATCCGCCGCACCGCCTGTTCGCTGCCCATCCCGTAGCTGCCGTCGACATAGAGGATGGTGCCGTCGGCACTGACGGAGAGGTTCAAGTCGCCCAATTCCTCGTCGCCGCCGTAGATGTTCCAGAGTTCAGCCAGTGCCGGCACCGCACGGTCATAGAGCAGCGTCCCGATGGCCAGCACGGAGGCAGCCGCGGCCACAACCGCGAGCAGGGGCACCACACCGCCGCCGCGGCGTCGGGCGGCGACGGCGGTGAGCGCGATCTGCCAGATGGCGAAAACCGAGGTGATGGCGCAGAGCAGGGCCGGTGCCACGATATGGAGCAAGGTCGTCCGGCTGCCGCTGAACACCGCCAGCGAAACGCTGCCCAATCCGATCAGCAGGGCCACGGCGGCCCAAACGCCGCGATAGTAGAGTGTCTGGGCGGGCGAGGCGGTGCCGTCGCGCATTAGTGGCACGCCCACCGCCTCGAGATGATCGCGTGCCCGCGCGAGCGCGCCGGTCGAGATTTCCTTCTGGCCGTTCACGTATCCCAGGGATTGGGCGAGATCGTCGGGCAGGGTGCCCGGGGGCAGGCGAACCTTTCGCACGTCGACGGTGCGTGCGGCGGCTTCGGCGAAGGCGACTAACGTCCTGATGTGCCCGCGAGGGTCCGTCGGGCCGGCGACCAGATACTCGATCTGCAGGTGATCGGCGTGCTGCGCGAGGCCAACGAGTGCCAGTAGCCCGACTTCGCCCTCGATCACGAAAGTCGCCTTGTTGTCGGTCATGGCCGGCGGCGGGACGCCGGGCGCAAATGTCGCGATCGCCTCGGCGTCGGCCGGCATTGCACGGCGGACAACGCCAGCATTGTTCGTTTCCGTGGACACTGAACTCACTCCCGAGCGTGCTTTCTCCCGCCGCGCCCCGTCTGTATGCTGCGGCAGTTCTCGCGGAGCGTCCACATGTCCCCTGACGACCATGCCTTCTCGCCCGGTACCAGGGCCAGGAATATCGATGCCGGCGCCAGGGTCGTACCATCGGTCTGTCCGCACGACTGCACCAGCACTTGTGCGCTGGATGTCGAACGCCTTGATGCCCGGACGATCGGTCGTATTCGCGGCTCGCAGCGCAACGACTACACCGCGGGCGTGATCTGCGAAAAGGTCGCCCGCTACGCTGAGCGCATCCATCATCCCGACCGGCTGATGAAGCCGCTGCGCCGTACCGGACCGAAGGGATCGAAGCAGTTCGCCGAGATTTCGTGGAGCGACGCGCTCGACATCGTGGCCGAACAGTTCATCGCCAAGGCAGCGCTTCACGGCACGGAAACGGTCTGGCCATATTACTACGCCGGCACAATGGGCCTCGTGCAGCGCGACGGCATCAACCGCCTGCGCAACGCGATGAAATACTCCCGCTACTTCTCGACCATCTGCGTGACGCTGTCCGACACCGGTTGGATCGTCGGCACCGGCGCCAAGCGCGGCGCCGACCTGCGCGAGATCGACGAGCATTCCGAACTGGTGGTGATCTGGGGCGGCAATCCCGTGAACACCCAGGTCAACGTCATGACCCACGCCATGAAGGCCAAGAAGCGTGGTGCCAAGCTGGTCGTGGTCGATCCCTACCGTACCGGCACGGCCGAGCAGGCCGACATGCATCTTGCGGTGCGCCCCGGCACCGACGGCGCGCTGGCGGTCGGCGTCATGCACGTGCTGTTCAAGGAAGGCTACGCCGACTGGGACTATCTGCGGAAATACACCGATGCGCCGGATGAACTCGCCGCACACGTGTCGACCCGTACGCCGGAGTGGGCCTCGAAGATCACCGGGCTCCCCGTCGAGGAGATCGTGGCTTTCGCGCGCCTGTTCGGGAAGAGCAAGGCCGCCTTCGTCCGCTGCCATCATGGTTTCAGCCGCAGCCGCAACGGCGCTGTGAACATGCATGCCGTGACCTGCCTGCCGGCGGTGACGGGCGCCTGGCAATACAAGGGCGGCGGCGCGCTCTACGGCCACACCGGCATGTATCCGCTGAACCGCACGCTGATCGAGGGTCTCGACATGGTCGACACGTCGATCCGCGATCTCGACCAGTCGCGGCTGGGGCCGATCCTGACCGGCGACCGGGAGGCGTTGAAGAACGGCCCACCGGTGACGGCGATGCTGATCCAGAATACCAACCCGGCGATGGTCTGCCCGGAACTGGAGCTGGTGCATAAGGGCTTCGCTCGCGACGACCTTTTCACCTGCGTGCACGAGCAGTTCATGACCGAGACGGCGGCCTTTGCCGACATCGTCCTGCCTGCGACCATGTTCCTCGAGCACGACGATTTCTACACGGCGAGCGGCCACACCTTCTTCCAGGTGACCAAGGCGGTGATCGAGGCGCCGGGTGAGACACGCGAGAATCACTACGTGATCTCCGAGCTGGCAAAGCGGCTGGGCGCCAAGCATCGCGGCTTCGACATGACGCCGTGGGAGATCATGGACGAGACGCTGAAGGTCTCAGGCATGTGGGACGCCGAGACCAACTGGGCCAAGGGTGGACAGGATTATCATCTGGGTTTCGAGACGTCGCACTTCCTCGACGGCTTCGCCTGGCCCGACAAGAAATTCCGCTTCAAGCCCGATTGGAAGGCCCATGGGCCGCGCGGCGCGGAGATGCCCGTGCTGCCCGACCATTTTGACGTGATCGACAATGCCACGGCGGAGAAGCCGTTTCGGTTGGTGGCGGCGCCGGCCCGCACTTTCCTGAACTCGACTTTCACCGAGACGCCATCCTCCCAAAAGCGGGAAGTGCGGCCGACGGCGATGATGAATCCCGAGGATTGCAAGGCGCTGGGCCTGGCCGATGGCGATCGCGTCGAAATCGGCAACGAGCGCGGCAAGACCATCGTCAATGCCAAGGCCAAGGCCGGGCAGCAGAAGGGCGTCGTCGTGGTCGAGGGCATCTGGCCCAACCGGAACTTCGAGACCGGCATCGGCATCAACGCTGTGACCTCGGCAGATCCCGGATGGCCGAACGGCGGCGCGGTGTTCCACGACACCGCGGTCTGGATTCGCAAACTGGCGTGAGCGGCGGTTTTCAACCGGCGGCCAATCCGAGCATCGTCCGGACGCAGGCGGCGCGGGTTCCGGGCCGCGCCCACGTGCTGGTAATCGGCAACGAGAAGGGCGGATCGGGCAAATCGACGACGGCGCTGCATATCGCCGTGGCGTTGATGGGCACGGGCAGCCGCGTCGCCACACTCGACCTCGATGCGAGGCAGGGCACGCTCAGCCGCTACATCGAGAATCGTGCGGCCTACGCGGCGCGCAAGGGCATCGATCTGGCCATGCCGATGCACGCGAGCGTGCCGCTCTCGACCCTGCCGGAGCGTACGGCGACGGAAGCCGACGAAAAGGCGCGCTTCGAGGCGGCACTGGAGCCGGTGCTCGCTGCTGCCGACTTCGTGATCGTCGACACGCCCGGCAGCGACACGCACCTCTCGCGCACCGCGCATGTCTGGGCCGATACGCTGCTGACGCCGCTCAACGACAGTTTCATCGACCTCGACCTGCTGGCGCGCATCGATCCGGACACGCTCAAGATCGTGCGGCCGTCGATCTATGCCGAAGCGGTGTGGAAGCAGCGCCAGCTCAGGGCCATCCAGGGCGGACGGCCGGTCGACTGGGTGGTGATGCGCAATCGGCTTTCCTCGCTCGCCGCCCGCAACAAGCGTGACATGGGCAACGTCATCGAGGCGCTGGCCAAGCGCGTCGGCTTCCGCGTCGCCGCGGGCCTGAGCGAGCGCGTGATCTACAAGGAGCTGTTCCTGAGCGGCCTCACCCTGCTCGATCTCAAGAGCGGGAGTGGTGGTCCTTCGCTCACCTTGAGCCACGTCGCGGCCCGCCAGGAGGTGCGTGACCTCGTGACGGCACTCAATCTGCCGCCACCGGCGCCTTCCGCACGAGAGGCTGCGCCCGCCACAGAAGCATCCACACCAGTCCCGCCACCTGGAGGATGAAGAGCGCGCCGTAGGACCAGGTGTAGCCGTCGGGCGAATAGCCCGACGCGGTACGTGGCCAGAGGTCGACCACTTTGCCGATCGCCCATTGGCCGGCGAAGATCACGGTGAAGACCACGAGGTTGCAGCTCGTACTGACCCTGCCGGCATACTCGGGCGGGAAGGAGCGGGCGAGCAACGGCATATACTGGATGGGATAGGCGCCGAGGAAGCCGAACAGCAACCACGCCAGCACCGGCTCGAACGACGGTATGAACGCCAGCCAGGCGCAAACCAGGGCGAACAAGACGCTGACGAGGTTGGCCGAGGCGAAGTCGCTCACGCCGACGCGGCGGAACCATCCTGCGAAGACGCCGCTCAGCGCGAAACCCAGGGTCATGATGGCAGTGGTGTAGAGCTGGATGTCGGCGCGCGCCTCGGTGCTGGTGATGCCACCGACGTCGCGCAGCCACGGCCCGATCCAGAGTGTGATGCTGGCGATGAACGCGATCTGCTGGAAGGTGAGCACCGGCTGGATGCGCCAGAAGAAGCCATCGGTGAGAACGATGCCGGTGATGCGGAACTGTTCGCGGAGTGTACCGCTGGCGGCCGGCGTCCCACGTTCGGGCACGACCGTGAACAGGATGGCGGCGGTCACGAGGCAGAGGCCCGCCAGCCAGAAGAACAGGCCCTGCCAGCTTATGATCGACAGCGACCATTGGATCGGCAGCGTCGCCGCCATCGAGCCGATGCCGCCCGCCATCATGTGGAAGCCGGTGATCAGGCCCCAGCGCTCCGGTGGATACCAGAGCGTGATCGCCTTGATGGCCGCCATCAGACCGCCGGCGAACCCGAGCCCGATCAGCACGCGGGCGACGATCAACTCGGGCAGCGATGCCGCCAGGCCGAACATTGCCGAGCCGATGGCCGCGGTCACCATCAGCACGGTCTGCACGCGCCGTGGACCGTAGCGGTCGAGCATGACGCCCAGGATCGGCTGGCAGCCGGCGAAGAACAGGAAGAAGGCGGAGGTGAGCAGGCCGAGATCGCCCGCGGTGATCCCGACGTCGCGCTCGAGATAGGGGAAGATCACCGCGTTCACGCCGCGGAAGATGTAGGAAAGGAAATAGGCCAGCGCGAACGGCAGGAATATCCGCAGGAGCAGCGTGGCGAAGGAGGGGGCGTTTCCGGTCATGCTTTGTCTTGGCGCCGTCGGACTGGTCCTTGGCCGCGGCGCGCACCATATTCAACAGTCCGGAGGGGGTCAAAAGATATGGCCGACGATCGCAAGGTTCCGTCTACCGCAGGTGCGAACGCGGTCGATGCGTTTGTGAAGCAGGTGGGCAGCCTGCCGGCCAACCGCGCGCCCGGGAGTCGCGGTCGTCTCCTGTTCGCCATGGACGCCACCGCAAGCCGAGAGCCGACCTGGGATCATGCCTGTGCGATCCAGGGCGAGATGTTCGTTGCCGCCGACGCGCTTGGCGGTCTCGACGTGCGGCTGGGCTTCTATCGCGGTTTCGATGAATTCAAGGTCAGCCGCTGGACGTCGGACGGACGCGAGCTTGCCCGGCTGATGAGTGCCGTGCGCTGCCTCGCCGGCCGCACGCAGATCGGCAAGATGCTGCGCTATGCCGGCGAGCAGCGCCGCGAGAGTCGAATCGACGCCGTCGTGTTCGTTGGCGACTGCTGCGAGGAGGATGTCGATGCGGTCGGCCACGAGGCGGCCCAGCTCGGCCTGCTCGGCTTGCCGGTGTTCATCTTCCAGGAAGGCGAGGACCGCACGGCGTCGAGATTTTTTCCGCAGATCGCCAAGCTGACGCGCGGCGCCTACTGCAAGTTCGACCGCTCCAGCCCAGACCAGCTCAAGCGCCTGTTGGGCGCGGTGGCCGCCTATGCGGCCGGCGGGCGCTCGGCATTGCTGAAGTATGGTAGGGATCAGGGCGGCGCCGCGGCGCTGCTGACCAACCAGATGAAGTGACGATGGACATTCCAGCCGGGGACCTGCACGCGGCAGTTCAGGATTTTTTCAACAGCGAGATTCTTCCACGGCATCGCGATTGGGTCGATCACGTCGCCCGGCGGCGCGAGCCGGCGCCGTTCCTGGCCGACCTCCGCGCCAAGGCGCGGGCGGCGGGTCTGTGGAACCTCGGCCTGCCCGATCGCATGAGCAATCTCGCCTATGCGGCAATCGCGGAGATCACCGGCCGGCTGCCGTGGGCGCCCGAGGTGTTCAACTGCCAGGCGCCCGACGTGCCCAACATGATCATGCTGCAGCATGCCGCGACGCCGGCGCAAAAGAAGCGCTGGCTGGAGCCGCTGCTCGAGGGCCGGACGCG
>CAMAYC010000110.1 GCA_945862125.1 Reyranella massiliensis 521
TCAAGCGCGAGGAACTGACCGACCTGCGCGACACGCAAGGCCTGGTCGCCGTCACCTGCGAGTTCTGCTCGACCCAATACGCCTACGACGACGACGATCTCGACCGCCTCTACGAGACCGCCGCCGGCGACCCGCCCGCGGCCTGAACGCAGACGATTTTTGGCACAGCTCGTTGTGCCATGCGGTGTCCCGCTGCCTGTGCCGAAAAGCGGGGTCAAACCCTTGATCCAGCTATCCAAGCGCTCCCCGACGGACTGTGCCACCGAGGCCCGCTCCTCGACGGGATGAGAGTGCCGCTACTGTCGACCGAGACGGCCGGAAATGGACCACGAAAAACGCCCGGAACGGGGGACCGTCCGGGCGTTGCCAGCAGTGCCTACACAGAGGCGCCGACTGTACCTGAAATATAGCATGAAACCTGCTGAACTTGCGAATCTTGTCAGGTCACGTTTACAGGATGTCGCGCCAGTCGAACGCGAGCGGGGCCTCACGGAAGGCGAAGCGATCGAGATGGCGCGCCACGACGCCCTTCATCCCCTGGAGCTGGGCGTCGACACTCGCCTCCAGCCGGCATTCCAGGGCGTCGCCATGGCCCTCGAGCATCAGGGTCGCATCGCCCGGCCAGTCGGCGCCGCGGGCATTGCGGGGAAAGACGACCTTGCCTTTCTCCGGGGTGAACTCGACGGCCAGGTTGTGACTCCAGTGCTTGCAGAGTTGCTGGAGGTAGCGGCTGCCGCTGCCGGTCGGCACGCGCGCGGTGCTCGCGACGCTCATAGGCGTTCGATCCGCTGCGCGGCCTCGTCGATGATGGCGACCGCCTCGTGGACGGTGGCAGACTGCACGCCGGCGCGGCCCAGGCGATGGATCAGCACGGCACGCAGGTTGCCCATGGCGCGGCGGACCGGCATTGCGTCGGTGCGCTCGCTCACCGTGGCGAGTTCGGCCAGCCGCGCGAACAACGCTTCGACCTCCGCCTGGCGCTCGGCGAGGTGGGCGGTGCCCTCCGCGGTGACGGCGAACGCCTTGCGCGCACCCTCCGACTTCACCTCGGCGACGTGGCCCATCTCGTCGAGCATCGTCAGCGTCGGATAGACCATGCCGGGGCTCGGCACGTAGCTGCCGCCGGTCAGTTCCTCGATGGCGCGGATCAGTTCGTAGCCGTGGCGCGGCTGGTCGGCGATCAGCTTCAGCAGCACCAGCCGTAACTCGCCCGCATCGAAGACGCGTCGGCGTCCGCTGCGGCCCCCTTCGCCGCGCTCGGCCTCGAAGCCGTGGCCATGCCGGCCGAAGCCGCGCCGACCGAAATGGTGCCTGTGGGCGTCTTCGCCTCGGGAATGATGGAAAGGTCTCATGGACTGTGTCCCATTATGATTGAACATATTTAAGATATATCTTGAGTGCTCAAAAATACAAGCCAGCCAAAGACTTATATCACCAAGTCCTGTTATTTAGTTACCAAATGTAACTATATGGTCGTCATACCAGCAAGGCGCTCAAGCCTGCCCACGTCGCCTCGGCGCCGAAGGTGCGCACGAGGACGCCCTGCCGCTCGAGCGCGAGGGCATAGCGCGCCGTCAATGCCGCCGCGCCGATCGCGACAACCGCGGGGCCCGCCGGCAATTCCTGCCGAAGCAGCTCCTCGCCGATCAGCAGGCCGGAGACATAGCTGGCCGATTCAACCGGCGACAGGCGGCCGAACAAGGCGAGCGCGCGCGCGCCGAAGGCATTGTGCAGCAGGCCCTCGCCGTTGCCGGCGCGCGCCACGCCGCGCAGAAAGGCCGCCTCGTCGAGCGGCGCATCGGCCTCGAGCGTGCGCGCCAGGATCGAATGCTGGCTCAGCAACCCGTAGAACTCGCCGGTCATGAAAGTGCGAAAGCCGGTGATCCGGCCGCCTCGCACCGTGGCCCATTTGCTGTGCGTGCCAGGCAGAACGAACAGCCCCTCCGTGAGACCTGCGAGCCGCATCGCACCGAAGATCTGCACCTCCTCGCCGCGCATCACGTCGGGCACGTCACCCTGCTCGTCGCTGAGGCCGGGCACGAGGGCGATCCGCCCCGGCTCGATCCAGTGGAGATGTCGCCGCAGCTCGTCGGGTCCGGCGGGACAGGCAACATAAGGCGCCTCGACCCAGCCCTGCCGGCTGCCGGCCATCCCGGAAATCAGGCAGACGCTGCCAGCCGGCGTCATCCAATCCGAGAACAGCGAGGCGAAGACGCCGGCGAAATCGCCATGGGGAACGTTGAGGATGCCTAAGGGCGCGCTCTTCTCTTCCAGCACACGGCCCGCTTCGTCGAGACGGGCGCCGCGCAACGAGCTTGTTCCCCAATCGATGGCGATTAATGGCGGCACGGCCCGTTTCCCTCCGGTATCGCGGTCACTGTAACGCCTTGAATTCCCGATAGACAGCGGACGCCGCCGTCCTGGGCTATCCTGCCCCACCGGAACCGCCGACAGGAGAAACACCATGGTCGCGCCACGTCCCTCAAAAACCCATATCGGCAATCATGCGCTCAAGCCCGAAACGCTGATGCTGAGCTACGGCTACGATCCGAAGCTCTCCGAAGGCGCGGTGAAGCCGCCCGTCTTCCTCACCTCCACCTTCGTGTTCGGCTCGGCGGAGGAAGGGAAGGACTTCTTCGACTATGCCGCGGGGCGCCGCACACCGCCGGCCGGCACCGGCGCCGGCCTCGTCTATTCGCGCTTCAACCATCCCAACAGCGAGATCGTCGAGGATCGCCTCGCGGTCTACGAGGGTGCGGAAGAGTGCGTGCTGTTCTCGTCCGGCATGTCGGCGATCTCGACCACGATTCTCGCGTTTGCCCGCCCCGGCGACGTCATCCTGCATTCCCAGCCGCTCTACGGCGGCACCGAAACGCTGCTGTCGCGCACGATGGCGGGCTTCGGCATCGGTGCGGTCGGCTTCATCGACGGCGTCGACGAGGCCACCGTTCGGGCCGCGGCGAACGAGGCGCGTGCCAAGGGGCGCCTGTCGGTCATCATGATCGAAACACCGGCCAACCCGACCGTCACCCTGGTCGATATCGCGCTGCTGCGGCAGATCGCCGACGAGATCGGCGTCGCCCAGGATTTTAGGCCGATCCTGGTCTGCGACAACACCTTGCTGGGCCCGGTGTTCCAACGTCCGCTCGACCACGGCGCCGACGTCTCGGTCTACTCACTCACCAAGTATGTCGGCGGCCACTCCGATCTCATCGCCGGCGCCACGCTGGGCGCCCAGGCGACGATCGGGCCGATCAAGGCGCTGCGTGGCAGCCTCGGCACGCAACTCGATCCGCATTCCTGCTGGATGCTGGGCCGCTCGCTGGAAACGCTCGGGATCAGGATGGAGCGGGCAGAGGCCAATGGGAGACTCGTTGCCGAGTATCTGCGCGACCATCCCCGGGTCGACAAGGTCCACTACCTGAAATTCCTGGAGGAAGGCTCGCAGGCGCAGAAGGTCTTCGCGCGGCAATGCACGGGGGCGGGCTCGACCTTCTCGTTCGATATCAAGGGCGGCGAGAAGCAGGCATTCGCCTTCCTGAATGCGCTGCAGATTTTCAAACTGGCGGTCAGCCTCGGTGGCACCGAATCGCTGGCGAGCCATCCCGCCGCCATGACGCACTCCGGCGTTCCGGTCGAGGTCCGCGACCGCATCGGCGTGCTCGACACGACGATCCGTCTGTCAGTCGGCATCGAACATCCCGACGACCTGATCGCCGATCTGACGCAGGCGCTGGCGGCGACGGGGTGAGACCAAAGATCCCGAGCGTAGCGAGGGACCCTTAGAACTTCGCGATCGACGGCAGACCTAATCCCTGCAGCACCACTCCACCATGCGCTTCATGAAGCCCTCGCAGGCTTCGATCTGCGAGGCGAGCAGGAATTCGTTGGGCTGGTGCGCCTGGGCGATGTCGCCGGGGCCGCACAACACCGTCGGCACGCCCATCGTCTTGCGGAAGATGCCGGCCTCGGTCGCGTAGACGACGCTGCCCACCGTGTTGGAGCCGGACCAGCTGCCGGCCAGGGTCTTGGCCTCGTCGTTGCCCTCGGGCGAAAAGGCGGGCGTCGAGGCACGCAACTCGGTGGCGATGGCGGCGGCCGGATGCTTGGCCTTCATCCTGGGCAGCAGTTCGGTCTCGAGCCACTTCTTGGCGCGCTCGCCCAGTTCCTCGATCGGCCGCGTCGGCAGCTCGCGATAGCCCCACAGGATTTCGCACTCGCGCGCCAGGATGTTGCCCGCCGTGCCGCCGATGATGGTGCCGACGTTGAACGTTGCGGCCGCCGGCATGAACTCGCTGTTCTTCGGCGCGGCCGCCTCGAGTTCGTCCTGGACCTTGTTGAGGTAGTGGATGAATTCGCCGGCGAAGTGGATGGCGCTGACGCCGAGATGGGTCATCGAGGAATGGGCCTCGAAGCCGGTGAACTTGGTAACGTAGGACTGGCTGCCCTTGTGGGCATGCACCACCGTCATCATCGTGGGCTCGCCGATGATGATGGCGCGCGGGCGCGGCACTTCGGTGGCCATGGCGGCGGCCAGCGAATGGGCGCCGAAGCAGCCGATTTCCTCGTCGTAGCTCAGCGCAAAATGGATCGGCTTCTTGAGCTTCGCCTTCTTGAATTCAGGGACCATGGACAGCGCGATGGCGTAGAACGCCTTCATGTCACAGGTGCCGCGGCCGTAGTACTTGCCGTCCTTCAGCGTCAGCGTCCACGGATCAGTGACCCAAGGCTGGCCGTCGACCGGCACCACGTCGGTGTGGCCGGAGAGCACGACGCCGTCCTTCACGTTGGGACCGACGGTCGCGAACATGTTGGCCTTGGTGCCGTCTTCGTTGGGCACCAGCTTGGAGTCGATGCCGTGGCCTTTGAGGTAGGCCTGCACATACTCGATCAGGGCCAGGTTGGAATTGCGCGAGGTGGTATCGAACGCCACGAGCCTGCGCAGCATTTCAACGGAATCGACGATCTCTCCGGCCATGATGCCCTTTTCTATTCAGACTGACGTACGACCGATCATGGTCAGGAATTCGCGGCGTGTCTCGCCGTTGTCGCGGAAGGCGCCCAGCATGCGGCTGGTCACCATGGTGACATCGGACTTGTGCACGCCTCTTGTGGTCATGCACTGGTGCGCCGCCTCGATGACGACGGCGACGCCGCGCGGCTGGAGCACTTCCTGCAGCGTGTTGGCGATCTGGGCCGTCAGCTTCTCCTGGATCTGCAGGCGATGGGCGAAGGCATCGACCACGCGCGCGAGCTTGCTGATCCCGACGACGCGCTTGTCGGGCAGGTAGCCGACATGGACGCGGCCGATGATCGGCACCATGTGATGCTCGCAGTGCGACTCGAGGCGGATGTCGCGCAGCGCCACGACCTCGTCGTAGCCCTCGACCTCTTCGAAAGTCCGCTGCAGCATGTCGCGCGGGTCCTGGTCGTAGCCGGCGAAGAATTCCTCGTAGGAGCGCACGACGCGATCGGGCGTGCCGGTCAGCCCCTCGCGGTTGGGATCGTCGCCGGACCAGCGGATCAAGGTGCGGACGGCGGCCTCGGCTTCCTCGCGCGAGGGACGGGTGAGGCCGGTGGCGAGCGAGACCATGTCGCTCTTCTTCAGCATCCTGTTCATCGTCGTTCCCTCGAATGAAGGCTCAGTTGAGATTGCGCTTTGCCGTGGGCGTGTCGAGCGAGAAAACCGGAATCTCAATGTCGAACTTCTCACCCGACTCGGTCACCATCTGATACGTGCCGCCCATGATACCGGATGGGGTCGAAAGCGGCGTGCCCGAAGTGTACTCGAACACATCGCCGGGCCGCAGCATCGGTGTCTCGCCGACCACGCCGGGCCCCTTCACTTCCTGCGTGCGGCCGAGCCCATCGGTGATCTTCCAATGTCGGCTGCGCAACTGCACCGTGGCATCACCCTTGTTTTCGATGCGGACTTGATAGGACCAGACATACTTCGATTTGGCCGGATCGGACTGATCGGGCAGATATTGCGGGCTGACGGTCACGCAAATGGCACGGGTAGTGGCTTGGTACATCGGTCGGCAAGGCCCCTTCGACTTGGTGACATGGGACGTTCCGGCGGAAAGGTCAAATACCCCTACAGCCAGCGCGGATCGGCGGTGAAATCGATGGTAAGCCATCGGTGCGGGCCTTCGCCGCCGATCGCGTCGGCGATCTCGCGCCGGATGGCGTCGGCCATGGCCGTGCTGGTGAGCTTCGAGTTCGGGGAAACCACGACGTGGATCTCGATGAACTGCGCTCGCCCGACCTTGGCGGCGTAGCACGTATAATCCTCGAATCCGTGGCGGGCGACGACATCGTCCATAACGCGCCGGATGTGCGCATCGAGGTCGGCCGGCGTGATGAGCAGCACCTCGGTCAGCGCTTTTCTCACGGTGCGAATGGGCACGAAGACGAGGACGAGTGAGAGCACCGCCAAGACGATCGGATCGGCGTAGGGCGTGAGATGGGCGTAGCGAGTGCCTTCGAGGGCCCATGCCACCGCGAAAGCCAGCAGCAGCGCTGAGGTGATGGCCGCAGACATCAGCCAGCTCTGAGCATCGAGGCGGATGAAATCGGAGCCGATCCGGCGGTTGCGGTGACGAGCGTAGAAGAACATGCCGAACGCAACGATGCCGACGGCCACGGCATAGGCCATTGCCCAGTCGAAATCGAGCCGGCGCCCGCCGTCGAGGAAGCTGCCGGTGGCGTTCAGGAACGCATAGAAACAGAGCAGCATCAGCGTGCCGCCGTTGAAGGCCAGCACCATGGGCTCGATGTGCCAGTAGCCGAACTGGAAGCGCCGGTTGTCGGCGACCCGGCTCACCAGCCGCGAGACAAACAGGGCGAGGCCTGACATCGCGGCATCGATCGCCGAGAAGACGCCGTCGAAAACGATCGACATCGACCCGGACATCAGGCCGAACACGACGCCGACCGCCGCCACCGCGACCGTCACGGCGATGGAGAGTTTCAGCAGTCCTTGTTCGGCGGCCGCCTGGGGCATGCCGCACTCTAGGCTAAATCGGGAAGATCAGGCAGGTGGTCGTGCCGTGGGCCAGAAGCTTGCCGGAGGCATCAGTAAGTCGCCCTTCCGAGGTGCCGATGCGCGAGCCGACATTGATGACCTTGCCTTCGGCGCGGACCGGACCGGTCTTGTCGGTCATCGCGCGGACGTAGTTCACCTTGATCTCGACCGTGGTGTAGCCGACGCCGGCCTTCAGCGTGGTGTGAATGCAGCAGCCCATCACGGAATCGAGCAGGGTGGCGGCGATGCCGCCATGCACGCTGCCCAGCGGATTGTAGTGGTCGAAGACGGGCGTGTAGGTAAACGCCACGCGACCGAACTCGATTTCGGACAGCTTCATTCCGAGCATGCGCGAGATCGGAGGCGCCGGGAAGCGGCCCTCCAGCAGGCCCTTGAACAAAGTGAGCCCGTCCATGGTCCGGGCCTGTTCCAGCGGCACCACGCCAAATCCGGCATCCGTCATCGCCCTCTCCTCGCTCTATTTAGGTGCATATACACATTGCGCCTTTGCTCCGGCAAGCGATGAAGATAGTGTTGCAGCCATGTCCGGCCCCGCCCCGCTCCGCCTGTCGCCCGCCGAATGCACCTGCTTCCGCATGCGCGGCGCTGCCCGGCGCGTCACGCAAATCTACAGCCGGCATCTGGCCTCCACGGGCCTGAAAATCTCGCAGTTCTCGCTGCTGGGATTCGTCGCGGCGCGCGGGCCGGTGAGCATCACCGAACTGTCGGAGATGCTCAGCACCGATCGCACGACGCTCACCCGCAACCTGCGGCCGCTGCTGGCATCGGGCATCATCGAGCGCGCCGCCGCCGGCGACCGCCGTCGCCACGAGCTGGTCGCCACCGCGGCCGGCCGCGCCCTGTTCAAGCGCGCCCTGCCGCTGTGGTCGGCCGCCGAACAGGAGGTGCGCGCGGCGATGGGCACCAAGCTCACCGCCGACCTGCACGGAGCCCTCGAGCGCTCGATGGAAAAACTGGCCGCGCTCTAGAGGTTGGCGTCGAAGAATCCGTATTCGAGATCCATGGCTCGGGCATAGTTTGCCCGCACCGCGTCGCTGTTCGCAGCGTGCCGGTCGAGCAGTGTTTCAAGCCGGGCCGCCAGCGCTTCGAAGCCGGGATCGGCGTAGGTTTTCACCCAGTCGGCATAGAGCGGCGCCACCCGGCCCGCCGACAGCGCGCGGCCGAGGAAGGCGTAGAGCCGCATGCAGGGCGTCATGGCGGCGATCGTCTCGCCGAGATCGCCGCGCCGCGCGATGCTCAACAGGAAATCGACATAGGCCTGCGTCGCCGCGAGCGGCACGACACCGGCCAGATCGACCTGCCAGCGCTCGGCGTAAGCCTTGTGCAGCGCAAGCTCGTCGCGCACGCCCACGATCAGGTCGGCGAAATCGGCCAGATCCTCGCGCGTGGTGCTGTTGGCGAGACAGAAGGCGTAAGCCCGCGCAAAGGCCTCGAGGAAATAAGCATCCTGCGCCACGTAGCTCTTGAAGCAGCCGACCGGCAGCGAGCCGTCGCCCAGCCCGCACACGAAGCCGTGCGCCAGGATGCGCTCGGCCTCACTCGTGTTGCTTTGCCAGAGTGCCGCTGCAAGCGACACGGGCGGCTCAGCCCCCCCCTCATCAGCCCCCTAGTGCCTGCACCAGGTCGGCGATGACGTCGTCGGCATCTTCCAGGCCGACCGACAGCCGGACCGTGCCGTCGTTGATGCCGAGCTTGGCGCGCTCCTCGGCGCCGATGCGCATGTGAGTCGTGGTCGCCGGATGGGTAACCATGCTCTTGGCGTCACCCAGGTTGTTCGCGATATCGACGAGCTGCAGGCGGTTCAGCGTCTCGAATGCCGCCCACTTGCCGGCCTTGAGGTCGAAGGTGACGACGCCGCCGAAGTTCGACATCTGCTTGGCCGCAAGCTTGTGCTGCGGATGGTCGCTGCGCCCGGGATAGAGCACGCGTGAGATGGCGGGGTGGCCGGCCAGCGCATCGGCGACGCGCGCGGCGTTGGCGCAGTGACGATCGACCCGAAGGCCCAGCGTCTCCAGGCCCTTCACCAGCACCCAGGCGTTGAACGGGCTGAGCGACGGGCCGGTGTTGCGGATGATCGGCTGCAGCTTCTCGAGGATGAATTCCTTGGAGCCCAGCACCGCGCCGCCGAGCGTGCGGCCCTGGCCGTCGATGTACTTGGTGGCGGAGTGGACGACGATATCGGCGCCCCACTCGAGCGGCCGCTGCAGCATTGGGGTGGCAAAGGCATTGTCGAGCACGACCTTGGCGCCGGCCTGGTGCGCCATGTCGCATACCGCCCTGATATCCACGATATCGAGCATCGGATTGGACGGCGATTCGAACAGCACCGCCTGGGCGGGCTTCGACAGCGCCTTTTCCCAGGCCACAAGATCGCCGCCATCGACGAACTCGCCCTGGATGCCGTACTTCGGCAGCAGCTCGGCCACGATGTAATGACAGGAGCCGAAGAGCTGGCGCGCGGCCACGATGCGGTCCCCGGACTTGAGCAGGGCGAGCAGGGCGAAGAACACCGCCGACATGCCGGTCGAGGTGGCGCGACAGGCCTCCGCGCCTTCGAGCGCGGCGAGGCGGTTCTCGAACATGCTGACGGTGGGATTGCCGAAGCGCGAATACTGGTAGTGGTTGCCCTCGCCCTTGAAGGTGGCCTCGGCCTCCTCGGCGCTCGCATAGACGTAGCCCGACGTCAGGAACAACGCTTCCGAGGTTTCGTCGAAGTTGCTGCGCTGCTGGCCGGCGCGTACGGCCCGCGTCTGCGGCCGCCAGCTCTTGATATCCGCCTGCGTCTTCTTCCTCGGGATCGATCCGTCCATCTCACTCTCCTCGCGTCCGCGCCCTCCCCTCGAGGATAAGCGCGCAACGAAAAAGCCCCCGACCTGGAAGGACGGGGGCTTTTGCGAGCACCTCCGACCTTTTAGCGATGTTTAACGTGGTCGCAAGCCGGTCGGCTCAAATCTCCACGGATCGCCTCTATATAGGCGAAAGGGGACCCGCGCAAGCGTCCCATCAGGTCTGGTCGCCGCGCGGGCCCGAAGGTCAGTGCTTCTTCGCCAGCGACTGCTCGCGCAGCTTGCTGAGCGTGATGCGCGAGGTGATCGCCTCGGCGTCGGTCTTGATGTGAATGATCGACGGCTTGCCGATGGCGACGCAGCGCTCGAACGCGGCGGCGAAGTCGGCGGTCTTCTCGACCGTCTCGCCGTGGCCGCCGAAGGCGCGGGCATAGGCGGCGAAGTCGGGGTTCTTGAGCTCGGTGCCGTGCACACGGGTCGGATAGTCGCGCTCCTGGTGCATGCGGATCGTGCCGTACATGCCGTTGTCGACCACGATGAAAACCGTGTTGGCGCCGTGCTGCACCGCCGTCGAGAATTCTTGGCCGTTCATGAGGAAGCAGCCGTCGCCCGAGAACGACACGACCATGCGGCCGGGGGCGGCGATCTTGGCGGCGACGCCCGCCGGTACGCCGTAGCCCATCGAGCCATTGGTCGGCGCGAGCTGGGTGCGGAAGCCGCGGTACTGGAAGAAGCGATGGACGAAGCCCGCATAGTTGCCGGCACCGTTGGTGACGATGACGTCGTCCGGCAGGCGCGTGTTCAGCCACTTCACGATCTCGGCCAGATTGGCGCCGCCGGGCAGTTCTGGCGGCTCGATGTTCTTGAGATAGTCGGCGCGCGCCACCGCGACTCCTGCCTTCCAGGCCGAGCTATCGACCGGCTTCATCGCCTTGGCGGCGTCGGCGAAGTGAGCCATGCCGCTGTTGATCGGCAGCGTCGCCTGGTAGACGCGGCCGAGTTCCTCGGCGCTCGCATGGACGTGCACCATCTTCTGGCTGGGCACCGGCAGGTCGAACAGGGTGTAGCCGCCGGTCGTGGCCTCGCCGAGACGCGGACCGACCGCGAGGATCAGATCGCTCTCCTTGATGCGCTTGCCCAGCGGCGGGTTGACGCCGATGCCGAGGTCGCCGACGAAATTCGGGTGACGGTTGTCGATCAGGTCCTGGTTCCGGAACGCGGTGGTCACCGGCAGGTTGTTGGCTTCGATGAAGCTCTTGATGTCGGCACAGGCCTCGGCGGTCCAGCCGCCGCCACCCAGGATCACGAGCGGCTGCTTGGCAGCCTCGAGCATCTGGCGCAGCGTCGCCATGTCGGCCGCCGCCGGCGCGCCGCGCGCGATCTTGTAGGGACCGGCATCGGGGACCTCGACCTCGTCGGTCAGCATATCCTCGGGCAGCACCAGCACGACGGGCCCGGGCCGACCGTTGAGCGCCGTGTGAAAGGCCTGGCTCACCAGTTCTGGGATGCGCCGCGCATCCTCGATCTGGCACACCCATTTGGCCATCTGGCCGTACATGCGGCGGTAATCGATCTCCTGGAAGGCCTCGCGATCCGTGGTTTCGCGCGCCACCTGGCCAACCAGCAGGATCATGGGCGTCGAATCCTGGAAGCCGGTATGCATTCCGACCGCAGCATTGGTGGCGCCGGGTCCGCGCGTGACGAAGCAGATGCCGGGCTTGCCGGTGAGCTTGCCGTAGGCCTCGGCCATGTAGGACGCCCCGCCTTCCTGGCGGCAGATCACGTAGCGGATGGAGTTGCGTTGCGCATAAAGGGCATCTAGGGCCGCGAGATAGCTCTCGCCGGGCACCCCGAAGATGGTTTCGGTTCCATGAATGCGAAGTTGATCGATCAGAACCTGCGCGCCACTGCGGCGCGGATGGGCGGTCGGCATGTTTTTTCCCTTACTTCGTGGGTGAGAAGGCCGTGGGTACCAATATCTTGTTATTCATGTGCTTCATGAATTCTCGGCTCTTCTGCAAATACGCCTGCCACGCCGGGTCGGCGGCCATCGCGGCACGACGTTTGGTGCGGTCGGCGAGATCAGCATAGCCCCAGATGTGCACGATCTCGTTCACATTGCCGACCTCGGTGGTGAAATATCCGACAAGATTGCCGAGATGCTTCATCTGCACCGGCAGGCCTTCCTTTTCATAAAGCGCGAGGAACTCGCGCAACCTGCCCGGCTGCAGTTCGTAAGTTCGATGATCGACGATCATGACGTTCTCCCTTTTCGGTGACGATTGTGTGGCTTGCTCGCAGCGGGCGCAAACGGTGGACTCAGCCGGTGAATCAGCGCATAAGTGCGGCATTGCGACACTGGCCGACGAGCATCATCATGAGTCTCGGTACAGTCGCGGAGCGCGATACCGGCAACGTCTTCCGTGAGATTCTTGGTCACCCGTCGACGGACAACGAAACGCTTGGACACAGTCGTCCAGCAAGCGCGCGCCGGACTCCGCTCAATCCTTCCTCCAGCACAGAGCTTTGAATGAGTCGCAAATTGTTTGTGGGCAATCTGCCCTACTCGGTTACGTCCGAGCGTCTGGGCGAGGCGTTCTCCCAATTCGGGACCGTCAGCTCATCGAAAGTAATCGCGGATCGCGAGACCGGCCGCAGCCGCGGCTTCGCGTTCCTCGAAATGGAAACCGACGACCAGGGCGCCGCGGCCATGCAGGCCATGAACGGTGCGTTGCTCGACGGCCGCTCGATCGCGGTCCGTGAAGCCGTCGAACGTCAGCCCGGTGGCGGCGGCGGTGGTGGATTTGGCGGCGGCGGCGGTCGCGATGGCGGCGGTGGCCGCGATGGTGGCGGCTTCCGTCCGCGCGGTCCGCGTCCCCCCTACGGCGGCGGTGGCGGCGGCCGTGATGGCGGCGGTGGCGGCGGTGGTGGTTACGGCGGCGGCGGTGGCGGTGGCTATCGCGGCGGTGGCGGTGGCGGCGGATATGGCGGCGGCGGGACCGGCGGCGGCGGCGGCGGTGGTTACCGCGGTGCGCCTTCGGGCCCGAGCGACGGCGGCCCGATGCGCGACCGGCGTGCCGATTTCTCCGGTGGTCCGCCGGCTGGCGGCGGGTTCGATCCGCCGGGCGGCGAAGTGGCCAAGCCGGTCCGCCGGCGCGATGCGCCCGGCCCGGACAAGCGTCGCGAGCGCGACTACGAACCGCGCAAGCGCGGCTTCGACGACGATCAATAGATCGCGGCCAACTGGCCTCAAGCAGCGATCGACACGAACGCCGGAGGGTTCCTCCGGCGTTTTTCTTTGCCCCTTCCTTGCCATCGCCGCTCCGGTGCTATGCTCTCTTCCTTCGGCAGGAGGCGGGCATGAAGCGACGGTCGGCGCTTGTAGGCTCCTTGGCGGCCATGGCCGCGGCGACGACGGGCAGGGCCGACACGCCGGTCGACCTGCAACTCGTGCTCGCGGTTGACGTCTCGCGCTCGATCGACGAAGTCGAAGCCGAACTCCAGCGGCGCGGATACGTCGAAGCACTGACCAGTGACCGTGTCATCGATGCGATCCTGTCCGGTGAGCACCGGCGCATCGCGCTTTGCTACACCGAATGGGCCGGCACGCATTACCAGGCCGTGGTCATCGACTGGTCGGTGATCGACAGTGCCGCAGGCGCGCGCCGGTTCGCGGAAAAGCTCGCCGAAGCGCCGCGTCAGTCGCAGAGCTGGACCGCCATCGGCGCTGCCCTCGTCCATGCCGGCCAGCGATTCGAGGCCTCGGGCTTCACTTCCAAGCGGCGAGTCATCGACGTCTCCGGCGACGGCCGCACCAACGACGGTCCGCCCGCCGAGATCGTGCGCGACAAGCTGGCCGCGATGGGAATCGTCATCAACGGCCTGCCGGTGATGATGAACCGCACCAATTTCGGCCGGCCGCCGGACCTCACGCTCGACAAGTACTATGAGGAGAACGTGATCGGCGGGCCCGGCTCCTTCATGATCGTGGCCGACAACTTCGACCACTTCGGCCGCGCCGTGCGGACCAAGCTCGTCCGCGAGATCTCCTCGATCGAAGGCACCCTACCCTCACAGGCCTGACCGGCCGGCCGCGGAACTTCCCTTGCGGAATTTCCCTTGGCCGGGCGTGCGCGAAGCCGCATCATCCGGGTGCGACGGACCTCGCGAATGGAGCCTTATCTATGCTGGCCAACGACCCTGTCACCCAGGCGCGAATCGACCTGACCACGGCGCTTAGGGCAGCGGCGCGCCACGGGTTGAACGAGGGTGTCTGCAATCACTTCAGCATGACCGTGCCGGGTCGCGAGGAGCTTTTCCTCGTCAATCCGCAAGGCCTGCACTGGTCGGAGATCACGCCGTCCGACCTCGTCATGGCCGACGGCGACGGCAACGTCATCGAAGGCAAGTATCCGGTCGAAGCGACCGCCTTTTACATCCATGCCCGCATCCACGACGGCAACCCGCGCGCCAAGGTCGTTCTGCACACCCACATGCCCTACGCCACGGCGCTGACCTCTATCCAGGACGGCAAGATCGAGATGTGCACCCAGAACGCGTTCCGCTACTGGGGCCGCATTGCCTACGACGACAAGTATGGCGGCGTGGCACTCTCGAACGACGAAGGCGAGCGCATGTGCCGCGCCATGGGCGACAAGGACATCCTGTTCCTGCGCAACCACGGCGTGATTGTCTCGGGGCCGACGGTCGCCCAAGCCTACGACGACCTCTACTATCTCGAGCGCGCCGCGATGGTGCAGGTGCTGGCCATGCAGACCGGCCGCCCGCTGCACAACATCGACGAGGCGATGGCCGAGCACACGGCCAGGCAGATTGCGGGCGAGGCACAGCAGGCCTTCCTGCATTTCGAGTCGCTGAAGCGCCTGCTCGACAGGGACGAACCCGGCTGGCAAAAGCCGACGGCCTAGGAGAAATCAATGAAAATCGCAGTCGCACTCATCGCCGTTTGGGCCCTCGCACACACGACGGCGGCGCCGGCACCGGCCCAGAACTACGGCAGCGTCGGCGGCGGACCGAAGCTCGGCGAACTCGAGATCAAGGCCTGGCAGCCGATCCCCAAGACCAAGACCGCCGTGCAGCTCGGCTCCGACACGAGGCTGGGGCGCGAACTGCGCCGCCAGGTGATGATCCGCCTGTCGCAGCGCGGCAATGAAGTCGGTTTCAGTGGCGCCAACGTCATGCGAATGGACGTGAGCTACTTCGACCTGATGGGTGGCGGCAGCCGGCCGAACTACGGCGTGCTCGGCGAACAGCCGGCCTATGCCGAGACAGGCTCCAACCCCTACCTCGCCGTGCCCGCCAACCCGCTCGGCCGCAACACCGGCCGCACGCCCTCGTCAGCGGGCCCGACGCTGCGCATCTCGCTCTCGCTCTACAATGTCGAAAGCGGCAAGGTGTTGTGGAGCGCCACGACGTCCTGCCAGACCCAGGCCGACATTGCCCAGCGTGCCGGCGAAATGATGATCAATAATATCTTCGACAACGCCGACAAGAACCGCGTCGGCGACGCTGGCTGCCCGCTCTAGCCCTCCGCTTCCGCCCCTCAGGAGTCGCCTTCATGCCGCGTCTGGTTCCGCTCGACCTCAACAAACTCACCCCCGAACAGAAGAAGGTGGCCGACGCCATCGTGGCGGGACCGCGCGGCGGCCTGCGTGGGCCGTTCGATCCGTGGCTGCGCCGCCCGGGACTGGCCGACCCGGCGCAGAAGCTTGGCGAATACTGCCGCTTTCACAGTTCATTGCCCAAGGATCTGGCCGAGCTCGCGATCTGCCTGGTCGGGCGTCA
>CAMAYC010000111.1 GCA_945862125.1 Reyranella massiliensis 521
GTCTTTGTGCCGGTATCGCAGCCGCCGCCGCCGGTCGTTCAGCCGCCGCCGAACTTGCCGCCACCGACTTTCAATCCGACGTGCCAGACGCAGGTTAGCCCATCTTGCTAGCAAGACTGCCACGGGATTTTTCCCAGCCCGCTCTCGGGCCTATGCCGGGATGGACCGCCGTTCCTATGGCTATAAGTGCGAATCGCTCGCAGCTAATTTGGTCGCCCGTTCTCGGCTGGGCTCTGCTGTCGTCCTGTCTTGTCTCCGGGGCGCAAGCCCAGGAGGAGACGACAACGCCGGGCCTGCAGACGCTCGAGGAGCAGGCGCCGGGCGAGGTCATCGACATACTCTTGCCGCCAGTCTCTGAGGGCGGTGGCGGTGGCGGCGGCAGTGGTGGACGCGGTGAACTCGGCATCGCGATGGGATCGTTTACGCTTTTTCCCTCGCTCGAGATCCTGGGCGGTTTCGACAGCAACGTATTCGCCACCAGTGCACCCACGACCGGTTCGATGTTCACGGTCGTCAAACCGCAGGTCGAATTAAAATCGGAATGGCTCAACCATTCCATTCGCCTGCTGGCGACGGGCGGGTTCGGTTTCTACGTGAGTGCCCCGACGCAGAACTTTCAGAACTACGCCCTGGCGGCGGACGGCAAGTTCGAGATCCTGGAAGATTTCTACGTGACCGCCAAGACCGGCTTCATTCGGGCCACCGAAGCGCTGGGCACGCCGGACGCGTCGTTCGCGCAGGCGCCGACCGTGATGGATTCGGTGCCGATCGAGGTCTCGCTCTACCAGAAATTCAACCGCTTCTTTTACCAGTTGACGGCCAGCGCGACGCGCTACTGGTTCTACGACTACAGCACCATCACGGCGTTGGGCTTGCCCGGTTACAGCCGCGACCGCACGGACTACGCCGAGACTGTGCGGCTCGGCTACGAAATATACGATGGCACCTCGGTCTTCATCGCGCCCGCCCTGCAGCAGAGCGTCTACGTGCAGCAGATCAACGTCGCCGGCCAGCAGCGCGACTCCCAGGGTTGGGTCTTCCCGATTGGCATGACGACGAGGCTTGGCCCGAAGAGCCAGCTCGAAGGCTTCGTCGGATACCAGACGCAGACCTACCTCGCCGACGGCACCCAGACCGGAGCGATGACGTTCGGCCTCAGCGGTAGCTGGAATGGTTATGAGCCTCTCACGCTGCGCCCGGCGTTTCTGCGCTCCATCAACCAGTCGGCGCTCGTGAACTACCAAAACTACGTCTCGACGACGCTCGGCGTGGATTTTACTTACGACGTCCATGGCCCGTGGCAGGCCGTCGGCGGTACGTCCCTCACTTCCGCGGACTACACACCCGCGTTCGGCGTGCCGAACGTGGCGCCGCGCACCGATTATTTCTTCAAGGGGTCGCTCGGCGTGATGTACTCGCTCCGCCCGCAGGTCCAGATCGGCCCACTGTACGAGTATATGCAGGGCTGGTCGACCGATGTTCCCGCCGGCGGGCCTGCGTATACCCGCAACACGCTATCCATCCGCCTTGTCGCGAAGCGGTGATGTCGTGACCATTGCAGCCACTCTTTCCCGTTGGCAAAAGGCAGCCTGGCGCCGCTCGCTGGTCCTGTGGGCCTGTCTTTTCGGCGCCCTTCTTGGCCTTGCCGCCTGCGAGACGCAGCCGCCGATGACCACCAAGACGCTGCAGCAACCCTCGCAGGTCACGCAGACGATCCGGATGGGCGAATACCGCGTGGCTCCGGGCGACAAGATCCGGGTCGTGGTGCTGTCCGATACCGAGCTTTCCGGCGACTACGAGGTCGATTCGACGGGATTGATCTCCCCGCGCATGGCCGGTCGCATGTCGGTGGTGGGCATGACGACGGTCGAGATCGAATCGATGCTGCGGAACCGCTATCGTACCGATGGCTTCCTGCGCGATCCGAAACTCAGCGTCGACCTGGTTTCCCGCCGCCCGTTCTACGTCGTGGGCGAGGTTACGAAGAACGGTGCGTTCCCGTACGTGAACGGCATCAACGTCATTCAGGCCGTCGCCATTGCCGGCGGCTATACCCGCCGGGCGTCCAAGACGCGCATCACCGTGAGGCGTTTCAATTCGCCGGCGGGCGAGGAAGAGACAGTTACAGAGGATAGTCCCATCGGCCCGGGCGACGTGATTTCCGTCCCTGAGCGGTGGTTCTAGTAGCGTAGCGTAAGTGTGTGTTCGGCGTGCGGTGTGGGGCCGCGTGTTGACGAGAGAGACGCGCGGCGACCGGCCTTGGGATGGGCCGGTGGGCAGCGTGGGGTGTCCTCCGGAGCACGTCAGGTGCGGAGTGTGGTTGGATGGGATCGATGTCTAGAGCCAGTGAGGTCGCCGAAGAGCCAGCGATCAACCGCAACCTGCCAACGTCGGCATTTGTGCGTCAGGGCGCCAACGCGGCCGATGATGCGTCGACCGAACTTTGGGGTTGGCTGAGGCTCGTCAATCGCCACAAGATCATGATCATCGGCTGCGGATTAGTCGCAGCCGTGCTGATGGCTCTCGTCATCGCCCAACAGACGCCGATGTACAAGGCGTCCTCGCGCCTGATCCTCGACACCCGCACGTTCAAGGTTTTGAGCACGGAAGCCGCCTTGGGCGGCGTCGATACGCTCAACATGGGCGCCATCCAGAGCGAACTCGAGGTCATCTCGTCGGAATTCGTCATCGGCCGCGTCGTCGACAAGCTCGGCCTCGCGAGCAACCCGGACTTCAACGGCACCAAGCCGCCGGGCGTGCTCGACTCGGCGCTCGACCCCATTCGTGAACTCTGGAGCAGCGGCATCTCGTCGTTGCTGGCGCCGGCGCCGCCGCCGGCGCCCGCGCAGGCCCCCAAGCCGGCAGCGGGCGCTCGTCCCGACCGGGCGACCGAAGCCAGCGACCCGCGCCGTCAGGCTGCCATCGGCGCCGTGGCCGGCCGTCTGAGCGTCAACCTGCTGGGCCGCACGTTCGTCATCCAGATTACGGCTGAAAGCCCCGACGGCACGATGTCGGCCCGGATCGCCAACGGCGTCGCCGAGGCCTATCTCGCCGACCAGATCGACACCAAGAACGAGGCCAACCGGCGGGCGACGGAGTGGCTAGAGCAACGCCTCGCGGAACTGCGCCGCAATCTTCAGGTCGCCGAGGAAGCGGTCGCCGCCTATCGCCGTGACAAGGGCCTGGCCGGCAGCCCCGAGGGCGTAATTTCGACCCAGACGCTCTCGGAACTCAACTCCCGGTACACGGCCGCGCGCGGTCGCCGTATCGAAAAGGAAGGCCGCCTGGTCGCGCTCAGCAAGGCGAGCCTCAATCCCGGCGAACTCGCCAACATTCCGGAAGTTGCAGGCAACACGAGCCTCGCCGCGCTGCGCATCCAGGACGTCGAACTCAGCCGCAAGTCGGCGGAACTCGCCTCGCAACTGGGCGACAGCCATCCCAAGCTGATTCAGGTACGCAACGAACTCAACGCCGTCCGCGCCCGCTTCATCGTCGAAACGCAACGCATCACCCTGGCCGTCCGCGCCGAACTCGACGCGGCGACGTCCGAGGAAGAAGAGCTCAAGGAACTGGTCGACAAGGCGTCGGTCGTTTCCGGGACCGCCAGCCAGTACGAAGCCGAGCAGAAGCAGCTCGAGCGTGAGGCCCAGTCGAACCGCACGCTCTACGAGAGCTTCCTGGGCCGCTTCAAGGAACTGCGCGAGCAACAGGACATCCAGCGCGCCGATGCCCGGATCCTGGCCTATGCCCGTCCCTCGGGCGCGCCGTCGTCGCCCAATTTCAAGTCGGGCTTGATGGGGGCCTTCGTGGTCGGCTGCCTCCTGGGCATGGCCGGTGCGATCGCCGCCGAGAAGCTGGATCGCGTTTTCCGCTCCGCTGCCCAGGTCGAGGAGGCAACGGGCGTCAGCGTCCTGGCGATGGTCCCGGAAGTCAAAGGCTCCACCGCCACGCGCGCCAACGTGGTCACCACCATCCTCGAGAACACGACGTCGCCGGCGGCCGAGGCCGTGCGCGCCGTGTTCACGGCAATCAGTCTCGCGAGCCTCGATCGCCTGCCGCGCGTGCTCGCCGTCACCTCTTCGACGCCGAGCGAAGGCAAGACCACCTTCGTCGCGGCGCTGGGCGGCCTCCTGACCAAGATGAACACCTCGCGCCGGGTGCTCATCGTCGATCTCGACCTCCGCCAGGCCAAGCTGTCCGTGGCGCTCGGCATGGGCGAGCGGGGCGGTACGATCGACGAATACCTGATGGGTACCAAGACGCTGGCGGAATGCACGCGGCGTCACGAACAGTCGGGCGTCTACTATATCTGCGCCCGGCCTAGCACGCCGAACGCTCCGGAAATCCTCGAGTCGCATGCTATGAAGGCGGCGGTCGATGTGTTCTCGGACAACTACGACCTCGTGATTCTCGACGCGCCGCCGGTCCTGGCCGTGTCCGATGCCCGCATCATCGCCCGCCTGGCCGACTACACGGTGTTCATCCTCCAGTGGGCGAAGACACATCGCGAAGTCGTCAAGACGGCGGTCGAGTCCCTGCTGGAGGTGACCAGCCACATCGGCATCGTCATCAACCGGGTCAATCTCTTCAAGCACGGCCGCTACGGCTACGGCGACCACGGCGACTACTACTCGCGCTATCGCGGCTACTACGCCCAGGGGAACGAATCGTCGGCAGCCAAGACCGATCCGGCACGCCCGGCCCTGAAGCTGGCGTCGAAGAAATAGTCCCGCCCACGGGAGGGGTCTGCCATCGACGGCCAGGCTCCTGAGCGCTCTCAAGGAGCAGCGGGCTGCCGCCAATTCTGCAGCGCGTCACCTGCACGCCCGCCGAGCTGACCCATGGCCTCCATTCGCGATGCCTGCTCAACTACCCGGCCCCGGCGTCCGATGAGAATGTGGATGCGAATATCCGGGTGACCTGTCACAAGTGAGCGCCATGCTTCGACGTATTTCCGTCCTGGGCCTGGGCTATGTCGGCCTGCCCGTCGCCTCGGCGTTCGGCCGGGCAGGGTTCCAGGTTGTCGGTTTCGACATCGATGCCCGGCGGGTCGCGGAACTGTCGCAGGGCGAGGATCGGACCCGCGAGGTCGAGGCGGACCTGCTACGCGCGCCGGGGCTTCGTTTCTCGTCCCGGCCCGAAGACCTGGGCACCGCCGACTTCCATATCGTCACCGTGCCGACGCCGATCGACGCCAGCAAGACGCCCGACCTCGAGCCCCTGAAGCGGGCATCGGCCACGATCGGCGGCGTGCTCAAGCGCGGTGACATCGTGGTCTATGAATCGACCGTCTATCCCGGCGTCACGGAGGATGTCTGCATTCCGGTGCTCGAGAAGACCTCGGGGCTGACGTGGAAGACCGACTTCAATGTGGGCTACTCGCCCGAGCGCATCAATCCCGGCGACCGCGAGCGCCGCTTCGACAATATCCTGAAGATCGTCTCGGCCGACACGCCGGACACGCTCGACATCGTCGACAGGACGTACAGGAGCGTCGTCAAAGCCGGCACTCATCGTGCGCCCTCCATCAGGGTCGCCGAATTCGCCAAGGTGCTGGAGAACACGCAACGAGACGTCAATATCGCGCTGATCAACGAGGTCGCCCTGATCTGCGACCGGCTCGACATCGACACGCAGGACGTATTGCAGGCGGCTGGCACCAAGTGGAACTTCCTGCCATTCAAGCCCGGTCTGGTCGGTGGCCACTGCATCGGGGTCGATCCGTTCTATATCGCGCACAAGGCCGAGTCGGTCGGCTATCACCCGCACGTGATCCAGTCCGGGCGGCGGGTCAACGACAGCATGGGTTTCTACGTCGCCAATCGCGTGGCCCGCAGCATCATGCGCAGCGCCGGCAATGGCCGGCCGGTGGTGACCCTGCTCGGCGTCACCTTCAAGGAAAACGTCCCGGACATCCGCAATACGCGGGTTGTCGACATCGCGCGCGAACTGCAGGATTTCGGCATCGCCGTCCAGTTGCACGACCCGATGGCCGACGGCGAGCTGTTGAAGCACGAATATGGCCTGTCGCTCACGCCGCTCGACCGGCTGCAACCCGCCGATGCCGTGGTTCTGTCGGTTGCCCATCGCAGCTATCGCGACGGCGGCTGGAACCTGGTGAGACCGCTGCTGAAACCTGCTGGCGGATTTGTGGCCGACATTCCCGCAGCGCTCGACCGGGCGACGACGCCGGCCGGCGTGACCCTGTGGCGCCTGTAGGCTGAAACACGGATGACTAACGAGAAAAATCCCTTGCCCGAGGGGAACGACCTGTTCCGCTTCAAGCGCTGCCTTGACCTCTTATTGGCGCAAGGTGTCGAGATAAGGCCAGGCTCCGAGTGGCTGGATCTGGGCTGCAATCAGGGGCAATTCCTCAGGATGCTGGTCCGCGGGCACAAGGTTCGTGCGGTGGGGTTCGACGACTGGGATCCGGCGCAGCGAACCCCGGAGGAAGGGCCGCCGTGGGAGTACCACAAGGCCGACCTCGAGCGGGAATTGCCCTGGGACAGGCCCGTGCCCTTCATCTCGGCCTTCGAGGTGCTCGAGCACATGATCGACACTGACGGCTTCCTGAAGCGCATTTTCGACAGGCTGGTGCCCGGTGGATGGGTGTTGATATCGACGCCCAACATCAACAGCCTGCGCAACCGGGTGACCGTGCCCTTCGGCGCTTACCCGGCCGGGCTCGAATACCGGACGCAGATCCACCATGTCCGGCTATACAACGTGGCGATGCTGACGAAACATCTTCGTGATACCGGCTTTGAGAAGATTTCACTCCGGGGCGTCGCCTTCCTGCCATTCTCGTCGCCTCTCGGAGAGAGCAGGTTGAGCGAGTTGCTGGCCGACAAATTGCCGAGCCTCTGCTCGAACATCATTGCCGTGGCGCGGAAGCCCTGATCTTCCGGTCTCCCGGCGGCGCAACGAGGAACCGATGATGCGTGTGTTGGTTGCAGGTGGTGCCGGATACATCGGCTCGCATACATGCAAGGCCCTCGCCCAGGCCGGCCACCTTCCGATCGTCTACGACAACCTTGCGACGGGTCATGCCTGGGCCGTCAAATGGGGGCCCTTCGAACAGGGCGACCTCAATGATCCGGCGATGCTGGGCTCTGCCATGCGCCGGCATCGGCCCGACGCCGTCATCAACTTCGCCGGCCTTATCAATGTGGGCGAATCGGTGCAGGAACCGACGCTTTATTACCGGGCCAATGTCGCCAGCGTGATCACGTTGCTGGAGACCATGCGGGCGCACGACGTTGGCTCGGTCGTGTTTTCCAGCTCCTGCGCGATCTATGGCACGCCGCAGCGTCTGCCGATCGTCGAAGGCGCGGCGCAGAATCCGATCAATCCCTATGGCCGGTCCAAGCGGATGGCGGAGGAGCTGCTGCGCGATGCCTGCATGGCGCACGGCCTCGGCGCCATCGCGTTGCGCTACTTCAATGCCGCCGGCGCCGACGCCGACGGCGAGTTGGGCGAGGAGCACGATCCCGAGACTCATCTCATTCCGCTGGTGTTGCAGGCAGCGCTCGGCACCCGGCGCAGCATCTCCGTCTTCGGGGCTGACTACGAGACACCGGATGGCACGTGCATTCGCGACTATGTCCATGTGGCCGACCTTGCCGCCGCCCATGTTGCGGCGCTTTCGGCGTGCCGGGGAGGGCAATACGCCGCCTACAATCTGGGCTCGGGGCGGGGCGTCAGCATCAACGACGTCATCGCCCGGTCCCGTGCGATCACGGGCAAGCCCATTCCGGCCGAAGCCGCGGCCCGGCGGCCCGGAGATCCGGCCAGTCTCATCGCCGATGCCTCGCTTGCGAGGAAGGCCCTGCTGTGGGAGCCCTCTTGCTCCGGCATCGACAACATCATCGGCAGTGCCTGGCGCTGGATGGCGGAACATCGGTCACGTGTGGCCGGTCGCTGACGTGACGGTTGAATTGCTCCAGGGCTTGCCTGGCTGATGAAAGGCATGGATCGCAGTCCGGCGGCGCCCGGGACGCTGCAGCAAGCAGGACCGCTCGCACGCCTGCTTCCCGAATGGTCCGTGATCCCGATCATCGCCGGCCTGTTCGTCTTGGCGTTCTGCGAAAACGTCGGCTACCTCAACGTCGACGATCTCAACGCGATCATCAGCGACAGTCCGACGGAAATCTATGCGCAGATCAGCCTTCAGGACGGCCGTTATCTTCTCGTGGCTGCTCTTCGGGCGTTCAAGGCGTTCGATATCGATGGGCTGCTCGACTATGCGGTCTTCGCCGCGCTGTACGCCTTTGCCTTCGCCTGGTTCTGTCAGGCTGCGGTGGCCTATCTCACCCGCGACGCCGGACTGCGGCCCGAGGTCGTGCGGGCATGGACGGTGCTGTTCGGCGCATTGCTCCTGACGCACGGATTTTTCAGCGACCTGATCGCTTGGAAGATTGCCTATCCGGTGATGTTGCTGATGCTGTTGCCGGTCGCCGCGTGCCTGGAACTGCTTGCGCGTCGTCCTCTGACGCCGAGGCTCTGCCTGGCGCTCGCGGCGCTGATGCTGCTCGCCAATATGGCGTATCAGCCAGGCACGACCGCCGTGCTGTTCCTGGCCTTTGCCTGGGTACTTGTCACGGCTCTGTCGCCGGGAAGCCGGCAGGGCGGGGCCCTTCGTCCGTATCTCGTGCACGTCGGAATGATCGTTGCTGCCTACGTCGCGGCTGGCGCGGCCTATGTCCTTCTCACCCGGGTCGTTCGCGTTGTAGAGGGTATGGATAGCGCGCGCCCCTTCGCGCTCTCACCGCTGCACCTCGTCCCGAACCATGTCTACCACTACGCCAAACAGGTCATCGGCGTGTTCGATCCCACGGGTTATATGGGAGACGCTCATGCAGGCGGGCCGCTCGCCCTCGTCGCGTCGGTGCTCGTCGTTGCTCTTGCGTGGCTGGGCTTCAGGCGCGGCAGATTGCTGCCCGTTCTGGCCGGGCTCGCCGGATTGGGCCTGCTCCTGTCCAACCCGCAGAACCTGCTGATGGAGAATTACTATCCGAGCGGCAGAAGCTCTTTCTACGTCGGGTTCTTCCTGCCGGCGCTCTTGATCGCAGCCCATGCTTCGGGGCCGTCGCCGCGATCGACAGACTGGATGATGGGGCTGACGGTTGTCGTGCTGGCATTCCAGCTTGTCTGGTTCGTCCAGGTGTCGTCGGAGCGGGTGGAACTGCAGCGACGCGACTTTGCTTTTGCCCGGCGAATCGTGGACGCGATCGATGCCGATCCGACCACGCGCAAGGCTGCCAATGTGCGGCTGCCGCTCGCTCTTCCGCCCGGGATCTACGACGGCCTGCGGCCGAGCGTGGGGCGAACCACGCCATCCATATTTCTTTCCCCTTGGGCGCGGGGCGCCTTGCTCAGCCATGCCTCGGGCCAACGCTTCGACTATGTGGGTGAAAGTACTTGTCCACCGGCCGCGGCCGGCCCGTTGGAAATCGTCGTGCGCCGCGAAGGCGACACGGTCGACGTTTGCTATTGAGCAGTTAGCCGGGAGATGGATCGTGCTTCGGCAATCTTGAAGGGTGGGCACGCATCAGGATCTGGCTGCCGACCAGACCGGGGAAAGTCTTGCTGCCCCAGGCATCGACCGCCGCAGTAAGCCACTTTGGCGCCAACCTTCGGAGGAACCATAGAGGAGTTCCGCCCGGCGCTGAGAGATGATCGAGGACAAGGTCGGCTTCGGCGATCAGCTTGGGCGCGCTGTCGAAGGTGTAGAAACGCAGGTGGGTGCGGTCGAGCACGCCTGTGTCGGCATAGTCGAACCGGCCACGCATGAAGGCGATTCGCTGGCGCCAGTTGAGGACGTTGGGCACGGCGATCAGAACGACGCCCTCATCGGTGAGCAGGTCGGTGGATTGGCGGACCAGTTGCGCGGGCGCGCGCAGGTGCTCCAGGACATGGGAAAACACGATGCAGTCGTAGCGGTTCTCCCTGGCCTCGGCCGGCAGGCCATCTTCCAGATCGGCCACGAAGCATTGACGCATGACGGCGCCCGCGACCTTGGCTTCCTCGTGAGAGATCGTGACGCCGTCGACCTCGAGCCCGCGAGCCCGCATCAACCGAGCATTGCCTCCGGGGCCGCAGCCGACGTCGAGCACGGTGCGCGCCCCAGCCGGGATGAGCGCGAGCAGTTCAGCATTTCCCGCGTTGTTGTAATGGAGGCCCGGCATCGGCTCGAATCTATGCGGTGGCGGAGGAAGTAGCCACGGGCATTCGTCCCGAGGTTGCTTGGGAGCGAAAACCGACTGGAATCGAAGGAATTCGCTAGCTGTAGTGGCTGGGGGACCTGGATTCGAACCAAGACTAACCGGGTCAGAGCCGATTGTTCTACCGTTAAACTATCCCCCAACGGATGCCACGCGGCCGGCAGGGGGTGGATTTAGCCATGACGGGCCCACTTGGCAAGCGGTGGGCAAGCGGTGGGCAAGCGGGCCTCGCCTCCGGCCCCGGCGTCGGTTACCATCCGTCCAAAGAAAGAGTTGAAAATGGCCGGGGAATCCACGCCTAAGGGAGGCTGGCACAGCGGTCGTTTCGCGCACACCTTTGCGGCCATCGATCTCGGCACCAACAATTGCCGTCTTCTGGTCGCCCGGGCGTCGATCGAGGGTTTCGAGGTGATCGATGCCTATTCCCGGCCGGTCAGGCTGGGAGAAGGGGTGGCGTTGAGCGGCGTACTGTGCGGCGATGCGATCGAGCGCACATTGAGCGCTCTCGACGTCTGCGCGTCCAAGATCGGGCGCAACCGCGTGACACGAGCCCGCCACATCGCCACCGAGGCCTGCCGGCGCGCCTGCAATGGCGAGGATTTCCTGACGATGGTCGAACAGCGCACCGGCCTTCACTTCGATGTCATCCCGCCGTCGGAAGAGGCCAGGCTCGCGGTGGCGAGCTGCGAAGACCTGCTCGATCCGGAAACGCCCTACGGCCTGCTGGTCGACATCGGCGGCGGCTCGACCGAAGTGAGCTGGCTTAGGGTCGTGCATCGCGACGGCCGGACGGGCGGCGTGGCGACGGAGCTGATCGACATGACGTCGGTGCCATGGGGCGTCGTCACCCTCACCGAGTCCTGTGTCGGCGGCCAGCCGCGCGAGCAGGCGGTGAGCCGTGCCTGCTACGACGACATGGTCGAGCGCATCCGCGCCGACCTGCGTCCGTTCTGCGCCAGGCATGGCATCGGCCAGGCCGTGGCACGCGGCGAGGTCCAGGTGGTCGGCGCATCGGGAACGGTGACGACGATCAGCGCCCACAATCTCGGCCTCAGCCGCTACAGCCGCTCGCTGGTCGACGGCTCGCGCATCGACCGCCACTCTATCCTGCGCATCTGCGGCCAGCTTTCGAACCTGTCGGTCGCCGAGTTGACGCACCTGCCGTGCATCGGCGACGACCGCGCCGACCTCGCCCTGGCGGGCGGGGCGATCCTCGAGGCGGTCTGCCGGCAATGGCCGGCGCCCAGCGTGCGCGTGGCCGATCGCGGCCTGCGCGAAGGCGTGTTGATGGACCTGATGCGTCAGGCCGATCGCGACGCCGATCCCCGCTGCCGGCCGGGCTGAAGACCATGGCAAAGGATACCAAGGGCGGGCGGCCGACCGGCAGCCTGCCGACCGGAAGACGCGCCACGGTCCGCGTGAAGACGGCGCGCGGCCGCACGGTATCTTCGCAGCGCTGGCTGCAGCGTCAGCTCAACGATCCCTACGTCGCCGAGGCCAAGAAGCGCGGCTATCGCTCGCGCGCCGCCTTCAAGCTGCTGCAGATAGACGACCAGATCCGGTTCCTGAAACCCGGCGCGCGGATCGTCGACCTTGGCGCGGCACCGGGCGGCTGGACGCAGGTGTCCGTCGAGAGGGCCAAGCCGGGACGCGGGGGCGGCATCGTGATCGGCCTCGACATCACGCCGGTGGAACCGATTCCCGGGGCGACGGTGCTGGCCAAGGATTTCTACGACGACGACGCGCCCGCGGTGCTGATGGCGCTGCTGGCCGGTCCCGCCGATGTCGTGCTGAGCGACATGGCCGCATCGGCCACCGGCGATACGCAGACCGATCATCTGCGCATCATGGGCCTGGCCGAGGCGGCGCACGATTTTGCCCGCCAGGTGCTGAAGCCCGGCGGCACCTTCGTGGCCAAGGTGTTGCGCGGCGGCACCGAGCGGTCGCTGCTCGACCGGCTGAAGAAGGATTTCACCAAGGTCCGCCACGTGAAGCCGGAGTCGAGCCGCGCGGATTCGGCCGAAATGTATGTCGTCGGCACGGGCTTTCGCGGCTAGGTTCCCGGCCTTCACGTCAACGTCGAGGACCCCTGATGGCCATCGGTATGTATGTCGCGTCCATTCCCGTCTACCAGCGCCAGCTCGGCGCGATCTCGAAGATCCTGGAGAAGGGCTCGGCCTGGGCCGCGGCCAGGAAGGTGGACGAGGCCGTTCTCGGCGCCACCCGGCTGATCCCCGACATGCTGCCGCTCACGCGCCAGGTGCAGATCGCCTGCCGTTTCGCCGAGGAGAGTGCCGCCCGCCTGGCCGGCGTGGAGGTCCCCAAGGCGCCGGAGAACGCCGAGAAGACCCTGGGTGAACTGCGCGCCCGGATTGCCGCGGTGCTGGCCTACCTCAAGGGCCTCAAGCCCGAGCAGATCGACGGCAGCGAGGGCAGGGAGGTCGTGCTCACGATCGCCGGCAGCCCGCTCAAGCTGACGGGCGAACAGTATCTGCTGCACTTTGCCCTGCCGAACTTCTATTTCCATTGCACGACCACGCACGCAATCTTGCGTCAGTGCGGCGTCGAAATCGGGAAACGCGATTTCATCGGCGGCCTCTGACGGGGCCTGTGCACAAGGCGCGCCCTGCCAACCCGCTTGGCTTGGGCGCGCCGGTGTGTATAACGGATCGCCAACCCGGCGACCCCAGCTCACGATTTGAGGGGCCGCCGTTTTTTTCACCCTCGCTTTGGAGGTTGGCATGCAGATACAGGAAGCACTTACGTTCGATGACGTGCTCCTGAAGCCTGCGGCTTCCTCCGTCCTGCCCGGCCAGACCGACACCCGGACCCGGCTCACGCGCACCATCGAACTCGGCATCCCCCTGATGTCGTCGGCCATGGACACCGTGACCGAGGCCGCCATGGCGATCGCCCTGGCCCAGGCCGGCGGCATCGGCGTCATCCACAAGAACTTCGACGCCGAAGCGCAGGCCAACGAGGTCCGCAAGGTCAAGAAATTCGAATCGGGCATGGTGATCAATCCCGTCACCATCCATCCCGACCAGACCCTGGCCGACGCGCTGGGGCTGATGTCCGCGCACCAGATCTCGGGCATTCCCGTGGTCGAGCGAGGTAACGGCAAGCTTGCCGGCATCCTCACCAACCGCGACGTCCGCTTCGCCACCGACAATGCGACGCCCGTGAGCGCGTTGATGACCAAGGACCGGCTGGTCACGGTGCATGAGGGCGTGAGCTCGCACGAGGCCCAGCGCCTGCTGCACCAGCGCCGCATCGAGAAGCTGATCGTGGTCGACGAGAACTACCGCTGCATCGGCCTGATCACGGTCAAGGACATCGAGAAGGCGAACAAGTTCCCCGGCGCCAGCAAGGACGAGAAGGGCCGGCTGCGCACCGCCGCCGCCACCGGCGTGGGCGAGGACGGATTGCGCCGCGCCCAGCTCCTGATCGACGCCGACGTCGACGTCATCGTGGTCGACACCGCGCACGGCCATTCGCGCGGCGTGCTCGATGCCGTGACGCGCGTGAAGAAGCTCAGCAACTACACCCAGGTCATGGCCGGCAACGTCGCCACGCGCGAAGGCGCCCAGGCGCTGATCGACGCCGGCGCCGACGCGGTCAAGGTCGGCATCGGCCCGGGCTCGATCTGCACCACGCGCATGGTGGCGGGCGTGGGCGTGCCGCAGCTCACGGCCATCATGGAGGCGGTCGAGGCCTGCCACGCCGCGGGCGTCCCGGCGATCGGCGACGGCGGCATCAAATATTCCGGCGACCTCGCCAAGGCGATCGCGGCCGGCGCGGATTGCGCGATGATCGGCTCGCTGCTGGCCGGCACCGACGAGGCGCCCGGCGAAGTGCTGCTCTACCAGGGCCGCTCCTACAAATCGTACCGTGGCATGGGCTCGATCGGCGCCATGGCGCGCGGCTCGGCCGACCGCTACTTCCAGGCCGAGGTGCAGAGCACCTTGAAGCTGGTGCCCGAGGGCATCGAAGGCCGCGTGCCGTACAAGGGCCCGGTCGGCAACATCATCCACCAGCTGGTCGGCGGCCTGCGCGCCGCCATGGGCTACACCGGCAACGCCACGATCGCCGAGATGCAGAAGAACTGCCAGTTCCTGCGCATCACCGGCGCCGGCCTGCGCGAAAGCCACGTGCACGACGTCGACATCATGCTCGAGGCGCCGAACTACCGCGGCGGTGGGATGTGAAGCCGGGCGAGGTCGGCGGCAATTAACTCGGCGATCAGCCGGTTGCCCTTCGCATTCAGGTGCCACAGCGCGTAGAGATCGCGTGGTTTGCCACCCTCCTTGGTGGAATGGGCAACGAGGGCTTCGAAACTGTCGATCGCCGCGAGGCCGCGCGCGCGCGCGCAGGCCAGCAGCCCCTCCGTCACCCGCCGCTGTTCGGCCGCGAATTTCGGATGATCCCAGACGACCGGATCGTATTCGGCCACCACCAGCACGCGCGCGCCGCTCGCGCGCTGCAGCTCGGCCAGGCGCGCGGTCAGCAGGCAGGCGATGCGCTCGCCGGTGCCCTCGGGATGGACACGCAGGTGATCGCCGTACCAGTCGTTCAGCTGGTCGAGCTGGCGCAGGACGAAATCGACGAGGAGGGAATAGCCGAAGGTGCGCTGCCAGAAGGTGAGCGTGGTCCCGGGATCGGCGCGCGGCGGCACCGGCACGTTGCGCGGCACCAGCGTGTCCTTGTCGAGATCCCCATTCTTCTCAAGGTCGAAGTAAGGCTTGTCGGCGCCCCAGAGCCGGCGCATCTCCGTGCGGCGGATGTCGTCGGCGATGAAGGCGACCACGATCGCCTCCGGCCTGTAGAGCGGCGCCAGCGCCTCGGCCCGCAGCACGATCTGGTCGAATCCGTAGCCGTTCACGCCGCCATTGAGCACGCGCCGCCCGGTGATTTTCTGCAGCTGCGCCGGCCAGGTCTCGTGGTCGGCGACTTCGGCGCCGAAAGTGAAGGAATCGCCCACTGCCAGGATCGGTGCACCGGATATCGCGGCCCCGGTGCTGCGTCGGCCATCGGCCTCGATGGTGATGCCGGGGGCGGCATGGCCCGCCCGCGGCACGTAGCCCAGCCGGTCGTCATGGACGTAGCGGCCGGAATCGCCCTCGGCCAGTACGCTGCGTGCCTCGAGCACGAAGTTTGGCCAGGTGAACAGATAGCCCCAGAACCAGGTGCGAAGACCCAGTTCGAGCACGCCAAGGCTCACCAGGACGGCAGCCACGACCAGCAGGAGACGCCGGAAGAGTTCGGAGCGGGGACGTTGCGCGTCGGGCGTATTCATCGTAGCGGCATGCTTTGAAACGGAGATCGACGTGACACCGGGCGCGCGGGTAGCTGCCACCATAGAACTACTGGACGAGATCGTCAGCCGTTCCGAAAGGCCGGCCGACCT
>CAMAYC010000112.1 GCA_945862125.1 Reyranella massiliensis 521
GAGGCCATCGCCATTGACGAAATCGAGCATCTGACCGACCTTGTGGCTCGTTTTCAACCGGCCGACCGGGCCCCCAAGCGCCCGCGGCGCGAGGGTGCCCCGGATCGTCGGCGGGATTAGGTCACGGTTCAGGGCACGGGGCGTACGGGGTCGAATGGAACAGCTTGGAATCACCGTTTTCGATGTTGCCGTCATTGCCGTGGCCGTGTTCGGAGCGGCCATCGGCATGTCGAGCGGCTTCGCCCATGCGATCCTGTTCATCGGCTCATGGATCGGTGCCGGCTGGGTCGCCTGGCGATACTCCAAGGTCATCCAGCCCGAGGTCGAGCAACTCGTCGGCAGCACCGAACTCGCCTATTTCATCTCCATGCTGGCGGTTTTCGTCGCCGCCCTGATCGTGCTGGTGATGCTGACGAACGCCCTGTCGCGCTCGATCAAGGCGAGCCCACTGGGCAAACCCGACCGCATCCTGGGAGCGGGCTTCGGCGTCCTTTGCGCCTGGGTCGTGGTTGGCGCGGCCTTCCTATTTTACAGCTATCTGGGTCCCCGCACCTTGCCGCCGGCCGTCGAGGGCGCCGCCACCTTCCCGATGGTCAAGGAAATGGCCACTTTCATCGAACCCAACTTGCCCACAGGGTTCCGGAACCGGCTTATGCGGCCGGGCATGGACGCGGGCGCCGCGCCGGCCTCCCCGGCCGCCACCCCCGCCGCCCCCGCCCCCGCCCCAGCGCCGGCCGAGGGTGAGACCAAACCGCCGCAGTAGGTTTGTCCTTGAGGGGAGTTATCCTTGATGGCGCAGCGGGCAGGTCCCAGATATAACCCCGCCGTGCCAGATACACAGACGCCCTTCAACCACGACCTCGACAAGTTTCACGAGGAATGTGCGTTGTTCGGCATCTACGGCACCTCGGATGCCGCCGCCCACACCGCCCTCGGGCTCCACGCCCTGCAGCATCGCGGCCAGGAGGCTTCCGGCATCGTCACTTACGATGGCCGCCACTTTCACGATCACCGCGCGCCGGGCCTTGTCGGCGAAATTTTCGGCGAACAGCCGGTCATGGCCCGCCTGAAGGGCTATTCGGCGATCGGCCATAACCGCTACGCCACCACCGGCGGCGCCTCCGACCGCAACATCCAGCCGATCTTCGCCGACTTCGACTTCGGCGGCATGGCGCTGGCCCACAACGGCAATCTCACCAACGCCTATATCCTGCGCAAGGAACTGGTGCGGATGGGCTGCCTGTTCCAGTCGACCACCGACACCGAAGTCATCAACCATCTGGTCGCCCGCTCCGACTATTCGACGGTGCAGGACCGGTTGATCGACGCGCTGGGCAAGGTCAAGGGCGCCTACTCGCTCCTGCTGCTGACCAACGAGGCGCTGATCGGCGTGCGCGATCCGCTGGGCGTGCGGCCGCTGGTCCTGGGCAAGCTCGAGGATGCCTGGATCCTGACCTCGGAGACCTGCGCCCTCGACATCCTCGGCGCGCGTTTCGAGCGCGATGTCGAACCCGGCGAGATCATCATCATCGACGGCAAGGGCCCGCGCTCGATCAAGCCGTTCACCAAGCAGCCGCGCCGCTTCTGTGTCTTCGAGCATATCTATTTCGCCCGTCCCGACTCGCGCCTCGAGGGCATCGGCGTCTACGAGGCGCGCAAGCGCATCGGCATGGAACTGGCCAAGGAAAGCCCCGTTCCGGCCGATGTCATTGTCCCCGTCCCCGACTCCGGCGTGCCGGCGGCGATCGGCTATGCCCAGGGATCCGGCCTGCCGTTCGAGCTCGGCATCATCCGCAATCACTATGTCGGCCGCACCTTCATCGAACCGGCCGACCACATCCGCCATCTCGGCGTGCGCCTCAAGCACAACGCCAACCGCGCCCTGATCCAGGGCAAGCGCGTCATCCTGGTCGACGATTCGATCGTGCGCGGCACGACCTCGAAGAAGATCGTCGAGATGGTGAAACAGGCCGGCGCGCGCGAAGTGCACATGCGCATCGCCGCCCCGCCGACCACCGACCCGTGCTTCTACGGCATCGACACGCCGGACAAGGACAAGCTGCTGGCCTCGCACTACGACGTCGCCGGCATGGCCAAGTTCATCGGCGTCGATTCGCTGGCCTTCATCTCGATCGATGGCCTCTACCGCGCCATGGGCCTGCCCGGCGGCCGCGATCCAGCGCAGCCGGCGTTCTGCGACGCCTGCTTCACCGGCGACTATCCGATCCCGCTCGACGACCAGATCGGCATCGAGGATCGCCAGCTCTCCTTCCTCGCCGAAACCGCCTGAGTTCACTGTCATGACAGAAGCTCCTGCTGGCCGTCTCGCCGGCCGCCTTGCGCTGATCACCGGCGCCTCGCGCGGCCTGGGCGCGGCCGCGGCACTCGCCTTTGCCAAAGAGGGTGCGCACTGCGTGCTGGTCGCGCGCACCGTGGGCGGCCTGGAAGCGCTCGACGACAAGATCAAGGCGATGGGCGGCCAGGCCACGCTGGTGCCGCTCGACGTCACCGACAGTCCCGGCATCGATCGCCTGGGCGCAGCGCTCCACGAACGCTTCGGCCGGGTCGACGTGCTGCTGGGCAATGCCGGCGTGCTGGGCGCCCTGTCGCCGATCGGCCATATCGATCCCAAGCTTTTCGAGCAGGTGATGGCGGTGAACGTCACCGCCAACTGGCGGCTGATCCGCTCGATCGATCCCCTGCTGCGCGCCTCGGACGCCGGACGCGCCATCTTCGTGACGTCGGGCATCTCCCGGAAGGTCGTGCCCTACTGGGGTGCCTACGCCGCCAGCAAGGCCGCCCTCGACATGCTGGTCGGCGTTTACGCCGCCGAGATCGCCCACACCAACGTGCGGGTCAATCTCTACAATCCCGGCCCGATGCCCACCGGCATGCGCAGCCAGGCGTTTCCGGGCGAGGACCAGACGATCTTGCCGCCGCTCGAAGCCCATGCCGTGGGCTTGATCCGGCTGGCCCTGCCCTCCTGCACGATGAACGGCGAATGGGTGGCCGGCGACGAGGCGCTGCGCGCCTAGCGTCACGTTGTCCCCTGCGGCCCCACCATGGGCGGCCGCAGACGACCGTCAAAACAGTCCTCGGATGCCAAGGCTTTTTGCCGACGCCCCGGTGTCGGGAAAATCCTGTCGAAAAATTCAGGGCGTTGATTGGCAAGGCTTTTCGCCGGCCGTTTTCCGACACCCGCGTGTCGAAGAATGCGAACCGTGTCGGAAAACCTCCTCACGCCGTACACCCATCTGCCGCAGCACGGCCCCTCATCCTCCAGGGATCGTAACCGGCGGGCGCGCCGGCCGGGGCATGGCCAAAGATTCGTGGTGGCGGGCTGCCACCGGCCACGAAAAAGGCCGCGCCGGGTCAGGAGACCCGGGCGGCCCGCGTACTACGCACGTCGTGGCAACGTATTGAAAATACAGCACAGAACCTGCTGAACCTGTGAATCACGTTTTGCAAATCTGCCTTGCGCATTCCGCCGGGCTGCTGGCAGTGCCTGCACTGGCCATTGAAGGCCAAAGCCGTCAGCGGTGCACTACTCATATTCTTTGCTCAGGCGGTAAGACTTCACCGACCGCCACCATTTGGCGATCGTCGAGCCAGACCGACGCGTCGCGGAGAGGAATGTCGAGATGCAGCGGCGCGCGGCGGGTGCCGCCGCCGGACAGGTTCGGCCCGGTCGAGAATAGGAAGTTGCCGTAGTGCCCGCGCCCGTCCTGCCCCTCGATGTCCTTCTTGTCGTAGAAGCCTAGCGCATCCCAGCGCGAGTTGCGGCTGAGGCCCCAGCCGAGATGGGAGACGGCGAACACTTCCGGGTTGCCGTAGGAGTCGAGCGTCGCCTTGAGCAGCATGGCATCGACGCCGCCCTCGATCGCGCGGATATAGCCATCCTCGATCCGGAGCGTGACCGGTGTGCGGACATATTCCTTCTGCGGGAAGACGATGTCGCCTGCGGCGATCACCACCGTGCCATTGGCTGAACCCTCGTTACCGTAAGTGGTCACGAAGGCACCCGGCCATTGGTCCCAATGGCCGGCTTCGTCCGAAAACCCGTACTGGCAATTGCCATTGAGTTCGCCTAGCGCGACCTCGAAGTCGGTGCCGGCGGCCGTGGTAACGCGCATCCGCCTGGACTGGCGGATACAGGCCTGGGCGTGCAGGACGCGGTCTTTGTCCGCCGCCTGGGGCAGCATGCGCTCCAGGATCTCCGGCGGCTCCAGCACGACCAGCGTGCGTGTGCCGTGCGGGGCGAGTTTGCGGATCTCCGGGTCGTGGCTGTGTGAGAGGTCGATGACGAAGTCCGCGGCACGCAGCGCCGCCAGGGCGGTCGCGGGCAACCGGTTTGCATTCTCGACCTCGATGTAGGCGGCGGTCGCGCCCCGCTCGCGGCCAACCTGCAGGGCGATGTCGCGGTAGCGCGTATCGACGCCCTGCGCGCCCAGGACAATCGCCGTCTCTCCCTCACCCAGCTTGCAGAGTTCGAGGACATGATACCACGCGGCGTGCTGGCTCTTGGTGAACATGATCTGTGCTCCCCTATTGCGTGCTGACGATCTGGCCGCGGGCGACGATGCGGTCGAGCTTGCGGTAGTCGGGCAGTTGGGCATCGATAAGCCGACCGCCACGGATCACCAGCCGGTCGGGCTGCCGCCGCGCCAGCAACTCGCTGTAGTCGCGCGCTCCGAACAGCTGGAAGTCGGCCGGCCCGCCGCGCCTTATGCGCCCGCCCTCGGCCACGCCCAGCACCGATGCCGGCACCGTGGTGATCGACGAGGGCCACCGGTCGAGCTCGGCCTCGAGATGGCCCATGCGGACACCGGCGCCGAATACCTCGATCATGTCGTGGTCGCCGAACGCATGATAGGGGTCGCGGCAATTGTCGCTCGCCAGCGCCACGGCGACGCCCGCCGCCTTCAGTTCGCGGAGCAGCGGAATGCCCCGCCAGCGTGGCGTGCCGCCGTCGATCCGGCCCTGCAAAAACTGGTTTACCAGCGGCAGGCTGACGACGGTGAGACCGGCATCGCGCGCAAGCGCGATGGTCCGCCGCCACACCGGCTCCTCCTGAATCGACATGCTGCAGCAATGACCGCACACGACATGGCCTTCGAAGCCGTGGCGCATCACCGCCTCGGCGACCTGGGCGAGCGTCGTAGACGACGGCGCACCGTTCTCGTCGACATGCAGGTCGACATCGAGTCTGCGCTCCTTCGCGAGCGTCAGCAGCCGGTCGAGGCGCGCATCGACGACAGCCGGATCTTCTCCGTGATCGAGACGGTAGGTGATGCCGCCCAGCCGCGCGCCCGACTCGGCGATCGTGTCGATCAGGGCGCTGTTCTCGGGCGTGTCGTAGAGGTCGGTGCTGACCAGCGCGGCGGCCTCGACCACGATGCGACCCGCCCAGCGCTCGCGCAGCCGACGGAACACCGCGAAACTGATCTCGGCCTGGCCGGGCACGAAACAGTCGATATGGGTGCGGATGGCCCCGGTACCGTGGGCATAGGCGCATTCCAGAGCGAACTCGAAGCGCGCCTCGACATCCTCCTCGCGCCAGTACTTCTCGGTGTCGGCACGCGTGCTGGCGCGGGCGCCGACCAGCGTGCCCTCGGGGTTGCGCGCCCGTCGGACGATGTGCCCCTTGTCGAGATGGGCGTGCAGGTCGGCGAAGGGCGGCAACAGCATGCCGCCGTCGGCGTCGCACACCGCGCCGCCGGTCACCGATCCCGCCGGCAGAAGGTCGGCGACAGTACCGCGCTCAATCACCAGATCGAGCTTCACCAGCCCGTCCTCGTCGGAGAGGCCCGGCGGGTCGCCAACCAGCACCTGAGCAGGGACGTGGACATTGGCGAGATGGATACGGTCGTTGCGGGGCCAGCGTTGGGTCATCAGGATTGTGCCATCTGCGGGCGTCAAAGGCGGTTGAGCGCGGCGAGCAGGCGCTCCGGTGTCATCGGCAGCTCTGTGATGGCCGCGCCGAGCGGCCGGATCGCGTCGTTGACGGCGTTGAGCACGGCACCGACCGCGCCGGTGGTACCGGCCTCGCCCGCGCCCTTGGCGCCCAGCACCGAGTGCGGCCACGGCGTCTCGACATGGTCGATCACCATGTCAGGCAGGTCCGACGCCAGCGGCACGAGATAGTCGGCGAGCGAGGCGTTCTGCACCTGGCCGGCGGCGTCGTAGACCAGCTCCTCGAACAGCGCCTGGCCGATCCCCTGCGCGATGCCGCCGCGCACCTGCTCGGCCACCAGCAGCGGGTTCACGATGGTACCGAAATCGTCAACCGCCCAGTGACGCAGCAGTCGCACCGCGCCGGTCCGGACATCGACCTCGACCAAAGAGGCCTGCACGCCATTGGTCGGCACGAGGGCCGGCCAGTCATGGCCGAGGTGGCGGGACAGCGACAGGCTCACCTGTGCGCCCTTGGGCAAAAGCTGAGGCTTGAAGTGCACGATCTCGGCGAGATCGGCGAGGCTGATGCCCGCGCCTTCACCGTCAGCCGCGGAGATTATCCCTTGGCTCATCGTCAACCGTGTGGCGCTGGTCTGCAGGAGCTGCGCCGCGGCCTCCAGCACGACGGCACGCAGTTCGCGCGAGGCATGCAGCGCCAGTTCACCGCCGACCGCGGTGCCGCGCGAGGCACGCACGCCGGAGCCGTAGGGCGTAGCCTGGCTGTCGCCCGAGACGATGCTTATGCGTTCGGCCGGAACGCCCAGTTCGTCGGCGATAACCTGCGCCATCACCGTGTGCGTGCCCTGCCCCTGATCGGTGACGCTAATGGCGCAGCGCACAGCACCCGAGGGATCGATCGAGAGCGTGATCCCGTCTTGCGCCGTCGCTTTGCGGATGTGCGCGTTCGAGGGCGCGTTGGTGGCCGTGCGCTCGATGAAGCAGGCGATGCCGAAGCCACGATGGATGCCCTCGGCCCGCAACCGCTCGTTCTCCGCGCGCAGGTCCGGGATGTTGACGATCTCGGTCAACCGCCGCAGGCAGGCCTGGTGCGACAGCGCATCCAGGTCAATGCCGGTGCGCGTCTTCACCGGATAGGCATCGTCGGGCACATAGTTGGCGAGCCTGAGCGCCACCGCATCGCGGCCCGTCGCGGCGGCGGCCTTCTCGATCAAGTGCTCGCTGATCGCCGAGGCGATGGGATGACCGACGCCGCGATACTGGCCGACGATGTTCTTGTTCTGGAACACGACCTCGAGTCGCCCACCGACATGCGGCACGCGGTAGGGCGCCATGGCCAGCCGCACCGCCTCGTCGCCCTCCTGCACGCTGGAGCCGGGGTGGGTCGAAAAGGCACCCATGGCGAGCCGCGTCTCCGCCCGCCACGCTATGAACTTTCCCTCGCCGTCGAGTGCCAGCCGCGCCGTGACGATTTGCTCGCGGCAATGGATATCGGTCATCAGCGCTTCCAGCCGGTCGGCGATGTACTTCACCGGTCGCCCGATCAGGCGCGAGACCGCCACGGTCGCGACCTCGTCGGAATAGAGATGGATCTTGGCGCCGAACGAGCCGCCGACATGCGGGCAGATCACCCGGATGCGACCCTCGTCGATACCGAGATGCGTGGCGTACAGCGAACGGAGCTGGTGCGGCGCGGTATGGCTCTGGTGCACGGTCAAGCTGCCATCGCCCGGCAGGTAGCTCGCCACCACGCCACGCGTCTCCATCGGCATGACCGTCTGCCGGTTGAATCGAAAGGAGGCCTCGACGACGCAGGCCGCCTTCGCGAACAGCGCCGCGTCTTCGGCATCGCCGACATCGGCCTGGTAGGCGAGATTGCCAGCAAGGTCAGGATGGGCGAGCGCCGCGTTGGGCTCCAGCGCGCCGGCGAGGTCGCAGGCCGGCGGCAACAGCGCCCACTCGACCTCGATCAGCTCGACCGCGTCCTCCGCCAGCGCGCGGCTCTCTGCCACGACCGCGACGACGGCTTGACCCACGAACACGACGCGATCTTCCGCCAGCGGATACTGCGTGCGCATCACCAGGCCCGGATAGGTCTGCGATGTCTGCCAGCCCTTGCAGACCGGTGCCAGATCGGCGGCCGTCACGACCCGGACCACACCGGGCAGCGCGTCGGCCTCGGCGGTGCGGATGGCCACGATGCTGGCATGCGCGTGCGGCGAGCGCAGGAAGGCCACATGCAGCACGCCCGGCACCGCGACATCGTCGATATAGGTGCCGCGCCCGCCGACAAACAGCCTGGCGTCGCCGCGCCGGTGCGAGGAGCCGACCGCCCTTGTTGTCGCGCCGCTCATGGTTTCACCTTTGCCGCGGCGGCCACGGCATCGACAATCGCCTCGTAGCCGGTACAGCGGCAGATATTGCCGGACAGCGCCTCGCGGATCTGCTCGCGCGAAGGGTCGGGCTCGCGCGACAACAGTTCGGCCGCAGTGAGGAGCATGCCCGGCGTGCAGAAGCCACATTGCAGCGCGTTACGATCGACGAAAGCCGCCTGCAATGCGGCGATCCGGCCGCTGTCGCTCGCCCCCTCGATCGTCTCGACCACGGCACCATCGAGCTGCACGGCATAGACCAGGCAGCCGCGCACCACCGCCCCGTCGAGCACGATGGAACAGGCACCACAGACGCCGTGCTCGCAGCCGACATGGGTGCCGGTGAGACCGGAATCGTGCCGGATCATGTCGGCCGCACTGGTGCGCGGCTCGACATGCTTGGCGACGGCACGCCCGTTCAGCCTGAACCTGATCGTGTGGATGCCACTCATGCCGCCTCACTCACCCGATCGATATCGTCACGGCAGCGCCGCGCCAGCTCGGCGGCAATCACGAGCTTGGCGCGTCCCGCGGTACCCGCCCCCGCCGTCGATGGCAGGTCGATCGCGAGCGCCGCCAGCATTTCGGCCTCGCCGGCCTGCGGCTTGGCCGCAAGCAGTGCTTCGAGGTGGGCGAGCCGAACGGCGCGATCCTCGATGCCGAACGCCGCCCAGCGCTCCAGGCCATGTCCGCGCCGGCCGACGATGCCCGCCAGCGCGAGATCGCCATGGCGGCGCGACATCTCGTGGAGGGCGGCCGGATCGCGCGCGGCAGCCAATGGAATTGACACGCCCGTCAGCATCTCGCCCGGCTCGAGTGCCGTCGCGAACATGCCCCGGAAGAAGTCGCCGGCGGCGACGGTGCGCTCGGCCCCGGTCGAGGCGATGTGCATCGTGGCCTCGAGCACCAGCATGCAGGCAGGAAACTCTGCCGCCGGATCGGCATGGCAGAGGCTGCCGCCCAGCGTGCCGCGGTTGCGCACCGCCTGGTGAGCGACATGCCGCACCGCGTTCGCCAGCAGCGGCACGTAACGCGCCACTAGCGGATCTGTCTCGACCTCGCGATGACGGACCAGTGCCCCGACATGGAGCGCCTCGCCGGCCAACGTCACCGTGCGCAGCTCGGCCAGGCCACCGATATCGACCAGCAGCCCGGGCGAAACGAGGCGGAGGTTCATCATCGGCACGAGGCTCTGGCCGCCCGCGATCACGCGCGGCTCGCCGGGACCGGCCAGAAGGCGGCACGCCTCCTCGACCGAGGCCGCGCGCCGATAATCGAACGGCCGCGGCTTCATCGGGCACCTGTCGGCGGCCGCAGCGCAGCACAACGTATCGTGTGCTCGCGCAGCCAGGCGTTGCCGGTCAGCAGCTTCAGCATCATCTTGCGCAGCGACTGAGGCATCAGCGCAAGTTCGCCGTAGAAGCGCGAGACCGTCTGAACCCATTCGACGAAGCGCCGCTCGTTGGCCTGCCAGGCAGCCAGCGCCGTCTCCACATCGTCATGCTTTGCGAGCGCGTCGGCCAGCGACAGGGCCGAGGTCATGGCGACACCGCCGCCCTGCCCGAGGAACGGCGGCTGGGCGCTGACGGCATCGCCGATCAGTGCGACGCGGCCGCGCGCCCAGGCATGTACCCGCACCACCTCGAACCAGTCGCCCTTGCCGTCGTGGGGAATGCGCTCGATCACCCAGTCGAGATGCGGGAAGGTCTTGAGCCACGAGGCGCGGTCGAACGGCGCGCCGGCCGCGGGATCGCCACGCACCGAGGTGAGCTGGATATAGGCCTGCTGCGGGTTGCTCGGCGCGTAGAGCAGTCGCCGGCTGCCGTTCCAGTGCTCGCTGATGCGGCTGCGGAATTCGTGCGCGGCATCGCCCGACTCGCGATGGATCATGATGCGGTAGCCGTACTGGCCCACCGGTTTGCGCGAGCGCAGCAGCCCGAGACTGTCGCGCACCCGACTGTTGACACCGTCGGCGCCGACGACGAGATCACCGTGCTCCACAGTACCGTCGCGGAAGTGCAGCGCGCCCCCAGGATCGGCCCCGTGTACCGGCTTGCCAAAATGTATCTCACCGCCCGCCGCCAGCACCGCATCCTTGAGCGAGGTCAGCAATGCACGGCGCATCGGCAGGAAGAGCCGGCCGCTTGCCGCCGTGTTCTCGACACCCAGCAGTTCGCCCTTCGCGCCGCGGCGCTCGCGCACCTGTACCTGCTGCGTGCCCGCGGTCACCTGCTCGTAGACGCCCAGCGTCTCCAGCACGCGAAGCCCATTCTCCCAGATGTAGATTGCCGCTCCCAGGATTCGGATATCCTCGCTCTGCTCATAGATGCGAACTTGCCAACCCTTGCGCAGCAGCGCCAAGCCGGCAGCCAGACCGCCAATTCCCGCGCCTGCGACGATCGCCTTGCCCTTCATCAGACGTACCGCATCAGCGTGGCGAGCACGGTGCGCTGCGTCTCGTATTGCGCCGGGTCGTCGTACTTGCGTGGCCGCCGCAGGTGGCTGAGCCCGATCTCGTCGCAAATGCGGCTGTTCGGACCGCTTTTCATCACCACGATGCGGTCCGAGAGATAGACCGACTCAAGTGAATTGTGCGTCACGAACAGCACGGTGCGGCGGTCGGCCTCCCATAGCGACAGCAACAGCTGACGCATGCGAAGTGCGGTGATCTCGTCCAGCGCGCTGAACGGCTCGTCCATCAGCATGAGTTCGGGCTCTATCGAGAAAGCGCGTGCGATCGACACGCGCTGTTGCATGCCGCCGGAAAGCTGCAACGGAAAATAGTCGGCAAAAGACGAGAGGCCGACCGCCTCCAGCCAGCGTTTGCAGCGCGCCGGCCATTCGGACTTGGGGACACGCGCCGCGTCGAGCGCGAACTCGATGTTACCGCGCACCGTGCGCCACGGCAGAAGACGCGGCTCCTGGAACAGATAGGCGATGCGGGGCTTGGCGGCGCCCACCGCGCTGCGGCCGATCTCGACCTTTCCCTCGAAGCTTGTGTCGAGCCCACTCAGTGCATTGAGCAGGGTCGATTTCCCGCAGCCCGACGGTCCGAGAATCGTCACGAACTCGCCGGGTGCCACCTGCAGATCGACATTCTCTAGAACGCGCAGGCGCGAGCCATCGGAGGTCTGGAACTCCTTGGCGAAGTCACGGATGGCGATGGATACGGACATTGCGTCAGGCCAGCCGAGCTGCCGGCCGCCAGCGGAACAGGCGACGCTCGAGGCCGCCCAGCACCACGACTTCGATCAGCAGCATGATGGCGACAAAGAAAACCGTGTATTCGAGCACGCGGCCGAGATCGAACAGCTGGTGGAAGTATTCGATCTGATAGCCGATGCCGTTGCTGCGGCCGAGCAGCTCGACGAACAGCACCATCTTCCAGACGAGGCCAAGACCGAACCGTGCCGACGCCATCAGCGACGCGGCAAGCTGCGGCAGGACGACGGATGTCACGATGCGTACCGGCGACAGGCCGAACCCGCGCGCCATCTGGATCAGCTTCACATCGACGGCCTTGGCGCTTTCCCAGATGTTGATGGTCAGCACCCAAACTACGGCCAGCGCCGCAGCCACGACAGCCGCGAACTCATTCAGGCCGATCGAGGTGTAGGCGAGGATGATGAAGACGAGGCTGGGAATCATCAGACCGATGACTACCCAGGAGCCGAACAGCTGGCGCGCGAACGCCGAGAAGCCCAACGCAATCCCGAAAGGTATGGCGATCGCCATCGACAGGCCGAACCCCAGGAAGATGCGCATCAGCGTCACGCCCAGATGCTTCCAGATCTCCGGCTTCTGGACGTCCTGCACCAGGTAGATCAGCACCTGGTGCGGCGGCGGCAGCAATGGTTTGGCCGGCAGCCAGGCCGCCGCGTACCAGATTGCCAGCAGTATCGCGAACGACGCCAGCCTGGGCACCGTGCCGGCAAACAGACGCGACTTCACTGTTCTTTAGCTCGAGAAGCTCGTGTTGAAGATGCCCGACGGCAAGGTATCAACGCCCATGGCTTCCTTGCCGCCGGTCGCATAGAGCACGTCGAAGAGCTGCTTGGTCTCGGCCATCGGATCGGCCGAGAAGCGCGCCATCGTCACGTCGCGGCTGTAGTCGCGCATCAGCGGCACGACAGCCGCGTCGATGATGTTCTGCCGCGCCAGGCACTCGACCCAGATCGGGTCGTTGGCGCGCAGATATGCGACGGCGTCGCGATAGGCCATGGCGAAGGCGCGGACGTTCTTTGGGTTCGAGCGGCCATAGGCTTCACGGAACGCGACCGACGTAAGCATCGTGCTCGTGGGCATGCCCGCGAGCTTGAGCAGATCCTTGCTGTTGAACAGGATCCGGTACTCACCCGAGGCAACCATCGGCATGGCGAGGTTGTAGAAGATGAACGTGGCGTCGATCTGCTTCTGGTCCATCAGGCCGCGCAGCAGGCCGGGTCCGGCCTCCTGGATCGTGCTCTCGGTGCGCGGATCGTAGCCGAATTTCGACTTGGCCGTCGAAAGGTAGAGAACCCATTCCGGGCTGAAGCGATTGTAGGTGCCGACCTTCCTGCCCTTGAGGTCGGCCACGGTCTTGGCGGACGAGCTCTTCGGCACGACCCAGACGTTGGGCATCTCGAGGAAGGGCACGATCGCGGCGATCTCCTCGCCCGCGGTGCGCACGCGCGCCAACTCCAGCCAGTTCATCAGCCCGCCCTCGACGGCACCCGATCGGAACGCGGTCAGCGCCGCGCCGCCGGGCTGCACCGACACATTCTCCAGCTCGAACCCGTACTTGCGGTCGAGCCCGAGCTTGGCGATTGCCCAGAACGGATAGTCGTTACCGCCAGGAAATGACGCGACCCGCACTTTCCCGCCCTCGCCCTTGAACTCGGTCTGCCCGTATGCCTGCGACGCGAGGCCGGCGGCCGGCAGGAGGGCCGTGAGAACGCTGAACGATCGGCGGGATAGAGCCATGTCGGCCTCCTTGGGGAATCCATGAGATTGGATTCACTCTAAGGAGGGGGCGCAGCGCTGTGCAGAGTAGCTACCGTTATCTGCAGGTACGCTACGTGGCGTACGGCCCGGAGCGCGGTATCAGGCAGCGCCTCAGGAATCGAGGCCGGCCTTGCTCAGGCCCTCGCGCAGATGGTCGGATAGCGCATCGATTCCCGAGAGGTAGCGGAAGTAGCGATCCGCGAAGCGCGGGAACTCGGGCCATTTGCGATGCATCTCGGCGACAGCAAGCGCCGCTTCCTCGGTTCTGCCGAGCTGGCCGAAGGCGGCAGCGCGCAATAGAGACGGCGTGAATTGTTCGCCGGCTGGATAGGCCTTGAGCGCGTTGAGCGCGAGCATGTAGTCGCGCTGGCGATAGGCGTTGAGGAAGGTGGCGCGGAACGCCCAGCCGGGCGGGTGGCTGATCACCGCGAGCGCCTGGGCCATGAGCTGCGCGCCGACGTCCCAGTCCCCCGCCAGCGACCGGAAGAAGCCTGCGCTCAGCTTCGTGCTAGGTGCATGGACATTTCCCGCCGCGAGGCGCTGGCAGACCTCGAGCGCGCCGGCGAGATCGCGCCGGTACATCGCGATTGTCGCCGCCGCGACATGGCCGAAGGCGCACGTCTCGTCGAGCTCGATAGCGCGCTGGGTATGACGGTCCGCCGATTGCAGGAAATTGGGATCGTCGTCGAAGCCCAGGCAGTTGCCGGTGAAGACCGTGTGTGCCAGCGCCGCCCACATCATCGCCGAATAGGGCATGCGCCGGACACCGGCCTCCAGATCGGCCCGTGCCAAGCGGTAGACCTGCTCGTTGGTTATGCGTGCAAGATAGCGGTGGCGATGGATCGAGATGTGCGAGCTCCAGTTGCCGGCCTCGCTGCTGACCGATTCGAAGGCGAGCAGCCGGCAGATCACACCGTGGAAGTCGGCGATTTCGGCCGCGACGCGGCGCGCGATAGCGTCCTGCGCCTCGATCGTAGAGGTCGCATCGGGCGGACCGTCGAATGAATCGGTCCAGATGATCGCGTTGGCCTGCAGGTCGTGCAGCTTCAGGATCGCGCGCAGACGCGAGCCGCTCTGCCGCGCGCTGCTGGTCACCACGAACCGCGCCTTGGTGGACAGAGCGAGCGCCGCCGGGGATGCACCTTCCGGCAGGATCGGAATCGCCGGCGCCACCGAGAGGTCCCGATAGCGTGCCAGCTCGACGGTCAGCTGCTCGGTGAGGCCCTGCGAGAAGGGCGCGGCCTCCGGGCTGAGGCCGCTCGTCTGCACGACCAGAAGGCGCGTCGGAGCGAGTTCGCCCAGCACGGCAATCCGCGCGTCAGACCGGCCCTCGGCACGGGCCGTGGCCAGTCGTTCGAACACCGGCACGTAGGAGCCGCGCGGCACGGAGATGCGGACCGGATCGCCGGCGCCGTGATTGGCGTAGTAGCTGTCGAGGTTCCGTCGCAGCTTGCCGGCCTCCAGCCGCACCAACGGATCGCTGTCCGGATCGAAGCCGGAATTGCGCCCGAGCGCCGCGGTCGCGATGCTGTACTGCTTGAGCAGGCGGGCCTCGCCGGCGAGCGTCCGCTCGACGATGTAAGTGAGGAAGCGGGCACTCCGCGTCGAGGCGGCGAACTCGGGCGTACCGAGGATTCGGCGAAGCTGCACGCCGATCTCCACCGCCGTCGGCGGCGACGCTACCCGGTCGGCATCTTCGGCGAAGGTCTGAACGGCCTCGCTTTCCGAAGCGACGAACGGCCGGTCCAGGAAAAGTCTCTTCATAGGCGCACTCTTGGATCGCCAAACAGCATCCGAACAATGACCATGAGCGCAGCACGCAAAAAACGTGCCGCCGATATGTCAGCGGCGATTAACCCCTCCAGCGGGGCTCAAGAATCTCCGTAAGGCCAATTATCTGCCCTTTTCCTCCCATGCCTCCACAAGTGGATTTTACACTTCGAGACAGATGAATTGACCGAAATGTGGCAAAAGGCACGATTCATCATGAGCGGCCAACTCAATACAAAATGTCTCAAACGACATCAGTCGCTAAAGCACAGTTACGAACAGGAGTTGGCTACCGCTGCGGTTTTGCCCGGCTGGCGAAGGGATTGTCGGGCTTGCGCATGGTGACGCGGATCGGCACGCCCGGCATGCTGAAATCGTCGCGCAGGCGGTTGATCAGGAAGCGCAGGTAGTCGTCGCCCAGCTCGTCGGGCTGGCTCACCGAGATCATGTAGGTCGGCGGCCGGATCTTGGTCTGGGTCATGAAGCGCAGGCGAATGCGCCGGCCCTTGGCGAGCGGCGGCGGATGAAGCGTCTCCATCTCGCGCAGCCAGCGATTGAGGATCGGCGTGGTGAGCCGCTTGTTCCA
>CAMAYC010000113.1 GCA_945862125.1 Reyranella massiliensis 521
GCGTGAACGCTGCACAGGAATGCGCACATCATGCCGAACTCCTCGGCCGTGCCGAAACGGCCGGCCGGATGCGCCTTGGCGGCCGTGGCGTACTCTTCCTCGAAACTGCGGCCGGCCTTCGCCGCACGCGCTTTTGTCGTGCCGCGCAGGCGGTCGGTGTCGAACGGACCCGGCAGCAGGCCATTGATCGTCACGCCGTGACGGATCGTCGTGCGCGCGACGCCGGCCACGAAGCCGGTCAGGCCCGAGCGTGCGCCGTTGCTGAGGCCGAGGATATCAATCGGCGCCTTTACCGAACTCGAGGTGATGTTCACGATGCGCCCGAAGCCGCGCTTCATCATGCCATCGACGCTCGCCTTGATGAACTCGATGGGCGTCAGCATGTTGGCATCGAGCGCCTTGATCCAGTCGTCACGGTTCCACTCGCGGAAATTGCCCGGCGGTGGGCCGCCCGCATTGTTGACGATGATGTCGGGCTCGGGGCATGCCGCCAGCACCTGCTTGCGGCCGTCCTCGGTTGTGACGTCGACGGCAACCGCCGTGACCTTCACGCCGTACTTCTTCCTGATCTCATCCGCCGTCGCCTCGAGTTCCGACTTGGTGCGCGCGTTGATCACGAGATCGACGCCCTCGCCGGCCAGCGCCGTGGCACAGCCCTTGCCCAGTCCCTTGCTCGCCGCGCAGACGATCGCTTTGCGACCCTTGATGCCCATATCCATTGTTCCGCTCCCTACTTCACGCGTGTCCAGATTTGCGTCTCACCGAACATCGGCGAGCCGACGTAGCCCCGCAAACGAAGCGTGCCGTCCGGCTGCAGGCTGATGTTGGCCGAATAAGTCTTGCCGTTCTCGCCATTGTAGATTTGCCCGCCGTCGTAGGCGTTGGGATCCGATGTCTTCTTGAAGCCCCAGATCAGCGGCATGCCGATCACCTTGCGGCTGCGCAGCGCCGGATTCTCGTTGCGAAAATCGTTGGCGACATCGGGGGCGACCACCACGCCGTCCGGTCCCTTGGGCTCGATCAAGCCGACGATGAAGCCGCAGATCGGGCCGCTTGCCGGATCCGTGCACGGGTCGATCTTGACCTGCGCTTTGCCCGACGCGGTCAGCCATGTGCCCATGACGGACTGCGCCTGAGCGGAGACCACCGGCGCAAAGGCCGCAAATAGAGCGGCCAGGAAAAGCTTTCTCATCACCCCTCCCTTGTCGTCGGCGGCATGCCAGACAGTTCGCCCAGCACATCGGCCGCCAATCGACGATCAATCTCCCGCTGCTCGATCAATCCGCGGCGATCGAGCGCCGCCACGACCCGCCGTGCGGCTTCCGCCGAGCGTTCCATGTGCGAGACCAGATACTGCACGACCCCGGCGCCGGCATGCAATTGCCTGTCGCCGAGCTGCTTCAGGATGATTGATCCCAGGAGTTCGTCATCCGGGGGCGCCAGGGCCACGGCAGGCGCCGCGCGCAGCCGGGATGCCAGATCGGGCAAGGCGATCGACCAATGAGCGGGCGGCAGAGCGGACGTCAGCAACAAGGAGCCGCCACGCTCACGCATCAGATTGTAGAGATGAAACAAGGCCCGCTCCGGCGCGCGATCGGCGCCCTCGACGACGATCGCGGGAGACGCTGCCGCCATGTCGGACAGGTCGGCCACGCTCTTGCCCTCGAGGTCGGTGCCATCGACCACGGAAGCGCCTGCCCGCGTCGCCCAGATACGGGCGAGATGCGTCTTGCCGCAGCCGGTCGGGCCGCTCACCGCCAGCGTTGGCGCCGGCCAGTCGGGCCAGCGATCGACCCAGGCCAGTGCCTCCCGGTTGCCGCCGGCAACGACAAAATCCTCGCGAGCATAGGTTGGCGGCGGCAGCGTGAGTTCGAGGGTAAGCTGGCTGGGCATCGGCCGCTCAGCCGGCGTTGTCGCCGCGGTAGATCGCGCTCTCGTGGTAGCGGCCGATCAGGTGCCGCACGATCACGCCGATCACCGCCGCCGTCGGCACCGCGATCAGCACGCCCACGAACCCGAACAGCGAGCCGCCCGCCAAAAGGGCGAACATGATCCACACCGGATGCAGCCCGACCCGGTCGCCGACGAGTTTGGGCGACAGGAAGTTGCCCTCCAACGTCTGCCCGAACAGAAACACGGCGGCGACCTTCACGACGCCGATCCAGTCGGGCGGAAACTGCACCAGCGCCATGCCGATTGCCATTACGGCGCCGACAAACGTGCCGACAAACGGGATGAACGATATGGCGCCGGCGATCAGGCCGATGGCCAGCCCGAACTGCAGGCCCACCAGCGACAGGCCGATGGCATAGATCGAGCCGAGGCAGAGACAAACCAGCGCCTGGCCGCGCACGTAGCCTGCAATGGCGGCGTTCGACTCCCGCGCAAGCTTGCGGATCGTGTCAGCGTGGTCGAGCGGCAGGGCGCCGTCGATTGCGGCCAGAACCTTTTCCCAATCGCGCAGCATGTAGAAAGTCACGACAGGCGTAATGAACAGCAGGCCGAGAAGGTTGACGATCGCCACACCTCCTTCCGCAACCTGGCTGGCGACGCCGCCCGCCACGGCAAGCCCCTTGCCGGCCCACTGCGCCGCCTGTGCCTGCAAATCATTGATACCGAGCGGAGCCATCCCCAGCCGCTCGCGTAGCGGCTCGATCAGCGGCTGGATGCGGAGCGAGGCCTTCACGATGTATTCGGGCGCCTTCGCGATCAAAGCCTCCACCTGACCGAGCAGCGGCGGCAGGATAGCCATGGCGATGCCGACGGCCAGCAGCACCGCCACGATGGTCACGGCGGTCGTGGCCATCGTGCGCGACAGGCCGAGGCGCTGCAGGCGCGCAACGATAGGGTCGAGGAAATAGGCCACGACCATGCCGACCACGAAAGGCAGTAGGATGTCGTTCAGGAGCCAGAGGACGACCAGAAAGGCGGCTGCCGCCGCCAGCCAGAAACGCCAGCGACCGCCAATGGCCGGCTGAATCACGTCGCCTGGACCGCTTCCATTGGTCACCGCGGCTGCAGCCGCCACTGGTCGGCTTCCTTGTCCAGCACCAGGCCAGCCTGTGCCAGGGTGCGCTGGAGTTCGTCGGTCGAGCCGAAGTATTCGAGACGCAGCTCGGCTCGGTCAGACTCCAGCGAACGCACGGCCACACTCTTGACGGCCGGCACGCCACCCAGGCGCTGGCGGACCTGGACCCAGTCGCCGAGGGCGCGAATCGGCACAAAGACGTCGATCGCATCCTGCGAGTCGCGGCGGACGGTGGCGATACTGCGCCATTCGTCGTTCACCCGCGCATGCACCTTCTTGGCGGCCTCGGGAAGTTGAGCCGAGCCTTCGACGGGCGTCTTCGGGATCTCGCTGCGGGCGCCGGTCTGCATATCGTAACGGACACCTCCGACGCTGAGTGCGCCGCTGTCCTTGTCACCTTCGACGATGGCCACGATGATCGTCGGCGCGCGATAGCGTTCGTTCATCCGCGCCAGCGCCGCAACATCGCCGACATAGGCTTGCTCGGCCGTCAGCGCGCCCTGATCGGTGGGGTCGGCGCGAAGTACTGTCACAGGCACGGCGCTGCCGGCCGTGTCGAGAGTCCGCCAAGCCTCGCGCCAGGCATTGCGATCGTCCAACGGCTCTACTCCAGCTTTGCCCTTCCACACCGGGATGACCAGAGCAGGACGCGAGACCGTCTCGACCACCTTGACGCCGCTGTCGCCCAACCAGGCCTTCGCCAGATCAGCGGCGAACACGACGTTCAACGTGGCAATGTAGCGACTCGGCGCAGAACGCTCGCGGACGAACTCGACGCCACGCACCATGGCGTCGAGCCGGGCATCGTCGAGGGGCGGCACGCGACCGCGATCCTCGGCCGCCACCAGGCGATCGACCAGCATGCGCGAGGCCCGGCGCTTGGCTTCCTGGATGCCCTGCTCCCGCGCCTTGACCGCGTCGGCGGCGTTTACATCGACGTCAATGCCGGTGATCGCATAGGAATTGCCACCGGCCACCTGGGCGGCGGCAGCGGCGCACAGGGCAAGGGTCGCCAGCAGAATTGCGACGATCGTGGAAAACCATCGGCCTATCGGCATTGCGGGGGTCCGGTTTTTGGCTATGTTCGCGCCAACTATCTAGCACGCCACATGATCTAGCACGAATGAGCATGGCTTGAAGCCCGACGCACCGAACGGCAACAAGGGGGGCCACAACCGGCCGCCCCTGACCTACAAGGACGCCGGCGTCGATATCGATGCGGGCGACGCGCTGGTCGAACATATCAAGCCGCTGGCCCGTGCCACCAACAGGCCGGGCGTGATGGGCGGCCTGGGCGGCTTTGGCGGGCTGTTCGACCTAAAGGCCGCGGGATTTCGGGACCCCATCCTCGTTTCGGGCACCGACGGCGTCGGCACCAAGCTCAAGGTAGCGATCGAGGCCGGCATCCCCGACACGGTGGGCATCGACCTGGTGGCGATGTGCGTCAACGACATCGTGGTCCAGGGCGCCGAGCCACTGTTCTTCCTCGACTACTATGCGAGCGGCCGTCTCGACGTCGACGTGGGGCGGCGTGTCGTGGCCGGCATTGCCGAGGGTTGCCGGCGCGCGGGCTGCGCCCTGATCGGCGGTGAGACAGCGGAAATGCCCGGCATGTATGCCGACGGCGATTACGACCTGGCCGGCTTCACCGTCGGCGCTGCCGAGCGCGACGAGCTGCTGCCACGGGCCGATATTGCGGCCGGCGACACGGTACTGGGCATTGCCTCGAGCGGCCCTCATTCCAACGGCTATTCGCTGGTCCGCAGCGTCGTCGCGCGCAGCGGCCTCGCCTACGATGCCCCGGCGCCGTTCGCTAAGGCATCGCTGGGCGTGGCCCTGCTCGAGCCGACGCGCATCTATGTGAAGCAGGTGCTCGGCGTGGTGCGAACGACCCGCGCCATCAAGGGGCTCGCCCATATCACCGGCGGCGGCCTGCCGGGCAATGTCCCCCGCTGCCTGCCCGTCGGAACGCGTGCGCGCCTCGATGCAAGACAGTGGTCGGCGCCCCCGGTCTTCGGCTGGCTGCACGATGTTGGCCGCGTGCCGACCGACGACATGCTGCGCACCTTCAACTGCGGCCTCGGCATGATCGCCGTGGTGGCCAGTAACGACGCGGCGCGTGTCGCCACGGCTCTGCGCGACGCCGGGGAGATCGTGTACGAGATCGGCATCGTTGAGCGTGCGCCCAGCGAAGAGGCCGATTGCATCGTCGAGCATGCCGACAGCCTATGGCGCAGCTGAAGGTTGGCATTCTGATTTCGGGCCGAGGCAGCAACATGGCGGCCCTGGCCCGGGCCGCCCAGGCCACCGACTACCCGGCCACGATCGCCTGCGTTGTCAGCAATCGGGAAGATGCGCCCGGCCTCAAAGCCGCAGCCGAGGCCGGAATCGCGACTGCGGTCGTTTCCCATCGCGAGCACGCAGATCGCGAGACCTTCGATCGTGCCCTGTCGGCGGAGCTGGAGCGGCACGGCGTGGAACTGGTCGTTCTCGCCGGTTTCATGCGGATCTTCAGCCCGTGGTTTCCGATCCGCTGGGCCGACCGGGTCATCAACATCCATCCGTCGCTGTTGCCTTCGTTCAAGGGCCTGCACGTCCAGCAGCAGGCCCTGGAGGCCGGCGTGCGGTTGAGCGGCTGCACGGTCCACTTCGTCATTCCGGACCTCGATGCCGGACCGATCATCGCCCAGGCCGCTGTGCCGGTTCTGGCCGGTGACACCGAGGAGTCGCTGTCGGCCCGCATCCTGCGCCAGGAGCACCGGCTTTATCCGCTGGTCGTGCGCTGGTTCGCCGAAGGCCGGATCGCAATCGCCGATGGGCGCGTCACCGTCCGCGACATTCCGTCCGGCGGCGCCCTTCTCTTCTCCGCCGAGCCCTAGTTCGCTATAAGATCGCCGCGAAATCTCAACGAGGATCCGATATGGCCGACGCGCAGGACGACTACCCCGCCCACCTGGAGACCTACACTTCCTTCAACAAGCTGGTGACGTTCACGCTCCTCTGGATCGTGCTGATCCTGGCTTCCATGGCTTTGGGCCTAGTCGGCCATATGTCGATCCTGGCGCTCTTCCTGGGGATCGGCGGCAGCGTGGCCTTGCTGGTGGCCTTCGCCGTCCTGGGCTGACGCCGCGCCGCCATAAAGAAAAGCGGCCCTGGTGGGCCGCTTTTTTGTGCCTGCTTTTTAACCGAAGATCGTCTCAGCCGACGATTTCGGAGCCGGCGAAAAAGTAAGTGATTTCGCTCGCGGCATTCTCCGGCGAGTCCGATCCATGCACGGAATTGGCCTCAATCGACTCGGCGAAATCCTTGCGAATGGTGCCGGCAGCCGCATTCGCGGGATTGGTCGCACCCATGATCTCGCGGTTCGCCGCGATGGCGTTCTCGCCCTCCAGCACCTGCACCACGACCGGCCCCGACATCATGAATTTGCAGAGGTCGGCGAAGAACGGCCGCGCCTTGTGCACGCCATAGAAGTGCTCCGCCTGCGTGGCGGTCATCCAGATGCGCTTCTGGGCCACGATCCGCAGGCCCTTCTCTTCGAAGCGGGCATTGATCTTGCCGGTCAGGTTCCGGCGGGTCGCATCCGGCTTGATGATCGAGAAAGTGCGTTCGACGGCCATGGAATCCTCTTGAAGACAAACACTTGGCGAGTGGGCGCGCCTTATAGACGCGAGGTTTCAGGCCGGCAAGTCGGCCGATCCAGCTTGGAGTAGGTCGGTATCGCATGCTAAAGGCCGCCGCCCCATGCTTCATATCAGCGACATCTCCTTCCGCCACGGCGAACGCGTGCTCTTCGACCGCGCTTCCGCGGCCTTTTCAGACGGCTGGAAGGTCGGGCTGGTCGGCCGCAATGGTGCGGGAAAATCGACGCTGCTGCGCCTGATCCAGGGCCAGATCGAGGCCGACAGCGGCGAGATCAACCTGATGGGACGCACGCGCGTGGGCTCCGTGCCGCAGGACCCGCCCGGCGGCGACATCACCGTCCTGGACGCCGTGCTGGCCGCCGACGTCGAGCGCAGCGCCCTGATGGCCGAGAACGAGGCCTGCCATGATGGCCACCGCCTGGCCGAGATCCACGCCCGGCTGGACGAGATCGGCGCGGCCTCGGCGCCGTCCCGCGCCGCCTCGATCCTGAATGGCCTCGGCTTCGATAACGAGAAGCAGCGCCGGCCCTGCGGCGAATTCTCGGGCGGCTGGCGCATGCGCGTGGCGCTCGCCGGCACGCTGTTCAGCGATCCCGACCTCCTGATCCTCGACGAGCCGTCGAACCATCTCGACCTCGAAGCGATGCTGTGGCTGACCGAGCATCTGAAACGATTCCGCAACACCGTTCTCATGGTCAGCCACGACCGCGACCTGCTGAACGACGTGTGCGACCACATCGTCCACATCGACCAGCAGAAGCTGGTGCCGTACACCGGCAACTACGACTTCTTCGAGCGCACGCGCGCCGAGCGCCTGGCCAACGACGCCGCCCAGCAGGCCAAGGTCGCGGCCCAGCGCAAGCACATGCAGGCCTTCGTCGACCGCTTCAAGGCAAAGGCCAGCAAGGCGCGCCAGGCACAGTCGCGCATGAAGATGATCGAGAAGCTGGGGCCGGTCGCCAGCGTGCCGATCGACGAGAAGGTTTCATTCAACTTCCCCTCGCCCGAGATCCTGGCCTCGCCGATCGAGACTCTCGACGAGGTCTCGGTCGGCTATCCCGACGGGCCGCTGGTGCTGCGCGGCCTCGACTTGCGCATCGACATGGAAGACCGCATCGCACTGCTGGGGCAGAACGGCAACGGCAAGTCGACCTTCATCCGCCTGATCTCGCAGCGGCTGGAGCCGCGCGAGGGCCGACTGAAGAAGACGCCGAAACTGCGCGTCGGTTATTTCTCGCAGGACCAGGAGGAGAGCCTCGACTACGAGGCGACACCGTTCGACCACATGAACCGCGCGCTCGGTCCCGGTGCCGGCGAAGCCAAGGTGCGCGCCCAGCTCGGCCGCTTCGGCTTCTCGCGCGATCGCGCAAACCTCAAGGTGGGCGTCCTCTCGGGCGGCGAGAAGACCCGCCTGCTGCTGGCGCTCGCCACCCGCGCCGCGCCGCACATGCTGCTGCTCGACGAGCCGACCAACCATCTCGACATGGATGCGCGCGCCTCGCTGGTCGACGCCATCAACGATTTCGAGGGCGCTGTCGTACTGGTGAGCCATGACACGCATCTGGTGAAGATGGTGGCCGACACCCTGTGGCTGGTCGCCGGCGGCACGGTGAAACCGTTCGATGGTGACATCGACGAGTATCAGGCCAAGCTCTTGAAGGAACGCGGCACCAAGCCGTCCAAGCGCGACGAACGCCCGGCCGACGCAGGCACCAAGAAGGACCAACGCAAGGCATCGGCCGACAATCGCGCCCAGAAGGCCCCTCTGAAGAAGGCGGTCGACAGTGCCGAGAAGATGCTGGCCCGCCTCACCGCCCAGCTCGACGGCGTCATGACCAGGCTCGCCGACCCGACGATCTATTCGGGCCCCGGCACGGTCGTCACCGACCTGCAGCGCGAGAAGGCGCGCCTGGAGCGGGAAGTCGCCAATGCCGAGCAGCGTTGGCTGTCGGCGCAGGAAGCCCTCGAAAAGGCAGCCTAGTCAGGTTACTCCGCGGCGACGGCGCGCGGCGCGGTCGCCTGACGAATGGTCAGCACCATCCCGGCATTGAACACGTACAGTGCGACCGCGATCCAGAAGATCGCCGCCGGCATATGCAGGTCCATCAGATAGCCGAACAGCGGCGGCCCGATCAACGAGCCGACATCGAGGCCGGAATAGACGAAACCGAACACCTTGCCCGACGCCCCGGGCGGCGTTGCATTGCGGACGATCATGTCCCGCGATGGGTTGGTGGCGCCGCCGGCGAAGCCCGCCAGCGCCAGAAGAGGCAGCAGGAGCGCCGGGGTAACGGCCATAGTGGCGATGGGCACCGTGAGGGCGGCTGCCGCAAGAAGCCCGATGGATGCGACCAGGTCATGGCGTTTCACATTGTCTGCGAAGAAGCCACCCGCCAGCATTCCAGCCGCCGAGCCCACCATGAAGACGATCAGGCAGAGGGCAGCGTAGCGTTCCGCAACGCCAAACATCTCCACCCAGGCCGGCACGGCCATCTGCTGGATTCCCACCGTGTTGACGGCGATCAGAGCGAAGTACGCGAAACAGAGTACGATCGAGGTCTGCAGAAAAAGGCCCAAGCCTACCTTAGCGCCGTCGGCCGCAGCAGCGGCACGAACCTCTACACGGTGATCGACGAAGTACCGGCGATGGCCAAGGACGAGAGCGGCCAGGATCAGGCCTGGCACGGCACCGATGAGAGCGGCGCCCGTGCGGCCCACGAGATCGTCGAGGAAGTAGATAATCGGAGCAGCGGCCCACCCCAGCGAACCGCCCAGCCCATGGATGCTGTACGCCCTGCCAAGTCGTCGCTGATTCACCGACGAATTCAGGAGGGCGAAATCGGCGGGGTGGAAGACACAGTTGCCGATGGCTCCGACGACCGAAATGACCGCAAAGGTAAGGAATGAATCGGCCAAGGATGTGAGCGCCAGCCCGATCGCCGCCAGTGCCAACCCGACGGCCAGGATCGGCCTGGCGCCGAACCGATCAACGGCGAAGCCCGCGAGAGTCTGACAGACCCCCGAAACCCCGTAGTAAATCGCCCCGAGCGCCCCGACATCGGTAAACGACAAGCCGGCCTTCTCGCGGACGATCAGCAGCATCGTGACGAAGGCCAGCTGGTAGTAATGGCTGGCGCCATGGGCAACGCCGATCAGGCTGATGACTCTGACGTCACGCTCCAGGGGGGCTGCTGCAATTGCGGACATAGAACCCTCATTTAGGGGGTCAATGATAGACTATCCGCAGCGTTGCCGTTTGCGGAATTGAGCGCAGGAGGCATGCGTACGTGATGACGCGCGCTGGGGTCGCGCGCTACTGTCCCCGCCGAAAAGGGGAGAAACGTCATGAAGCGCTGGAAGCACCGGCCAGAGGGATCGACCTGGGGAGACTGGGGGGACGACGATCAGCTTGGCCGGCTCAATCTCATCACCCCCAAGAAGGTTCTGGAAGGCATTGCCGAGGTCAAGGAAGGCCTTTCATTCTGCCTCAGCATCCCGCTCGATTTCCCCGGCGGCAACGTCCTCAATCCGCGGCGGCTGCCTCCGGTCCTCTCGCCCACCGGCGACGAGAACGGCTGGCGCTTCAATTTCCATACCCGGACCCTCAACCCCCTGTTCGTGGACGTGGCCAGCGACGACCGCGTCATCCTGACCCTGCAATATTCAACTCAGTGGGACACGCTGGCCCATGTCGGCGGCATGTTCGACGCTGATGGCGATGGGGTGCCCGAGGCGCTCTACTACAATGGGTTCAAGGCAGGGTCGGACGTTGTCGGCCCACTGCCTGACGCAGGCCGAGACGGTTGCGGGCACCTCAGCTACGCTCACAAGCTCGGGGTCGAGAACATGGCTGCCAAGGCCATCCAGGGCCGCGGGGTCATGGTCGACCTCGAGAAGCACTACGGGCGGGACCATAAGTATGTGAACTATGACGATTTGCGCCGTGTGCTTGAGGCCGACAAGGTGGTAATCGAACCGGGCGATATGCTGCTGCTCTATACCGGCTTTACCGACGAAATCATGAAAATGAACAAGAAAGTCGACCCGGACCGCGCGCACGCCATGTGCTGTGTCCTGGATGGACGCGACAAAAGGCTTCTGCAATGGATCACCGACAGCCAGATTTCTGCCCTCATTGCCGACAACTACGGCGTGGAAGCTGTCCCTGCGAAGCCCGGGCCGGAGAATGTGGAACACCCTTCGCTGCCCATTCATAATCACTGTCTTTTCAAGCTTGGACTGAATCTGGGAGAAATCTGGTGGTTGCAGGATTTGGCACTGTGGCTCCGCGGCAAGAAGCGCTCCCGCTTTCTCCTGACAGCCCCCCCGTTGCGCCTGCCCGGGGCCGTCGGGTCGCCAGCAACACCAGTAGCTTCGGTCTGACTCTCGGGATGACCGGCACATTCCCGGCGCTCGTCGCTAGTGGCCTGAAGAACGAGCGTTTTACCCTTCTGGATGTCGGGTGCTCCGGCGGCATTGAACAGCAATGGCGGGTCTTCGAGCCGCGGTTGCGGGCACTCGGAATAGACGCCAGCGAGGCCGAGTGCCGGCGGCTGGCGGCTTGCGAAACCAACCCCGACATCGAATACTTGGCAGCGTTCGTGGGCCGGAGGCCTGACAAGATCGTCGACCTCTCCGCAGGCCCGGCCGCGCCCCTAATCATGCGGATGCGCGACCGCCTGAGCTTTATGCGTACGCGGGAGATCCGCGAGGCACGCCTCAAGGCAGCTTCCGCAGAGGAACAGTTCCGCAATAACGCCTGGGAGATGACGGGCCTGGCGGATCCCGCGAAGACGGTGGTCGTTCCCGGCCTGCTCGCGGCACGCGGCCTAACCGATGTCGACTATCTCAAGATCGACATCGACGGCGTCGACTACGAGATCCTCCGCTCGTTCGACGGGCGCTTCGAGCCGTTGGGCCTGCTGGCGGTCCAGCTCGAGGTCAATTTCATCGGCTCGGGCGCCACCGACGAGCACACATTCCACAACACCGACCGCTTCATGCGCCGCCAGGGCTTTGACCTGTTCAGACTCGACGTGCGCACCTATTCGACTCGGGCCCTGCCCTCGCGCTACGTCTGGCCGACGCCGGCCGAGACGCTGTCGGGGCGCCCGTTCCAGGGCGAGGCTTACTATGCCCGGGACATCTTGGGGCCCAAGGGCGCGGAATGGGCCAAGCAGCTCAGCGCGGAAAAACTCGCCAAACTGGCGGCCGTATTCTCGGCCTGGGATATTCCCGATGCCGCGGCCGAACTGCTGTTGGGCCTGCGAGGCCGGCTCTCGACGGTGTTCGATATCGATGCAGGTCTCGATCTCTTGGCCGCGCAGACCCAAGTCGGCGTGAAGCGGCCGCTGAGCTATCGCGACTACATGGCCAAGTTCGAGGCTGACGCTCCGTCATTCTACCGCCCCGAAGGCGACATCCCGTTTCGCGAGCGGGTGAAAGCGGCCTGGAACGGCTACTGGAAGCCCCGCCTGCAGCGCTAGGCTTTCTTCTCCCAGCCGCCGCTATCGGTCTGCTGCCAGTAAGCCATGGCGTGCCCGGCTGCCTTGTAGAGCTTCCAGCGCTCCCGGGCGTCCGCCACTGCTGCGTCATCGCGGCCATCGAACAATTCGAAGCAACGCTTGTAGTCGGCCACACGCTCGGATCGGGCATGGTCGGCCACGAAGAGATAGCCCGCTCCGTTCGGGTTTTCGTCGAGGTGCGTCAACCAGACTGGCTGGCGATCAGCATCGCCGTCGCGGGACGCGCCGTGCGGCAGGAAGCCGTTGGGATCGAACGTCCAGAGATGGGTGTTGATTGCGTCGACCCGTTCCGCCGAGCCCAGCATAACGACGGCCCGCTCCCCCGCCTGCAGGGTCTTGGCCAGCAGGCGGGGCAAGGTGTCCTCGAGCGACGATCGGGTCAGATGGTAGAAATTGACCTCGGTCGCCATGGGGTTCCCTAGCGCTCGTAGTTGTCGGCGATCAGCCGATCGAGCAGGCGAACGCCATAGGCCGTCGCGCCCTTGGGCGTGGTGCTGTCACCTTTGCTGGACCAGGCGACACCCGCAATATCGAGATGGGCCCAGGCAACGCCGTCCTGCACGAACCGCTGCAGGAACTGCGCGGCGGTAATCGATCCGCCATCGCGACCGTTGCTGACGTTCCTCATGTCGGCGATCTCTGAGTCGATCAGCTTGTCGTACTTCGGCCCCAGCGGCATGCGCCACAGCTTCTCGCCGATCGCCGAACCAGCCATGCGCAGCTTGGTCGAGAGCGGTGTGTTGTTGGAGAACAGCCCGGCACGCTCATGGCCCAGCGCCACGATGATGGCGCCGGTCAGCGTCGACAACTCGACCATGGCCTGCGGCTTGAATTTCTCCTGGGCGTACCACATGGCATCGCACAGGATCAGGCGGCCTTCGGCGTCGGTATTGATGATCTCGACGGTCTGGCCCGACATCGACGTGACCACGTCGCCCGGACGCGTGGCATTGCCGTCGGGCATGTTCTCGACCAGGGCACAGACGCCCACGACATTGGCCTTGGCCTTGCGCCCGGCCAGCAGGCGCATCGCGCCGGTGACGGCGCCGGCCCCACCCATGTCCCACTTCATGTCTTCCATGCCGCCTGCTGGCTTCAGCGAGATGCCGCCGGTGTCGAAGGTCACGCCTTTGCCGATCAGCGCGACCGGCTTCTGGTCCTTGGGTCCGTTCATCCAGCGCATCACGAGAAGCTGCGACTCGCGTTCACTGCCCTGGCCGACCGCCACCAGCACGTTCATGCCGAGCTTCTTAAGCTCAGCCTCGCCCAGGATCTCGACCTTGACGCCGAGCTTCGTGAGTTCTTTGGCGCGGCGGGCGAACTCGCCCGGAAAAAGCACGTTGGCCGGCTCGCTCACCAGATCGCGGGTCATGAAGACCGCGTCGACCGTGGGCTCGAGCTGGGCATAGACCTTCCGCGCCTCGGCCGGCCCGGCCAGCACGACAGTGAGCTGGGTCAGCGAAAGCTTTTGCTCGGGCTTGTCCTTCGTCTTGTACTTGTCGAAGCGATAGTTGCGCAGACGAGCCCCGAGCGCGATGTGCGCCGCGATCTGGCCCGGCGACAGCCGGCTGCCCTTGACCGGGTCGACAACCACCGTGACGGCAGCGTGGCCCGCCGCGTTGGCCTCGGCCGCCACCAGGCCACCCAGGCCTTCCGCGCTGCGAGCGTCGAGTTCCCGGCCCTTGCCGACCCCTAGCAGCATCAGGCGTCCGACGTCGCCGGAATGGCCCAGGACGGTCAGCGTCTGCCCCTTGGCCCCGGTGAAGCGGCCCGCCTCTAAGGAACGTGCAACGGCTCCACCCGCCTGCTTGTCGACCGCCTGGGCGGTCGCCAGAAGCTGCTTGTCGGCCGCCACAAACACCGCGACGTTGCCCGAGAAGGCCTTCGGCAAGGCCGAAAATTCAATCTTCATTCGATCCTCTCGTAATTTGCACTCGATCCTTCACCCCTGCGGCGCTACGGCGCAAGCCGCGATTTACGCCCCATTCGCGACAAATTCGGGGTGGCGTCCCAACCGCTGCGACAGTATCAGTACCGACCCTCAAAACGGGAATGAAAATGACTTCAGCCACTCTGCCTCGCGTCTCGGTCGTCGGTCTCGGCAAGCTCGGAGCGCCCCTTGCGGCGGTCCTCGCCAGCCGCGGTTTCAGTGTCATCGGCCTCGATGTGAACAAGACATTCGTGGATGCCATGAACGCCGGCAAGATGCCGATCGTCGAGCCGCAGCTCAACGAATTGATCGCCGCCAACCGCGAGCGCCTGTCTGCCACCATGGACGCCAACGAGGCGATCCAGAAGAGCGACGCCAGTTTCGTGATCGTGCCGACGCCGTCGGACAGCACCGGCTTCTTCTCCAACCGCTTCGTGCTCCAGGCCATGGAGACGCTGGGCAAGGCGCTCAAGGCCAAGAAGGGCTATCACATGGTGGTCATCACCAGCACGGTGATGCCCGGCACGACAGAGACCGAGATCAAGGCCGCGCTCGAGAAAGCCTCGGGCCGCAAGGTCGGGCCGGACCTCGGCCTCTGCTACAATCCGGAATTCATCGCGCTCGGCAGCGTCGTGCGCGACATGCTGTTCCCCGACTCGATCCTGATCGGCGAGAGCGACTCCAAGGCCGGCGACATGCTGCAGACCATTTACCTGCAGATGTGCGAAAAGAAGCCGCCGGTGCAGCGCATGAACTTCGTCAACGCCGAGCTGACCAAGATCTCGGTCAACACCTACGTCACCACCAAGATCTCCTACGCCAACATGCTGGCCGACATCTGCGACCGTATTCCCGGCGCCGACGTCGATGCCGTGACCAAGGCGCTGGGCGCCGACACCCGTATCGGTGCCAAGTACCTGAAGGGCGCGATGGGCTACGGCGGCCCCTGCTTCCCGCGCGACAACGTGGCTTTCGCCGCTTTCGCCCGCAAGATCGGTGCCCGCGCCGACGTGGCCGAGGCGACCGACCGCATCAACAACTACCAGATCGACCGTCTGGCCGGCCTCGTGGCCAAATTCGCTAAGGCCGGCACCCGCATCGCCATCATGGGCCTCTCCTACAAGCCGCAGACCCCTGTGGTGGAGGAAAGCCACAGCGTGAAGCTGGCGGCCAAGCTCGCCGACACAGGCTATGTCGTGGTCGTGCACGATCCGCTGGCCCAGGACGCGGCCATCGGCGTACTCGGCGACAAGGTCGTGGGTGCCTCCTCGATCGAAGGCGCCGTCCGCGAATGCGACCTGCTGATCGTCGCCACCGGATGGCCGCAGTACAAGGACATCGACCCGTCCTGGTGCAAGCGCAGCAACGGCCACCGCCTCACCGTGCTCGACCTCTGGCGCACCCTGCCGGCCGAC
>CAMAYC010000114.1 GCA_945862125.1 Reyranella massiliensis 521
TCGGCGTTGGCCAATCGCACGCGCGTCGGAAAGCCTTCGAGCAGGATCTCGTAGGTGTCGCCGTCGAGCACCCGCAGCAAAGGCCCGGCTGTTTCCGCCGATACCGATCGCGAGACGAGTAATGCCACGCCGGCCAAGAGGGGGAGAAGCCAGCGCACATGGTGTCATGACGAGCGATAACGGCTTCGCGAAGGCCATGAAATGCAAGCATTGCTAGCGTTTGTGCGTGCTGACGCTCACCCCAGCGGCAACACGTCCTTGATGATGCGCCGCGCGATCTCGTCCTCGCCCATCACAACCAGTTCCGCGCCGAGACCCTTTAGATAGTCCACCTCGGCGTCGGTGTGGGCCCGCGCCATGACGCGGATCGACGGGTTGGCCTTGCGCGCGCGCTCGATCAGGTTGCCGGCCTCGAACGGGTCGGGGATGGCGGAGATCAGCCATTTCGCGGCCGGCAGGTTGAGCTGCTCCAAGGCGGATTCCTCGCCTGCCACGCCGCTGATGGCCTGAATGCCACGCGCCTTGAGGGCTTCCACGTTGGCCTCGTCGTCCTCGATCACCAGCAGCGGCACGTTGGCCGCCTTCAGCGCCTCGGCGATGCGGCTGCCGACGCGGCCGTGGCCGACGATAACGGCGTGGCCAGTCAACGCGGCCGGCGTCTCGCCCGGCGCGGGAGGCGCGGGCACCTTCGCCTTCGCTTCTTCCGCGGCAGCGCGGCGTGTCATGCGGTCGAGCTGCAGGAAGATCAGCGGATTGACCAGGATCGAGAGCAGGGCACCGGCCACGATCAGGTCGCGGCCGCGCGCCGGCATGATGTCGAGCTGCACGCCCAGCACCGCCAGGATGAAGGAGAACTCGCCGATCTGGGCCAGGCTGGCGGCGATGGTGAGCGCCACCAGGTTGGAATGGCCGAAGGCGCGCACGATCAGGTAGGCCGCCGCCGACTTGCCCAGCACGATGATCAGGAAAGTCGCCAGCACCGTCAGCGGCTCGGTCACCAGCACGCCGGGATTGAACAGCATGCCGACCGAGACGAAGAACAGTACGGCGAAGGCGTCGCGCAACGGCAGCGTCTCGCGCGCCGCCTGTTGGCTTAGTTCCGATTCCGCCAGCACCATGCCGGCGAAGAAGGCGCCCAAAGCAAACGAGACGGCGAAGAGATGCGTGGCGCCGAAGGCCACGCCCAAGGCGATCGCCAGCACGGCGAGGCGAAAGAGCTCGCGCGAACCGGTGTGCGCGACATAGTGCAGGAGCCAGGGAATGGCCTTGCGGCCGATCACCAGCATCAGCGCGACGAAAGCCGAGACCTTGAGGGCGGTGACGCCCAGCGTGCCCCAGAGGCCGGTGACGCCGAGCAGGGTCTCCAGCCAGCCGCTCGCCGGTCCCTCGCCGGTCGCGGGCGTCACGGAACTCCTGCCGCCCAACAATCCGGCCAGCGGCGGGATGAGGACGAGGGTGAGCACCATCACGAGGTCCTCGACGATCAGCCAGCCCACGGCGATGCGGCCGCGATCGGTCTCGACCAGGCGGCGGTCCTGCAGTGCCCGCAACAGCACGACGGTGCTGGCCACCGAGAGGGCGAGGCCGAAGATCAACCCGGCGCCGAGCGACCAGCCCATCAGCAGGGCAAGGCCCACGCCCATCGCCGTCGCCACCGCGATCTGGCCGAGTGCGCCCGGCACCGCAATCGTTTTGACGGAGAGCAGGTCCTTCAGCGAAAAATGCAGGCCGACGCCGAACATCAGCAGGATGACGCCGATCTCTGCCAGTTCGGTGGCGAGTTTTCCGTCGGCCACGAAGCCCGGCGTGAAAGGACCGATCGCCACGCCCGCCATCAGATAGCCCGCGATCGACGGCAGGCGCAGCCGCTGGGCGATGAGGCCGAGGATGAAAGCGAGGCCGAGGCCCGCGACGATGGTGGCGATCAGGGGCGTATCGTGCGGCAGAACGCTTACTCCTCGGCGGGCAGGATGATCCCATTCATATTGGGGTTGTTCAGCCGCCGTGCAACCAGCAAGCAGGCGGCGGCGGCCAGCCCACTGCCGGGCCCGGCGGATTTTAGACACGTCGGCTGCGGTTATTTGCTATCTGGGACGGCAACACATCTGGAGGGAACGTCTCATGGCATCGCCGCTTTTCGACCTCACGGGCAAGGTCGCCGTCGTCACCGGCTCGAGCAAGGGCATCGGCAAATCCATTGCGATGCATCTGGCGCTGCAGGGCGCCAAGGTCGTGGTGTCGTCGCGCAAGGCGCCGGCCTGCGAGGAGGCGGCGGCGGAGATCCGCAAGGCCGGCGGCCATGCCACGGTCATCCCCTGCAATATCTCCGACAAGGCCCAGGTCGAGCGGCTGATCGCCGAGACGCAGAAGCAGCTCGGGCCGGTCGACGTGCTGGTCTGCAACGCGGCGTCCAATCCCTACTACGGGCCGAACGAGAAGCTGCCCGACGACGTGTTCATGAAGGTGATGCACAACAACATTCTCTCCAACATGTGGCTGGTCAATCTCTGCCTGCCCGACATGCGGGCGAAGAAGGACGGCTCGATCATGATCGTGTCGTCGATCGGCGGCGTGCGCGGCTCAGCGGTGATCGGCGCCTACTGCATCTCCAAGGCGGCCGACATGCAGCTCGCCCGCAACCTCGCGCTCGAGTACGGCCCCGACAATATCCGCGTCAACACCATCGCGCCGGGCCTGGTGCGCACCGACTTCGCCAAGGCGCTGTGGGACGATCCGGTCTATCTCGACAAGCGTCTGGCGACCGCGCCGCTGCGGCGCATCGGCGAGCCCGACGACATCGGCGGCATCGCCGTCATGCTGGCCGGCAAGGCCGGCGCGTTCATCACCGGCCAGACCATCATCGCCGATGCGGGCGTGACGATCGGGGGCTAGCTACTTCTTCCGGAACGTCACGACCAGCACGTCGCGATAGGCGGGCAGGGCGGGGTTCTCCGGCTCGACCGGCGTCACGCCATGATAGCAGCGCCGGTCGTCGACCAGGGCGGCGTCGAGCGGATCGGTGAGGGTGAAGCTGCCCAGCGCGCGCTTGTCGAGGTCGTGCACCGTCGTGGTGCCGCTGCGGATGTTGCGGCGGTCGATCAGCAGCACCAGCACATAGTCGACGCCGTCGCGGTGCATGCCCTCGGGCGTGGGCTTGCCGTGCTGGCCGGGCTTGGCTTCGATGCGGAACTGATGGACCTCGACATGCCACTTGAGGGCGTCGGGTGCCAGCTTGCTGAAGAGGGCGCGGCAGTATTCCAGGATGGTGCGCATCGAGGCACCGTCGCCGATCTCGTCGGCCACCGGCTTGAACCAGCGTTCGATGCCGCCGTTCAGCGTATTGTAGTCGAGCCCCTGGTAGTGCGCCTGGTGCGGCCCGCGCACGATCGGCCCCTGGCGCGGGGCGGCATAGACGCCAAACCGCCGGCGGCGGTAGCGGCCGCCGTCGCCCATGTAGGTATCGACGTCGAGATCGCCCCAGCTCTGGGCAAATTCCGGCCAGTCGGCCAGCGTCCCGAAGCGCACCAAGGCAGTGCGCATGTCCGAGGCTTCGACGAAGGCATATCCCGCGCGGGCGACCGCGTTGCGGATGCCCGAGGCGTTTTGCAGGCCGGTTCCGATTTCGCTCATATTGGAAGCCTATCACCACGCCACGGGACTGCCACATGAGCTAAAGTCAGGGCCGACCCGGAGGAAAACGATGCCATTTGCCAGGACCGACGACGGCGTGAATCTCCACTACGAGGAAACCGGGGCCGGCGCGCCCATCATCTTCGTCCACGAATTCGCCGCCGACCACCGCTCGTGGGAAATGCAGATGCGCCATTTCGGGCAGCGCTACCGCGCCATCACCTACGGCGCCCGCGGCTACCCGCCATCCGACGTACCGGAAAAGTCCGAGAGCTACAGCCAGGAGCGCGCCACCGACGACATCCTGGCGGTGATGGATCACTTGAAGATCGACAAGGCTCATATCGTCGGCCTGTCCATGGGCGGCTTCGCCAGCCTGCATTTCGGCCTTCGCCATCCAAAGCGCGCGCGCTCGCTGGTCGTGGCCGGCGTGGGCTACGGGGCCGAGAAGGACCAGCAGGCCAAGTTCAAGGCCGAGGTCGAGGTAGTGGCCAGGTCGCTGCTGCAGGAGGGCATGGCGGCCTTCGCCGAGAAATACGCCTACGGACCCACGCGCGTGCAGTTCGAGAACAAGGACCCGCGCGGCTTCGCCCAGTTCAAGCAGGAGCTGGCCGAGCACTCGGCGCTGGGCTCGGCCAACACGCAGATCGGCTGCCAGGGTCGGCGGCCCTCGCTCTACGATCTCGTGGACGGGATGCGCGGCATGACGGTGCCGACTCTGGTCCTGACCGGTGACGAGGACTGGCCGTGTCTCGCGCCGTCACTGTTGATGAAGCGGGAGATTCCCTCGGCGGCGCTGGCGGTGATGCCCAACTGCGGCCACACGATCAATCTGGAGGATCCCGACCAGTTCAACCGGATCGTCGGCGACTTCATCGTCCAGGTCGAAGCCGGCCGCTGGCCCAAGCGCGATCCGCGCGCCATGAGCACCTCGATCACGGGGATGAAGAAGTAGGCCGCCTCAGGCCGTGAGGCCGCCGTCACAGACGAATTCGGAGCCGGTCGAGAAGGTCGATTCGTCGGACAGCAGGAACAGGATCATGTTGGCCACTTCCTCGGGCCGTCCGAGGCGGCCCAGCGGATGCAGCTCCTCCAGCGCCTGCCGGCCGCTCATGTTGCCGGCATTCTGCTCGAGCCGGGGCGCGATCATCGGGGTGTCGATGTAGCCGGGATGCACCGAGTTGCAGCGGATGTTGTATTTCATCTGGGCGCAATGGAGCGCCACGTTCTTGGTGAGCGTCCGCACAGCGCCCTTGCTGGCGCAATAGGCCATGGCATGGGCGGCACCGCGCAGGCCCAGGACCGACGAGATGTTCACGATCGAGCCGCCGCCCGACGCCTTCATGGCGCCGATGGCCGACTTGCAGCCGAGGAACGTGCCCAGCGAATTGATGTCGTTCACGCGGCGGTATTCCTCGAGGGAGCAGTCCTCGATGGTGTTGCGCACGCCGACGCCGGCTGAGTTCAGGAGACCATGGAGGCCGCCGAACGTCGCTACGGTCGTGGCGACGGCGGCCTGCCAGCTGGGCTCCTCGGTGACGTCGAGCGCCACGAAACACGCCGCGGCACCCAGCTCCGCAGCGAGCGCGCGGCCTTTCGATTCGTCGCGGTCGGCCAGCACAGCCTTGCCACCCTCGCGCAGGACCAGGCGGGCCGTCTCCGCGCCAATGCCCGAGGCGCCGCCGCTGATCAGGACGACCTTGTTCTCAAGACGGGCCAAGGAGCGGCCTCCTCTGCAAGCCCGAGGTGATGCCGCCATCGGCCACGAATTCCGCACCGGTGACGAAGCTGGACCGGTCCGAGGCCAGCCACAGCACCATCTCGCCAAGATCGCCGGGCTCGGCCATGCGGCCGATCGGATGGCGGCTGCCGATGAAGGCCTTGCCCTGCTCGTGGCCAACCGCCTGCCACAGCGGATTGAAGATCGCGGTGTCGACGCCGCCGGGATGCACCGAATTGCAGCGGATGTCGTATTTCTGCTCGGCGCAGTACATCGCCACGCTTTTGCTGAGCAGGCGCACCGCCCCCTTGCTCGCCGTATAGGCGGTCGGGCCAGCCGAGCCGATGAGGCCCGCGATCGAGGAAATATTGACGATCGAGCCTTTGGAGGCGGGCTTGTCCGGCCCCGTCTTCTTCATGCCCGCGATGGCGTATTTGCTGCCGAGGAACACGCCCTCGGAGTTGATCGCCTGGACCCGCTGCCAGTTTTCGACCGTCGTCGTCTCGATATTGCCCGACCCGCCGGAGACGCCGGCATTGTTGACCATGATGTCGAGGCGACCCTCGCGCGCCAGCACGTCGTCCAGCAGCGACTTCCAGGCCGCCTCGGAAGTGACGTCGTGGGCCACGAAGCGGCCGGGCGACCCGCTGGCTTCGTTGACGTCGGCCACGATGACCGTGGCGCCGGCCTCCGCCAGCAAGGCCGCCGACGCCGCCCCGATGCCCGAGGCGCCGCCGGTGACGATCGCCACCCGTCCGGAAAGTTCACCGCTCATGTCAGACAGACCATAGCCGACGAGCGGGCAATTGCAGTAGCCTCGCGTGCAGGAGGATCGCATGGCGAAGCTCAGGGGACTTCTTTTCGGCGCGTTCGCGCCATTCATCGTGGTGGCATGCACCCAGACGGCCGGTGGCCCGCCGGTGGGCATGACGGCGGCGCAAGGCATGGCCTACTGCACCCAGCTTGCCACACTGTATTCCGAATATGTCGGCGATACCGGGGACGATCTCGGCACGACCTACTCCGGCGGTGAGCAGGCCGATCTCCGGGCACGCTTTGCCATCGCCGAATGCGAGGAAGGCAATACCGCCAAGGGGATACCGACGCTTCAGAACAGGTTGCGCGACGCCAGGGTCCCGGTGCCGCCGCCCGCGGGCTGAAAATAGTAATGTCGGGCAAAGAAAAGCCCGGGCGGTTGCCCGCCCGGGCCTGATGTTTCGGGAGTGGCGGCTGCTCTAGAAGAGCAGGTCGCCCTTGACCAGCACCCAGCGGCCGTTCTTGACCTCCTGCACCTGGGTGATCGTCGTCGCCAGGTGGTTGGTCTTGGAGAACTTGGTCGGCGGCGAGGCGAAGATGTCCTGGTAGACGCTGCCCGACTCGAGGGCGTCGAGGAACTTCTGTCCCGTCAGCTCCTTGCCCGCGACCTGGGCGTAGTGAGCGAAGGTCATCACCGTGTTGTAGCCGATGACGGCCTGGCTGTTCGGCTCGGTGTTGAACTTCTTGAAGTACGCCTCGCACCACGCCTTGACCGCACCGGTCGAGGTGTCGCGGTAGGGGATCACGAAGCCCGCCGCGGCGTAGAGGCCCTCGACCAGTTCCTTGCCGAGGGCGGGGATCTCGAGGACGTTGACCGGCGTGGCGCCGAGCCAGGTCGGCGCGAAGCCGATCTTCTTGGCTTCGGCCATCAGGCCGATCGTCTCGCGGATGACCGTGCCCATGACCACGAGGTCGCAGCCGTCGGCCTTGAGCTTGGCGGCCTGGGCGCTGAAGTCGGAGGCGCCACGCTTGTAGGTCGTGACCGAAGCCGCCTTCATCTTCATGGCTTCGAGCTGCAGGGTGAAGCCGTCGAACACGTTCTTACCGTATTCGTCGTCCTGGTACATGATGCAGGCAGCCTTGGGCTTCTTCCATTCGATCATGTACTTCACCGCCGCCCGGGTGCTCTCGACGTAGGGCAGCAGGTTGTTGAACTTCAACCGCTCCTGCGGCTTCTTCGGATCGAACTTGAAGGTGAATTCGGCCGCCGTCAGCGGGAAGAGCTGCGGCACGCCGGCATCGAACAGGACGTCCTGCGAGGCGAGCACCGTAGGCGAGCCCATCGGGCCGACCATGGCGAACACCTTGTCCTTCTCGACCATTTTCTGGCTGGCCAGCACGGCCTTCTTCGGATCGTACTGGCTGTCCTCGGAGACCAGGCGCAGCTTGCGGCCGTTGATGCCGCCCTTGGCGTTCACCTCGTCGACGGCGAGCAGCATGCCGTTGAGCACCGGCACGCCCCACACCTTGATCGGACCGCTCAGGTCCTGGTGGGTGCCGATCACGATCTCGGTGGCTGTGATGCCCTGGTTGGTGACTTTGGTCTGTGCGAACGCCGGCAGGGCGGCGAGGCCGACCGCGGCGCCCAGCAGGGCCGGTTTCAAGACGTTAAGTCTCATAGCGTTGCCTCCTAAATGCGGCGCCCGTTTCCAAATAGGGGAGAAGCGGGCGCCGACCCCCTCCCATCCGGTGTTTCCCGGCTTGACGTCAATATGCCACGCCTGCGGCCGAATTAAAGGCCCGGCATGTCCTCCGCTCACGCCGCCTGGGCGCGATACATGGCATCGATCTCCGGCTTGTATTTCGTGTTCACGAAGCTGCGCTTCAACTTCATGGTCGGCGTCAGCTCCTCGTCCTCGGGCGTCAGCTGCTGTTCGATCAGGAAGAACCGCTTGATGGTCTCGACCCTGGCGAAGTTGGTGTTGACCTTCTCGATCTCCGACCAGATCAGGTCCTGGACCTCCTTGGTGCGGCACAGGCTGGTGTAGTTGGTGAACGGCACGTCGAGGTCCTGCGCAAACTTCTCGACCGTCTCGCGCTCGATCATCACCAGGCAGGTGAGGTAGGGCCGCTTGTCGCCGATCACCACGGCATCGCTGATGTAAGGCGAGAACTTGAGCAGGTTCTCGATTTCCGAGGGCGTCACGTTCTTGCCGCCGGCCGTGATGATGATGTCCTTCATCCGGTCGGTGATCTTCACATAGCCTTCGTCGTCGATCATGCCGACGTCGCCGGTATGCAGCCAGCCTTCCTTGTCGACGGTCTCGGCCGTCTTCTCGGGCTGGTTCAGGTAGCCCATGAAAACCATGTCGCCCTTGATCAGGATCTCTCCCGCCGGGGAGATCTTGACCTCGCCGTAGGGCACCGACTTGCCCACGGTGCCGAGCTTGATGGCGTTGGCCGGCATCGCCGTGGCGAGACCGCAGTTCTCGGTCTGCCCGTAGACCTCGTACATGTCGAGACCGAGCGCCAGGTACCAGCGGATCAGTTCGGGCGCGATCGGCGCGGCGCCGGTGAACAGCCAGCGGCAGCGGTCGAGCCCGACCATCTTGCGGATGTTCTTCAGCACCAGCCAGTAGCCGAGCTGGAAGCGCAGCTTCTCGAACGCCGAAGGCTCACGTCGTGCCAGGCGGGCGTCGGCGACGGCGAAGCCCGCGTCGATCGCCTTCTTGTAGGCCCAGCGCTGCAGCGGCGTGGCGTCCTTCAGCGCGATCATGATGCCCGAGTAGAATTTCTCCCACACCCGCGGCACGGCGCCGAACAGGGTCGGCTGCACCTCGCGGATATTGTCGGGCACCGTCTCGGGGCTCTCGGCGAAGTTGCTGCACACGCCGGTCGCCACCGAGTAGTAGCTGCCGGCGATGCGCTCCGCGACGTGGCAGAGCGGCAGGAAGGCCAGCCGCTCGTCGCCTTCGTACCAGGAGAGCGACAGCTCGGGATGCATGCAGTTCGCCATCGTGTAGACGACGTTGCGATGGCTGTGCATCGCGCCCTTCGGTGGGCCCGTCGTGCCCGAGGTGTAGACCAGGATGGCGAGGTCGTCGGGCTTGCGTGAGTCCACCAGTTCGTCGAACAGGCCGTCCTTGCCGTTGGCGTAGTTGCGGCCGCCGGCCATGAATTCGTCGAGCGACACGACCATGGGGTCGCTGAAGGTGGTGAGACCTTCCATGTCGAACACCACGATCTTCTTCAGCGTCGGGCAGCGCTCGCGGACCTCGAGCGCCTTGTCGAGTTGCTCGTCGTCCTCGACGAACAGCACCATGGTGCGGGAATCGTTGATCAGGTACTCGACCTGCTTGGCCGAATCGGTCGGATAGATGCCTGACGAGACACCGCCTGCGCACAGGATGCCGAAATCGGCGTAGTTCCATTCCGGCACGGTGTTGGCCAGCACCGAGGCCACGTCGCCCGGCCGGAACCCGATCGAGTGCAGGGCGTAGGTGACGGCGCGTGAACGCTCCAGCCATTGGGTCCACGAGATGGCATTCCAGATGCCGTAGAGCTTCTCGCGCATCGCTGGCTTGTCGCCGCGTGTCTTGCACGACAGCACGAAGCTCTTGGGCAAGGTTTCTGCAACCGTCAGCGTCGCTATTTGGGCCATGGTCTGCTTGCCTCCCTGGTCAGCGCCAGTTCTTCTTTTTCTTCCAACGGCGTTCGCCACGGGCATTCTCTTCCTTGGCGCCGAGGTAGAATTCCTGGATGTCCTTGCTGCTCATCAGCCGCTCGCAGGTGTCGTCCATGACGACGCGGCCGACTTCGAGGACGTAGCCATAATGCGCGGTCTCCAGCGCCATCTTGGCGTTCTGCTCGACCAGCAGGATCGACGTGCCTTGCTCGGCGTTGACGCGCTTGATGATGCTGAAGATCTCCTTGACCAGGAGCGGCGACAATCCCAGCGAGGGCTCGTCGAGCAGCAGCAGCTTCGGCCGGTTCATCAGGGCGCGGCTGATCGCCAGCATCTGCTGCTCGCCGCCCGACAGCGAGCCGGCCGGCTGGTCGATGCGCTCCTTGAGGCGCGGGAAATAGGCGAACACGCGTTCGAGATCCTGGGCGACGCCGTCGCGGTCGCTGCGCAGGAAGGCACCCATCGCCAGGTTCTCGCGCACCGACAGGAACGGGAAGACCTCGCGGCCTTCAGGCACATGACTGAGGCCCAGCCGCACGATCTTGTCGGCGTCCATGCGCTGGATCGGCCTGCCCTCGAACTCGATCGAGCCCTTCTGCGGGTCGAGCACGCCGGAAATCGTCTTCAGGATGGTGGTTTTGCCGGCGCCGTTGGCACCGAGCACGGTGATGATCTTGCCGCGCGGCACCTGCAGGCTGACGCCGCGGATCGCCATGATCGGGCCGTAGTAGCTCTCGATGTTGCTGACCTTGAGGATCGGGTCGGAAGTGTCGGTATCCAGGGGCATATCCACTCCGCTCAAGCGCCGAGGTAGGCAGCGATGACGTCGGGATGCGCCTGCACCTCCGCCGGCGTGCCCGAGGCCAGCACTTTGCCGTAGTTCAGCGCCAGCACGCGATCCGAGACGCGATTCACCAGGGTCATGTCGTGCTCGACCATCAGCACCGTGATGCCGAGCTCGCTCCGGATGTCGCGAATCCAGAACGACATGTCGTCGGTTTCCTCGACGTTGAGGCCGGACGATGGCTCGTCGAGCAGGATGAGCTTGGGCTCCGAACACAGCGCACGGGCGACCTCGATCACCTTGCGCACGCCGTAGGGGAGGCCGGCGATCAGCTTCTCGCGGTAGGCCTGCAGGTCGAGGAACTCGATGACCTCCTCGACCTTGCGCCGGTGGTCCCGCTCGGCGCGACGCACGGAGGGGAGGAACAGCATCTCCTGCCACATCTGCGTGGTGGCGTGGCAGTGGCGGCCGACCAGCAGATTGGCCAGCATGGTGGCGTTCTCGAACAGCTCGATGTTCTGGAAGGTGCGCGCGATGCCGAGCTTGGCGATCTGGTGTGGCGGCACCTCGGTGATGTCGCGGCCCTCGAAGAACAGCTTGCCCGATGTCGGGTTGTAGAGCCGGGAGATCAGGTTGAAGATCGATGTCTTGCCGGCACCGTTGGGGCCGATGATCGTGAAGATCTCGCCCTTCTCGACGCTGAAGCTCACGGCGTCGACCGCCTTGAGGCCACCGAACTGCAGCGAGATGCCGTCGACCGTGAACAAGCTCATCGGTTGCGCTCCGACTTCACGTAGGTCTTCTGCCGTTTGAAGGTGGCGCGCTTGTAGAGCGGGAAGAGCTGGAAGAAGAGCTTCACCTTGAGCCAGCGACCGTAAAGGCCGTAGGGCTCGAACAGGATGAACATCATGATGATGAGGCCGTAGATCGCGCCCTTGAGGCCGGCGGCCGAGCCGATCTTCGAGAATTTTTCCTGCAGTTGCTTCGCCGCATCCTCGGCCATGCCGAAAGACGAGGCGATGCTGGCCGCCAGCACCGGGACGTCGTCCTTCAGTGCGGTCAGGAACGGATCGACCATGACCATGAAGATCGCCCCCAGGATCGCGCCGTGCACGCCGAAGGCGCCGCCGATGATGATCACCATGATGAATTCGATGGAGAGCAGCAGGGTGAACATCTCGGGTGAGATGAAGGTCATCTTGTGGGCGAACAGGACGCCGGCCATGCCGGTGATGGCGGCGCTGATGGCGAACGACTTCACCTTGTAGGCGGCGAGGTCGATGCCCATCGACTTGCCGGCCGTCTCGGAATCGCGGATTGCGACGAAGGCGCGACCGGTGGGCGAGCGCAGCAGGTTGAGCGCCACCAGCACCGAGCCCACCAGCACCAACAGGCAGAGGAAGTAAAAGGCCGAACTGTCGCGCGGCACGGGCATGCCCACCAGGTCGAGGGCGCGCACCCGCATGCCTTCGTTGCCGTGGGTCACCGATTCCCAGCGCGCCAGGACCTCCTCGACGATGAAGGCGAAGGCGATGGTGGCGATCACCAGATAGATGCCGGTGAGCCGGAGTGCCGGGAAGCCGACCAGGGCGCCGACCACGCCGGTCAAGATGGCGGCGACGGGGAAATAGACGATGAACGGCACGCCGAGGCTCTGCAGGAAGCCGGCCGTGTAGGCGCCGATCGCCAGGAAGGCGGCATGTCCCAGGGAGGCCTGGCCGGTAAAGCCGGTGAGGATCATCAGCGCCACGCCCACGATGGCGTAGATGAAGACGAACACGAGCTGGCTCTGCAAGTAGCTTTCGAGCAGGAAAGGGGCGGCGATCAGGACCGCCAGCAGCACGCCGTACGACCACCAGTAGCCGCTGTGCTTGAGGATGCGGATGTCCTGGTCGTAATCGGTCTTGAAGACAAAACGCATGGGCTCAGACCTTCTTGCGCATGCTGGGACCGAACAGGCCATGCGGCCGGACCACCAGCATAACGAGCAGCACGATGTATGGCGCCACGTCCTTCCAGCCTTGCGGCAGGTAGAAGCCGGCGAGACTCTCGATGACGCCGATGATCAGCCCGCCGACCAGCGCCCCGGGGATCGACCCGAAGCCGCCCAGCACGGCGGCTGGAAAGGCCTTCAGCCCGAGCACCAGACCGACGTTCGAATGGATGAAGGTGATCGGTGCCAGCAAGACGCCGGCGCAGGCTGCGACCGCGGCGCTGATCGCCCAGATCAGCGACACCACGCGCTTGACCGGGATGCCCATGTAATAGGCGGCCAGCATGTTTTCCGACGTCGCCCGCATGGCGGTGCCCATGCGCGTGTAGTTGAAGAAGGCGTAGAGCACGGCGCACAGGATGACCGTGGCCACGATCACCGACAGCTTGTCGTGCGCCAGCACGAGATCGCCCACCTTGAGCACGCCGGCCGAGAACGGGGTTTCGATCCGGAGATCATCGGTGCCCCAGATCATGCCGGCGATGGAGCGCAGGAAATAGCCGAGCCCGATCGTGGCCATGACGATGGAGAATTGCGGGTAACCCAGGATGGGTCGGACCAGGATGCGCTCGGTCGCCATGCCGAACACGGCCATGCCGCAGACCGCGAACAGGAAGCCCAGCCAATAGTCGAGGCCCATCAGACCGATGAAGGTGAACACGAAGAAGCCACCCAGCATCATCAGGTCGCCCTGGGCGAAGTTCACGACTTCGGTTGCCTTGTAGATGAGCACGAAGCCCAGCGCGATGAGGCCGTAGACGCAGCCGAGCGCAATGCCGCTCACAAGCTGCTGGATGAAATCAAGCATTCCCCTACCCTGTACTCCGGCCGTTTCCCGGCCTCGCGTTTAGTCTTGTTGTTTTGGCCTAGTTCCGCGAAGCGCAGTCATAAGACATGGCCGTGCATCGGGGAGTCAATGGATTTTCGTGGGCGTCGCGGTACTGTGGGAGAACCCCATCCTCCCCGTGGAGAATTCCATGTCGCTCGCCGCCCAGTTGGCCCCGCCGGGCAGGCCGCCTTCTCCCTTCTACACCGAGGAGCACGAGGCCTTCCGCAACACCGTCCGACGGTTCGTCGAGCGCGAGTTGATGCCCCATGTCGACCAGTGGGACGAGGCGGAGGAATTCCCGCGCGAACTCTACCGCAAGGCCTCGGCCGCAGGTCTGCTGCAACTGGGTTTTCCCGAAGCCTATGGCGGCGTGCCGACCGATCCGTTCTTCGGGATCATCAAGGCCGAGGAGATGGCGCGCCACGGCAGCGGCGGGCTCAACGCCAGCCTCAACAGCCATACGATCGGCTCCCCGCCCATCGCGGCACTCGGTCCGGAATGGATGAAGCGCAAGGTCCTGCCCGAAGTGCTCGCCGGCGAGAAGATTTCTGCCCTGGCCATTACCGAGCCGAGCGGCGGCTCGGACGTCGCCAACCTGAAAACCACGGCGCGGCGCGAGGGCGACTACTATGTCGTGAACGGCTCGAAGATGTTCATCACGTCGGGCATGCGCGCCGACTACTACACCGTCGCGGTACGAACGGGTGGCCCCGGCGCGTCAGGTGTCTCGCTGCTGCTGATCGAGCGTGATCGCGAGGGCTTTGCCCGGACCAAGCTCAAGAAGATGGGCTGGTGGGCGTCCGACACCGCCCAGCTCTTCTTCGACAATGTGAAGGTGCCGGTCGAGAACCTGATCGGCGAGGAGAACCGCGGCTTCATCGGCATCATGCTGAATTTCAACCAGGAGCGGCTGGGCATGGCCGCCGGCGCCTGCGGCTACGCCAAGGTCTGCCTCGACGAGGCGATCGCCTACGCCCGCGAGCGCCACACCTTCGGCAAGCCTCTGATCGCCAACCAGGTCGTACGCCATCGCCTGGTCGACATGGCGATGCGCATCAACGCCGTGAAGTCGACGCTCGAACTGCTGGCCTGGCGGGTTGGCCAAGGCGAGGAGCCGGTGGCCGAGATCTGCATGCTGAAGAATCTCGCGACCTCGACGATGGAGTTCTGCGCCAACGAGGCGATGCAGGTCTTTGGCGGCGCCGGTTACCTGCGCGGCGCCAAGGTCGAGCGCATCTATCGCGAGACCAAGGTAATGTCGATCGGCGGCGGTTCGGTCGAGATCATGAAGGATCTCGCCGCCCGACAGATGGGGTTATAGATGGATAAGGCCGAGCGCATCGCGCTGTTCCAGAAATGGTTCTCCGACTCGATCCCGCACAGCAAGGCGCTGGGCCTTCAGGTGATCGATGCGGGGAAGGGCTTCGCTTCGATGCGGCTGGAGTGGCGTGAGGAACTGGTGGGCAATCCCGAGACCGGCGTGCTGGCGGGCGGGCCGTTGACGGCGATGCTCGACGGTTGCTGCGGCATGTCGGTGGCGACCATGCTGAAGGCGCCGGAACCTTTCGCGACCCTCGACCTGCGCATCGACTATGTGCGTCCGGCCGAGCCCGGCAAGGCGGTGATCGCCGAGGCCGAGTGCTATCACATCACCCGGTCGGTTGCCTTCACGCGCGCCTTCGCCCATCACGGCGATGCCAAGAATCCGATCGCTGCGGCCGCGGGAACCTTCATGCTCGGCACCAAAGGCAAGGTGACGCGCGGGCAATCGATCGGCGCAGAGACCAAGATATGAGTGCGCTGCTCGAACGCCTGGCCGAGGCGCGCAAGTCGGGAGACGTCGGGCGCCTCGCCGAAGCGATCCCCTACGCGCGCTGGATGAAGATCGCGCCCGAGAATGGCACCGGTGAGCTCCTGACGCGCATGCGCTACCACGACGATCTGATCGGCAACACGTTCCTGCCGGCGATTCACGGCGGCACGCTGGGCGCCATGCTCGAGATGGCGGCGATCTTCCACCTCTTGTGGGAGACCGAGACCGAGACGGTGCCGAAAATCGTCAACATCACGGTCGACTATCTGCGTTCGGCGAGGCCGGTCGACGTCATCGCGCGCGCCAC